>NZ_JAVERO010000013.1:0-32012 GCF_034007085.1 Castellaniella sp. | reverse complement strand
TTGTATGGCACCGTGGTCGCATCTCCAGCCGCGAACACCCCAGGCACCGAAGTCTGCCCCCGGGCATCGACCACGATCTCGCCATGCTTGCTGAGTTCGACCGTATCCTTGAGCCATTCCGTATTGGGCACCAGGCCGATCTGGATGAACACGCCTTCCAGTTCGACGCGATGCGCGGCGCCGCTTGTCCGGTCCGTATAGCTCAGGCCGACCACCCGCTTGCCATCGCCGTGGATCTCGGTCGTCTGCGCCGAAGTCAGCACAGTCACATTGGCCAGGCTGCGCAGCTTGCGCTGCAGGACGTCGTCGGCACGCAGCGCATCACCGAATTCGATCAGCGTGACGTGACCCACGATGCCCGCCAGATCGATCGCCGCCTCGACCCCGGAATTCCCGCCGCCGATCACCGCCACGCGCTTGCCCTTGAACAAGGGGCCATCGCAGTGCGGGCAGTAGGCCACGCCGCGATTGCGGTATTCGTCCTCGCCCGGCACATTGATCTGGCGCCAGCGCGCGCCCGTCGACAGGATGACGGATCGGGCTTTCAGGATCGCGCCGCTGTCCAGTTCGATCTGGATGAGTCGGCCCGGCACCAGGCGTTTGGCCCGCTGCAGGTTCATGATGTCCACCTCGTAGGCCTTGACGTGCTGTTCCAGCGCAGCGCCGAACTTGGGCCCTTCGGTTTCCAGCACGGAGATGTAATTCTCGATCGCCATGGTGTCGAGCACCTGGCCGCCGAAACGTTCGGCCACCACCCCCGTGCGGATGCCCTTGCGCGCTGCGTACACGGCGGCGGCCGCACCTGCCGGGCCGCCACCGACCACCAGCACATCGAATGCTTCACGGGCATTCAGGGCCTCGACCTTGGCCGTATCATCGCCCACATCCAGCTTGGCCAGAAGCTCTTCGACGCCCGCACGGCCCTGGTGAAAAAGTTCGCCGTTCAGGAACACGGTCGGCACGGACAGGATCTCGCGCTGCTGGACTTCGTCCTGGAACAGGGCGCCATCGATCGCCACGTGGCGAATGCGCGGGTTCAGGACGGACATCGCGTTCAGGGCCTGGACCACATCCGGGCAATTCTGGCACGACAGGGAAAAGTAGGTTTCGAACGTGTAATCACCCGGCAAGGCGCGAATCTGCTCGACCACCGCGTCATCCAGCTTGGGCGGATGGCCACCGACCTGCAACAAGGCCAGCACCAGCGACGTGAACTCGTGTCCCAGGGGAATGCCGGCAAAGCGCACGGCCACATCGGTGCCGGTACGGGCGATTTCAAATGACGGCACACGCGCCCCAGGGGCGGCATCCGCCAGGGTGATCTTGTCGGACAGGCTGGCGATGTCTTCCAGAAAGGCCCGCAGTTCCTGCGACGGGGCGCCATCGTCCAGCGATGCGCGCAGTTCGACGGGCTGCGTCACCCGTTCGAGATAGGTTCCCAGTTGTCCTTTGAGGTTTGCATCCAGCATATTCACACCTTTTTGAAAAAAGCGTCCCCCCGGGCGACACCCATAGGGCACCGCCCGACCAGAAAAGCGCGGGGGAGCAAAACCGGCAGCCCGGCCCGCAGCCGGGCCACCGAGGCATCACGGGGCGCGCATCCCGACGACGCGCGCCGATCCGGCGATGGAAAGGATCAGATCTTGCCGACCAGGTCCAGCGAAGGCGTCAGCGTCTTGGCGCCTTCTTCCCATTTGGCGGGGCAGACTTCACCCGGGTGCGCGGCAATGTATTGGGCCGCCTTGACCTTGCGCAGCAGTTCGGACGCATCGCGGCCAATCCCGTTGTCATGGATTTCCAGGACCTTGATTTCGCCGGCCGGGTTCACCACGAAGGTGCCGCGCAGGGCGACGCCTTCTTCTTCGATCAGCACGTCGAAGTTGCGCGACAGCACATGGGTGGGGTCGCCGATCATCGGGTAGTTGACCTTCTTGATGGCATCGGACGTGTCGTGCCAGGCCTTGTGGGAGAAATGCGTATCGGTCGACACGGAATAGATTTCCACGCCCAGTTTCTGGAATTCAGCGTAATGATCGGCCAGGTCTTCGAGCTCGGTCGGGCACACGAAAGTGAAGTCGGCCGGGTAGAACACGAACACGGACCACTTGCCGGCGACGGTCTGCTCGGTGACGTCGATGAATTTGCCATTGTGGTAGGCGGTGGCCTTGAAGGGCTTGATGGTGGTGTTGATCAGGGACATGAAAAAAGCTCCTTGTTCAAAGGTTCAGTGAAAGGCCCATGAGGGCGACGGAAACCAGTGTAGGGGAGCCAAGACGATAAGTAAAATTGATTGTTTATATAGTCATGATTGTAATTAACTATCGAGCATCCGCCCCAGACCTGCCCCGTCTCATCCTGTGTTGCTGTATGCCTATTTTGCATCGATGTATATGCAAAAAAATTATGTTTATCCAGCATGATGCGGAATAATAGGGATCTATTTCATAAGTCATTGATATACAAGATATTTTACCTCTCAATTATTCGGGGCCCGCCCATGCGCAAGAACCTGCCTGTCACCCAACAGGAATACGACTTTCGGGACGGTGAAACGCTGCTGTCCGCCACCGATCTCAAAGGCCGCATCACCTATGCCAACGCAGCATTCGTGCGCGTGAGCGGCTTCGAATACACCGAACTGCTGGGCAAGGCCCACAACATCGTGCGCCATCCCGACGTGCCCCCCGCAGCCTATCAGGACCTGTGGGACACGCTGAAACAGGGCCGCTCATGGACCGCCGTGGTCAAGAACCGGCGCAAGAACGGCGATCACTACTGGGTCCGGGCCAATGTCGCGCCCGTCTATCATCAGGACGTGCTCAGCGGCTACCTGTCCGTGCGCACCAAGCCCAGCCGCGCAGAAATCACCGCCGCCGAGCGCGTCTTCGCAAGCTTCCAGACCGGCCGGCCAATCGCCCGCTTCCATCGCGGCCTGCTGATGGATACCGGGTGGCGGCGCTGGCGCAATGGCTTGCGCACGCTGTCGCTGCGCCAGCGGCTGGCGCTGACCCTGGGCAGCCTGATCCCGCTCTGGGCTGGCGTCGCCTGGCTGGCCGGATTGCGGGATACCGCCTGGCTGGGCGCCACGGGCGGCGGCGCAGCGCTGGTCCTGCTGGCCGGCTGGCTGCTGGATCGCCGGCTGGTGCAACCGCTGCGCGCCATCCAGCGCCAAGCCATCCAGGCCGCAACGGGCCAGCCCGTGGACGACTGGCGGCTGCCGCGCCTGGATGAAATTGCCTCGATCCAGCAAGCCATCAAGCAAGCCAGCCTGAATTTGCGTTCCTTCATCGATGACGTGCACGGCCAGCTGAACGGTCTGCGCCATGCCTCGTCCGAAATCGCCCAGGGCAGCCAGCATCTGAGCACCGAGACCGAACAGGCCGCCAGCCGCCTGGCCCAGACTGCCAGCGCCATGACGCAACTGGCCAGCCTGATCGACAGCAATGCCGACCGGGCCCGCCAGGCCGTCGCCCTGGCCAGGGATTCGGGCAACGCAGCCACACACGCCGCCGGGATCGTGAACCAGGCCGCCGAACAGATCGAACGCATGGACGCCGCCAGCCAGAAGATCGGCGAAATCGTGGACGTGATCGACAGCATTGCCTTCCAGACCAACATCCTGGCCCTGAATGCCGCCGTCGAGGCCGCCCGCGCCGGCGAGCAGGGCCGCGGCTTTGCCGTGGTCGCCGGAGAAGTCCGGGCACTGGCCCAGCGATCGGCCGGCGCCGCCAAGGAAATCGGCCACCTGATCCATGAAACCGTGCAGATCGCCCAGGGCGGGGTGGCCCGCACGCGTGAGGCCGCAGAGGCCATGGGCCGCATCCTGGAACAGAACCATCAGGTGGGTGCGCTGATCGACGACATCCACCAGGCTGGCCAGGACCAGAGCCGCGACCTGGCGCACATTCAGCAGACCTTTGCCCAATTGGGCGATCTGACCCAGAGCAATGCCGCCATGGCCGAGGAATCTTTCGCCGCCGTGCAGACGCTGGATGGCCAGACCCTGAACCTGACCAGCGCAACCGACGTATTCCGGCAGGGCGCAGAATCCACTGCGCCGGCGCTGCCCCAGCCCATGGCTGCGCCGCGCCTGGCGCTGGCGACCTAGGGCGCGCGAGGTGTAACAAGCCCCCTGCCCCCTCTTGAAACCCCCGCAATCGTCCTTATAATTAGCACTCGATGGGGTTGAGTGCTAACAACGCCTCGCCCCCGCACCCTCAAACTTCAATATGTACAGGAGTTCCTCCATGGCACTGCGTCCTTTGCACGATCGCGTGATCGTCAAGCGTCTGGACAACGAGCGCACCACCGCCTCGGGTATCGTCATCCCTGACAGCGCGGCTGAAAAGCCCGATCAGGGCGAGGTCCTGGCCGTCGGCCCCGGCAAGAAGACCGAAGACGGCAAAGTGATCCCCATCGACCTGAAGGTCGGCGACAAGGTTCTGTTCGGCAAATACGCCGGCCAGTCCGTCAAGGTCGATGGCGAGGAAGTGCTCGTCATCCGCGAGGAAGAAGTCCTCGCCGTGATCCAGTAAGCCACCTCACTGTTCAATCCCAAGGAATTTCAACATGGCTGCAAAGCAAGTTTATTTCGGTGACGATGCCCGCACCCGCATCGTTCGCGGCGTCAACATCCTGGCCAACGCCGTCAAGACCACCATGGGCCCCAAAGGCCGCAACGTGGTGCTGGATCGCTCCTTCGGCGCTCCCACCGTCACCAAGGACGGTGTTTCCGTCGCCAAGGAAATCGAACTGAAGGACAAGTTCGAGAACATCGGCGCCCAACTGGTCAAGGAAGTCGCCTCCAAGACCTCCGACAACGCCGGTGACGGCACCACCACCGCCACCGTGCTGGCCCAGGCCATCGTCGAAGAAGGCCTGAAATACGTGGCCGCCGGCATCAGCCCCATGGACCTGAAGCGCGGCATCGACAAGGCCGTGGTCGCGGCCGTCGACAGCCTGCACTCGCTGTCCAAGCCCTGCACCACCAGCAAGGCCATCGCCCAGGTCGGCTCGATCTCGGCCAACAGCGACACCTCTGTCGGCGAAATCATCGCCAACGCGATGGACAAGGTCGGCAAGGAAGGCGTCATCACCGTCGAGGACGGCAAGTCCCTGGAAAACGAACTCGATGTCGTCGAAGGCATGCAGTTCGACCGCGGCTACCTGTCGCCCTACTTCATCAACAACCCGGACAAGCAAGTCTCCGTGCTGGACGATCCGTATATCCTGATCTTCGACAAGAAGATCAGCAATATCCGTGATCTGCTGCCGGTGCTGGAACAGGTCGCCAAGTCCAGCCGTCCGCTGCTGATCGTGGCCGAGGACGTCGAAGGCGAGGCCCTGGCCACCCTGGTCGTGAACAACATTCGCGGCATCCTCAAGACCACTGCCGTCAAGGCCCCGGGCTTTGGCGACCGCCGCAAGGCCATGCTGGAAGACATCGCCATCCTGACCGGCGGCACGGTGATCTCCGAAGAAACCGGCCTGTCCCTGGAAAAAGCCACCCTGGCCGAACTGGGCCAGGCCAAGCGCGTCGAAGTGGCCAAGGAAAACACCACCATCATCGACGGTGCCGGCGATGCCAAGAACATCGAAGCCCGCGTCAAGCAGATCCGCACGCAGATCGAGGAAGCCACCTCGGACTACGACCGCGAGAAACTGCAGGAACGCGTCGCCAAGCTGGCCGGCGGTGTGGCGGTGATCCGCGTCGGTGCCGCCACCGAAGTCGAAATGAAGGAAAAGAAGGCCCGTGTCGAAGACGCCCTGCACGCCACGCGTGCCGCCGTCGAAGAAGGCATCGTCCCGGGCGGTGGCGTCGCGCTGATCCGCGCCAAGGCTGCCGTATCCAAGGTCAAGGGCGACAACGCCGACCAGGACGCCGGCATCAAGCTGGTCCTGCGCGCCATCGAAGCCCCGCTGCGCACCATCGTCAGCAACGCCGGCGACGAAGCCAGCGTGATTGTCAACGCGGTGGAAAAGGGCGAAGGCAACTACGGCTACAACGCCGCTACCGGTGAATACGGCGACCTGGTCGAACAGGGCGTGATCGACCCCACCAAGGTCACCCGCACCGCGCTGCAGAACGCCGCCTCGGTCGCCAGCCTGCTGCTGACCACCGAAGCCGCCGTGGCCGAAATCGTCGAAGACAAGCCCGCCGCCCCGATGCCCGATATGGGTGGCATGGGCGGCATGGGTGGCATGGGCGGTTTCTAAGCCCCTGTCTTGCCCTGCCTGGCCGGTGTGCCCCGCGCCCCGGCCAGCATCCGGCTTCATCCCCGTCACGGTTCGCTGTGGCGGGGATTTTTCATGGCCCGGCCAAACACAGGGACACGGCCGGGGAACCATGGCTGCAGCCACCCCCATCCGTTACAATGCCGGCACCATTCTGACACGCTGTCCCATGACCCAGACTTCTCCTTACAAAAGCACGGGCGGACTGCTGCGCATTGCGCGCGCCTTCGGCTATTCGCTGCAAGGGCTGGGCGCGGCGTGGCGCCAGGAAGCCGCCTTTCGCCAGGAAACCGCACTGGCCGCGATCCTGATCCCGCTGGGCCTGTGGCTGGGCAACACCGCCACCGAACGGCTGCTGCTGGCAGGCGCCCCCGTGCTGGTGCTGGTGGTGGAACTGGTCAATTCCGCGATCGAAGCCCTGGCCGATGCCATCAGCACGGCGCATCACCCCCTGCTGGGGCGCGCCAAGGACATTGGCAGCGCTGCGGTGCTGTTGACGCTGCTGCTGGCAGGATCCGCCTGGGCAGCAGTACTGGTACCGCGCTGGTGGCCTGCCTGAACGCCAGCGCCCACGATTACGCCCGGACCCAGGCCTGTGCTGCGGGTCCGCCCATGTCACGATCCTACAGGACACACGAGCCGATTGCATCATGACTTTCATCGACAAACTGAACCGTGCCTGGGTCGCCCAGGATTCCTTGCTGATGGTGGGCCTGGACCCGGACCCTCGGCGTTTTCCCAAAGAATTGGCGGATCGCCCGGACGCAATCACCGAGTTCTGCCTGCGCATCGTCGAGGCCACCGCACCCTATGTGTGCGGCTTCAAGCCGCAGATTGCGTATTTTTCCGCGCTGGGCGCCGAGGACCAGTTGCAGGACATCTGCCGGACGATCCGCGAACGGCATCCGGACCTGCCCATCGTACTGGACGCCAAGCGCGGCGACATCGGCAGCACAGCCGAACAATACGCGCGCGAAGCCTTTGAACGCTATGGCGCCGACGCCGTGACGGTCAACCCCTACATGGGCCGCGATTCGGTACAGCCCTACATCGACTATGGCGACCGGGGGGTCATCATCCTGTGCCGTACATCCAATGTCGGCGGGGCCGATCTGCAGGACATGCGGCTGGCCAACGGCACGCCGCTGTACCTGCACGTCGCCGACCAGGTGGCCCGTGTCTGGAACACCAACGGCCAATGCGCACTGGTGGTCGGCGCAACCTTTCCGGAAGAAATCGATCACGTGCGGCGCCGGGTGGGCGACATGCCCCTGCTGGTTCCGGGCATCGGCGTCCAGGGTGGCGATATCCGGGCCACCGTGCGCGCAGGCCGCACACCGGAAGGCCGGGGCATGATGATCAATTCATCCCGCGCCATCCTGTACGCCAGCGACGGCGAAGACTGGGAACAAGCCGCCGCCAAGACTGCGCGCGCCACGCGCAGCGCCATCCGCGAGGCCTTGCGCGGCTGAAACGTCCAGCACACGCCTGGCACATTCCGGCCAAACACCGCAGGCCCTGGACCATCCGGCCAGGGCCTGCGACTGTGACATCAGGTTTTACCCAATTCCGCCAACGCCGCCTGCAGGGCGCGGCGTACGGCGGCCGCACGCACGGCATCCCGATCGCCCTCGAACACCTGGGTCACGGCCCGGGTCACGATCCCCGATCCGGCGCGGCGCGCAATCCCGAAACACACCATGCCGACCGGCTTGCCGGGCGTGGCGCCGCCTGGCCCGGCAATACCCGTCGTGGACAGGGCCAGCTGCGCCCTGGGCACCGCCGACAGCACGCCAGCGGCCATTTCCATGGCAGTTTCCTCGCTGACGGCACCGAAGCGTTCCAGCGTATCGGACGAGACCCGCAGCTGTTCAATCTTGGCGGCATTGCTGTACGTGACGAAGCCGCGTTCGAACCACAGGCTGGATCCGGGGCAGGATGTGATGGCGCCCGCCAGCAATCCGCCGGTGCAGGATTCTGCAGTGGCACACAGCCAGCCGGCGGACCGCAGCGCGGCACCTACCTCGCCCGCCAGGGCACGTGTTTCACGATCGTTCATGGCAACACCCCCAGGCGAACGAGCAGCGCGCCCGCCAACAAGGCATACAGGGCGGCGACGATGTCGTCGATCATGACCCCGAAGCCGTTCTTGAAACGCCGATCGAGCAGCCCCACCGGCGGCGGTTTGACGATATCGAAGAACCGGAACAGCACCACCGAAACAGCCTGGGACCAGAAACCGTGCGGCATCAGCCACAGCACGAGCCAGATGGCCACGATCTCATCCCAGTTGATGCCGCCATGATCCGGCACGCCCAGGGCCTCGCCACAGCGCTGGGCGGCCCAGCAGCCGATCCCGAAGGACAGCAGCAGGACCAGGATCATCCAGCCGTCGGGCAGATCACGCAGCAAAATGGCCCACAGCAGCCAGCCGGCCAGCGTACCCCAGGTGCCCGGGGCCGGATGGATCAGGCCCGAACCCAGGCCGAAGGCCAGGATCCGTTCAGGACGGGCAAAGACCCAGGCGGCCGAAGGACGCGGGATGGGCGGCCCATCCCCGGCATCCCCAACAGTATTCCGGTTCGTCATGCGCGATCTCCGCACGGGTCGGTGAAATGGTCGAAGCCGCGACGCGTCACCGGTACGACCTGCCCTGAGCCATCGAGCACACGCACGCCCTGGCCGCGCACCAAGGTGCCCACCCGGGTCACCGGCACGCCCAGCTGACGCCCCAGCACCTCGATCTGTTCGCGCCACAAGGGGCGGGCGGTAAAACACAATTCATAGGCATCCCCCCCGGCCAGCAGGGCCTCGCGGCGCAGGGATTCGTCCAGGCCGGCCAGGGCGGGATGCGCCGGCAATGCATCCAGCCACAGATCGGCGCCGCAGTGACTGGCCTGGACGATATGGCCGAAATCCTGCAGCAGGCCGTCGGATATGTCGATGGCGGCATGGGCCACACCGGCCAGGTAGCGGCCCAGTTTCAGGCGCGGCGTGGGTCGATCCAGCGCGGATTGCGTGGCCCGCAGGCGTTCGGGGTCGGCAGGCAGCTGGCCCAGTACCAGGCGCAACGCCAGGTCGGCCGCACCCAGTGTGCCGGACACCCAGACATCATCGCCGACACGGGCGGCGTCGCGGCGCAGGGCGTGCGACCGGCGCACCTCACCCAGCACGGTCACACTGAGCACCACCCGGTCGCCACGCGTCGTATCGCCACCGACCAGCGGACAGTGGGTGTCGCGGGCCAGCGCATGAAAGCCTTCGGAAAAGGCCGCCAGCCAGGCATGGTCGACGGCGGGCAGACACAGGGCCAGCGTGCAGGCCAGGGGTCGGGCTCCCATGGCCGCCAGGTCGGACAGGTTGACGGCCAGGGCCTTGTGGCCCAGGGCCCCGGGATCGGCGCCGGGCAGAAAGTGCCGGCCCTCGACCAGCATGTCGGTGCTGACGGCCAGTTCACACCCGGCCGACAGGGGCATCAGGGCGCAGTCGTCGCCCACGCCCAGCATCCGGTCGGGCGGCGAGCGCTTGAAATAGCGTGCAATCAGGTCGAATTCGCCATCCGCCTGCATAAGCCCGTCCCGTGCCGCATCAGCGGCGCGCCGTCGCCTGGACCTCGGGGGCGCGGACCTCTGCCGCGAGCTTGTCGAGCACGCCGTTGACGAAACGGTAGCCATCCGTGCCACCGAAAGACTTGGCGAGTTCGACGGCTTCGTTGATGGCCACCCGATAGGGGACCTCGATGTGCTCGACGAGTTCGAAACTGCCGATCAGCAGCACGGCGTGTTCGATGGGAGACAGTTCCGCCAGCGGCCGGTCGATATAAGGCACGAACCGTTCGCGCAACGCAACAGCCTGGGTGGCCGCCCCCTGCAGCAGGGTCAGATACCACTGGGCATCAGCCTGGCTGAAGTCCTCGCCATCACGCACATGGGCGTCGATTTCACCCAGTTCGGCCAGATCGGTGCCGCCGCGCAGCAACCAGGCATAGACCCCTTGCAGCGCGAATTCACGCGCCAGACGGCGCGCGCTGCGGGCGTTGGTACGGCCAGCGCGCGCGGGCTTGGGTTCAGTCATCCAGGTCCTCGTCGTCTTCGTCTTCGTCGTCGAAGTCGTCGAAATCGTCGTCATCGGCTTCCGGTTCCAGGGCAGCCACCAGATTGGCCATTTCGACGGCCGCACGGGCGCAATCACGGCCCTTGTCGGCCGCGCGGGCCTGGGCCTGTTCGTCGGTATCGGTCGTCAGCACCCCGTTGGCGACAGGAATGCCGGTTTCCAGAGCAATGCGGCTGATGGCCGACGCCGACTCATTGCTGACGATCTCGAAGTGATAGGTCTCGCCACGGATCACGGCACCCAGGGCGATCAGGGCATCGAATTCGAACGTTTCGGCCATCTGGGCCAAGGTCACGCCCAGTTCCAGAGCGCCGGGCACGGACACGACCATCACATCGCGTTCGTCCACGCCCAGAGCAGCCAGTTCGTCCAGGCAGGTCTGCAGTTCGGCCACGCCGATTTCCTCGTTGAACCGAGCACGCACGATGCCGATATGCAGGCCTTCCCCGTTCAGGTCGGGGGTCATCACGTAGGGGTTCATAGTGGCGGTTCCTTGATCAGGTCGCGGCGTCGGATGCGCCGGGTTCATTATGGTAACCCGTAATGGTCAGGGAGAACCCTGCCATGCTGGGCATTTTTCGTGGCCGCGCCAGCAGCCGGGCCTGGCCCACGCCCAGATCGCGCAGGATCTGTGCGCCGATGCCAAAGGTGCGCAGCCCGTGGCGTTCGCCATCGACCACGGGCCGGGCAGCCTGGGCATCACTGCCACTGCGAGCCCAGGCATCGAACTGCGCAAACAGCAAATCGGCGCCACCCTGGCAGTTCATCAGCACCAGCACGCCGCTGGGCGCCTGGGTGATGGCCTGCAGGGCCTGGGGAATGGTCCAGCTGTGGCGCGTCGCGCCTTCGCACAGTAGATCCAGCACGCTGGTCGGTTCGTGCACACGCACCAGGGTTTCCTGGTCAGGGCGGATGTCGCCATGCACCAGCGCCAGATGCGGCGCGTTGGAGGCCCGGTCCCGATAGGCGACCGCCACGAACGACCCCCAAGGGGTCTGGACCGGACGTTCGACCAGGCGTTCGATCATGGATTCATGTTCGCTGCGATACTGGATCAGATCGGCAATAGTGCCGATCTTCAGCCCGTGTTCGCGCGCGAACACCATCAAATCCGGCAAGCGCGCCATGGTCCCATCAGGCTTGAGGATTTCGCAGATCACCGCCGCCGGCGTCAGGCCTGCCATGGCGGTCAGGTCGCAACCGGCCTCGGTGTGACCCGCGCGCACCAGCACGCCCCCCTGAACGGCACGCACAGGGAATATATGCCCGGGCTGGACCAGATCGGCCGGCCGGGCGCCACGCGCCACGGCCGCCTGGATGGTACGCGCGCGGTCCGCTGCGGAAATGCCGGTCCCCACCCCCTCGGCAGCCTCGATGGAGACCGTGAAGTTGGTACCGTAACGCGTGCCGTTCTGGTTGGACATCATCGGCAGCTGCAATTGTTCGCAGCGTTCATGCGTCAGCGTCAGACACACCAGTCCGCGCGCATGGGTCACCATGAAATTGATCGCATCGGGCGTGACGAAATCGGCCGCCAGGACCAGATCGCCCTCGTTCTCGCGGTCTTCCTCGTCCACCAGGATGACCATGCGCCCGGCCCGCAATTCGTTCACGATTTCCTGGACCGGGGAAATATCGAAGGGCGGTTCGATCGAAGCCGCGCCGGATGCCGTGTTCATGCCATGCCTGCCAAATTGAGAATGAATGCCGTCATTTTAGCCCTTGGCGGCCTCCGGCCCACCCAGCAGCGCATCGGCGAATTCCGCCGCCACGAAAGGCTGCAGATCCTGCATGCCCTCGCCCACGCCGATCCAGTACACCGGCACGGGCCGCACCCCCTGGCTGCCAGCCGCCACCGCCGCCAGCGTCCCGCCCTTGGCGGTGCCATCGAGCTTGGTGACGATCAGGCCGGTCAGGCCCAGCGCCGCATCAAAGGCGCGGATCTGCGCCAGCACGTTCTGCCCGGTATTGCCATCGACCACCAGCAGGATCTCGTGCGGCGCGCCTGGGTCGGCCTTGCCGATGACGCGCTTGATCTTCTTGAGTTCTTCCATCAGATGCGTCTGAGTCGGCAATCGCCCCGCCGTATCCACCAGGACCACGTCCGCCGACCGCGCCCGTCCGGCGTTGACGGCATCGAAGGCTACCGCAGCCGGATCCCCGCCTTCCTGGGCAATCACGGTCACGTCGTTGCGCGCCCCCCAAGCCACCAGTTGTTCGCGGGCGGCGGCGCGAAAGGTATCGCCCGCCGCCAGCAGCACCGATGCCTGACGTTCCCGCAATGCACGAGCCAGCTTGCCGATGGACGTGGTCTTGCCGGCCCCATTGACCCCCGCGATCATGACCACCATGGGGGCGGTTTCTCCCACGACAAAAGGCTTTTCCAGGATGGCCAGGTGTTCGGACAGAATATCGCGCAGCGCGGCGCGCACGGCCTCGGGCTGTTCCAGCCGCTGGCGCTTTACGCGCACGCGCAATTCGGTCAGCAGTTTTTCGGTGGCCTCGATTCCGGCATCGGCCATGATGAGCGCCGTTTCCAGTTCTTCGAACAGCGCCTCATCGACCTTGACCCCCGAAAACAGACCACCCAGGTTTTGACCGGTACGCGACAAGCCGCGCCGCAAGCGGCCCAGCCAGGATCCGGCAGATCCGGATTGCGTCGACGGTTCACTGGCCGAGCGATCCAGCCGGGCCAGGGGGTCGGATGGCTCATCGGGCCGATCCGCCCAGGCATCGGGCGGCTGCACGGGCTCGACCGTCTCGGCTGGCGTGCCTCTGGAATCCGGCGCAGCGGATTCGTCCATCCCCGCTGCCCATGCTGCGGGCAATTCGGTCGGTGCGACCGGCGCCACTTCGGGTGCGGCAGACTCTGCCACCCCGTCGGGGGTGCTGTCCTGCACGGGCACCGCTTCTTGTGGCGCAGGCGCCTTCTTGCGTTTAAAGAAACTGAACATAGGCTTTACACTGAAAACGATCCGGCCAAGGCCCGGCGCGGACAGGGGCCGCGAGGGTTCACGACACCATCGACCGCGCATGAAAAAACATCAGATCCGTATTGTAGGCGGTGCCTACCGCCGCACGCCCATCTCCGTTCCGGAAGGCGAACACCTGCGCCCGACCCCCGACCGGGTACGCGAAACCCTGTTCAACTGGCTGGCGCATTTCTGGGATGGCACCTTCACGGGCCGCCGGGTGCTGGATCTGTTCGCCGGAACAGGTGCGCTGGGCTTCGAAGCCGCATCCCGCGGCGTGGAAATCGCCCAGCTGGTCGAACAGGCCGTGCCCGCACTGGCCGGCCTGCGGGCCGTCCAGGCGCGCCTGAAAGCCCCTGCCATCCGCATTCACACCGGCGAGGCCTGCGCTTTTCTGCGGGCCCAACCCGCCCCATCCTATGATCTGGTGATGCTCGACCCGCCCTTCGGCGCGAACTGGCTGCCGCGCCTGCTGCCCCTGCTGGACCGGGCCTTGTTGCCAGGCGGCCTGCTGTACCTGGAATCCGAAGCCCCTCTGGACGCACTGCCGCCGGAATGGACGTTACTGCGCCAGGGGCGGGCCGGTCAGGTCCACTACGGGTTGACCCGGTTTGCTGCAACGCAAAAAAATATGAATAATGGCCGCTTTGGGCCTTCCTGACCCCCCGCCCGAATCCGCGCACCCGCTGTCCGGGATGCCCGGATTCCCAACACAGATTCCGTCCATTTTCACGGAGACCGCATGATCACCGCCGTCTATCCGGGCACTTTCGATCCGCTCACCCGGGGGCATGAAGACCTCGTTCGACGGGCGGCCAGCCTGTTCGACCAGGTCGTCGTGGGTGTGGCCCACAGCCAGAACAAGCGACCGTTCTTCACCCTGCAGGAACGCCTGGAGATCGCCGAGGAAGTCCTGGGGCACTACCCCAATGTGCGGGTCCGCAGCTTCGGCGGCCTGCTCAAGGACTTCGTGCGCGAACAGGACGCCCGCGTCATCGTGCGCGGCCTGCGCGCCGTGTCGGACTTCGAATACGAATTCCAGATGGCCGGCATGAACCGCCACCTGCTGCCGGAAGTCGAAACCCTGTTCATGACCCCGTCGGACCAGTACCAGTTCATCTCCGGCACCATCGTGCGCGAAATCGCCATTCTGGGCGGGGATGTCAGCAAGTTCGTGTTCCCGTCCGTAGAACGCTGGCTGCACGCCAAGGCCAAGGCCCTGCGCGAAGCACAGGAAGCGGCCAAGGGTTCGTGAGCCCGCTGCGCGCCGCCTGACGGGTCACCGGGCCGGCCAGTCGACGGGCCCCGCCTCGGGGTGTATCTTGACCAGCCGGCAGGGCTGGCCCAGCCACTGGGAAAACCAGGCTGCGGCCAGTTCGCCCTCGTCCACGACTCGCACATCCCGCCCGCCGATGCATGCGACGCGATCGACACTGTCGTCATCCTCGATCACATCCAGCGGAACATCCAGGCGCAACATGCCATCCGCGCGGATCACCAGATAGCCGAAACGCAAGCTGAGTTCCAGCCGGGCCAAGCCTGGCGCCCGGTCCGCATCCAGCCAGCGGTCCTGGGCATCGACCATCAGCCAGCGGTGATCATAGGGCCGTGCGGTTTCGTCGGCCAGGACAGCCGCCCCGGCAATCGGCTGAAAAACGGATTCGGTCGTCATCATCGTGCAGTGTCCATCGTGCGCTTCATTGTCCCAGCAAGCCCTTGATGGCCTTGCCGATGCGTTCCACTGGATCGGCGGCGGGCGCTGGCGCCCGGGCATCATTCGAGCCCGCGCCCGGCGCTGCGGGCTCGGGGGACGGCAATGCCTGCTCGATCAGGTCCTTGCCCTTGAGCAATTCCATCAGACCCGACTTCAAGGCGCGCTGGACGGACGAGTTGCGAATGCTCGCCCAGTTGATCTCGTATTCAGGCCGATCCCAGGCGCCAGTGATGTGGACGGGCAGGGTCGCGCCCAGCAGCGGCGTCAGTGCAGTGTCCAAGCCCTTGGGCAAGCGTGCCGCCACCTGGGCCAGCAGCACCAGGTCCAGGCTGCGGCCAGGCACGTCGATGCGCGCCGGCTTGCCTTCGGACACACGCACCAGACTGGATACCAAGGACAATTTCGATAACTGCCCCTGCCCGTCCTTGAGATCGAGCCGGGCATCCAGGCTGCTGAAAGCAGTGCTGCGACGGCTGTCGAACGGCGATTCCAAGGCATCCAGGCGGCCCTTCAGGACATTGCCCAACGCCGTCGCCACCTCGGTCAGTGTCCGTGCGGCGTCGACACCCTGCACAGCGCCGTCGCGCACCTGCACGGACGCCCGGCCAGCCAGCGAACGCTGCAGCGCATCCAGCGTGGCGCCCTGAGCGCGCAGATCAATCTGCGCCGCGCCGCGCCCCGACAACAGATTCTGGCCCATCACGGCCTGGATCAAAGGCGCCACGGCGACCTTGTCCAGATTCAGCTTCAGGCCGAACGCCTGATCGGCCGACGCGCTGAACTGCCCCGACAGCGTGCCCTCGTACAGGCCGGCCGACAACTTGGACACCGTCAGCGCGTCCTTGTGGACACGGACCTGGGCGCTCACCCCCGTCAGCTGCGCATCCCGCGCCCGCAGGTCGCCGATCTGCACATCACCTTCGATGTCCAGCCCCCGGAGCAGCGACAGATCGATCGGCACAGGCGCAGTGGCCCCGGTCGCGGCATCCTTCGTCTTTTGGGCCCGATCCGGCTCCTGGGCCTTGCCCGATGACTTTTCCGCTGCCGGGGATTCTTCGGCAGGCTTGGCCGGGGCACGGGTCTGCGGCGCCGGCAGCCAGCGGTTCAGGTCGAATTTTTCCGTATTCAAGGTGAACCGCGTCCTGGGCTGGAGCGCAGCCAGTTGCGTGGTCTGGGACTTGAAGGCCGCCTGACCGCCATCGATCACGGCATTCAGATCCACCGACAACAGATCCTGTCCCAGATCCAGATGCACACTGCCGATCATGGGAAATTCATAGCTGCCAGACGGCAGTGCCTGGTCACGCACCCCCATGTCACCCTTGAGGGCGCTCAGGGAACCCTTGCGCTGGGCCGTATTCCAGACCAGCGGCGACGTCAGATTCAGGCGCAGCAGACGTTCTCCCTGGGTCAGGCCACCATCCAGGCTGACCGAGTGGAACTGCCATTCGCCAGCATCCCCGGACAGACCCTCCAGGCCCAGCGAAACGGCCAAGGTATCGTCACCGGTCCATTTGAACGTGCCGGTCACGGGATCGGCCTGGGCCGATACGGGCGAGATCGCCAAGGCGGGTGCATCCAGGGCCAGATCCAGGGATCGAGGGCCATCCTGCCCGACGGCTCGCAGGGCCAGCTTGTCGATCTTGAGCGCGGTGTTGCGCTGATCCAGGCGCAGTTGCGCCGCCGTCAGGCTGGCTTTCAGCCCCTGGATCGGATGGGCGCCGACGATGTTGCCGTTCAGGGCCAGTTCCAGATTGTCTGCGGAAAAGCGGCGGGCCTTGCCATCGTAGGCCAGGTTGCCCCGCAGCGTGGCCTGTGACTGATCCAGATTGCCCAGGCGGCCGTTCAGCTGCACGTTGATCTTCTGCGCCGAATAGCCTCGCCCACCGGGATTCAGGCGCAACAGCGCCTGAGCCTGGAACTGGGCATCCTGAACCGGATCGCTGCCTGTGACCACGGCCTTCAGGGACACGTCGAAAGGCTGATCATAGGTGACCCGGCCCGTATTTGCTTCGATCTGATCGAAAGTCGTGGACAGGCCGTCACGCTGATCAATGTACTGGACCCGGCCCGACTTCAGTTCCAGGCCGGCGATGTCGATGCTGAAGTCCGAACCGGCCCCAGGGGTCGGCAAAGCCCCAGCCACCACCCCGGCAGCAGGGGCAGCGGCCACCGGCACATCGGTATCCAGCAGGTCACTGAAATTGAAACGGCCCTGGGCATCGCGCACGACGTAGGCTTTCAGGCCGGTGACGGCCACGTGGTCCACCACCAGCTGGTTCGACAGCAAAGGCCAGATCGCCACCGCGAAACGGGCACTGTCGATGGACACGAACGTATCCTGGGTGCCGCGATTGGACAGCGCCACGTCACTGACGGACAGGCCAATCCGAGGAAACAGCGACAGGCCGATGTCACCCCCGATGGTCAGCGTGCGCGCGGTGTGCTCGAACACCAGGGATTCCAGCCTGGATTTATAGGCATTCGGATTGAAGGTCAGTAGAAAAATCGCCAGCCCGACCACCGCCAGCAGCAGCGCCACGACCAGGCCGAACAGCGCTCGCTTCAACCAGACATTCATTTTTTAACCCGCATCCTCGACGTTCCTGGCGTCCCGCCACTGGCCGGACAGCAACTGGAATGCTAACCCATGCCGGCGCCCGGTCCGGCCATTTGGGGCACCCGGCCGCATTCTATTGCACCGCATTGCATTTCGTAGAAGAATGCGAAGGGGTCATATTATCCATTGTTATATAAACATGCGATCATAAACGTTATTCAGCCCTTATATTGAACGCACATTCGCCGGTACGATGGCCGATTGCGCCACGACACCGCACAGGAGCCTGATCATGACCCGCCGTTTCGAAACCCTGGCCGTCCACGCCGGTTATTCCCCCGACCCCACGACCAAATCGGTCGCCGTGCCGATCTACCAGACCACCTCGTATGCGTTTGACGACACCCAGCATGGCGCAGACCTGTTCGACCTGAAAGTCCCCGGCAATATCTACACCCGCATCATGAACCCGACCAACGCCGTGCTGGAAGAACGGGTCGCGGCCCTGGAAGGCGGCGTGGCCGCACTGGCAGTGGCATCGGGCATGACCGCCATCACCTACGCCATCCAGGCCCTGGCGCAGGCGGGCGACAATATCGTGTCCACCAGCAAGCTCTATGGCGGCACCTACAACCTGTTTGCCCATACCTTCCCGCGCCAGGGGCTGGAAGTCCGCTTCGCCCCCCACGATGACGTGGCCGCGCTGGAAGCCCTGATCGACGAACGCACCCGCGCCGTGTTTTGCGAATCCGTCGGCAACCCGGCGGGCAACATCATCGACATCCAGGCGCTGGCCGAAGCTGCCCACCGCCACGGCGTGCCGCTGATCGTGGACAATACGGTCGCTTCGCCCGCCCTGTGCCGCCCCATCGAATGGGGTGCCGATATCGTGGTGCATGCCCTGACCAAGTACATGGGGGGACACGGCACCAGCATCGCCGGCGCCATCGTGGACAGCGGCAAATTCCCCTGGGCCGAACACCGCGACCGCTTTCCCATGCTGAATGAGCCGGACCCGTCCTACCATGGCGTGGTCTACACCGAGGCTTTCGGGCCAGCCGCCTTCATCGGCCGCTGCCGTGTCGTTCCCCTGCGCAATACCGGGGGCGCGCTCTCGCCTTTCAATTCCTTTCTGGTGCTGCAGGGCATCGAAACCCTGGCCCTGCGCATGGAACGCCACTGCGCCAACGCACTGGCCGTGGCCCGCTTCCTGAAAGACCACCCCCAGGTCGCCTGGGTGAACTATGCCGGCCTACCGGACCACCCCGAGCACGCCCTGGCGCAGAAATACATGGGCGGACTGCCGGCCAGCATCCTGTCCTTCGGCATCCAGGGTGGGCGTACCGCAGGCGCCCGCTTCATCGACGCCCTGCAACTGATCCTGCGGCTGGTCAACATCGGCGATGCAAAATCCCTGGCCTGCCATCCGGCCTCGACCACGCACCGCCAGCTCAACCCCGAAGAACTCGCTCGTGCCGGTGTCGGCGAAGACATGATCCGCCTGTCCATCGGCATCGAGCACATCGACGACATCCTCGACGATCTGCGCCAGGCGCTGAACGCCAGCCGCTGACTCCGGCCGCGTCCCGCCCTCACACTCAAGACATCAAGGAAACCTCATGCAGCAATACCGTCGCACCCCTGCCGGGAGGCCACCATGCAGGTAGGCATCCCCCGTGAAACCCTGCCAGGCGAAACCCGAGTCGCCGCCACCCCGGAAACCGTCAAGAAACTGGTCCAGGCAGGCCATCGCGTGCGAGTCGAACGCAACGCCGGATCGGCCGCCCGCTACCCCGACGCCGAATACGAACGCGCCGGTGCCGAACTGGCCGACGCCAACGCCGCCCTGGGCAGCGAACTGGTCCTGAAAGTACGCCGTCCGGACGCCGCCGAACTGGGCCGCATGAAACCGGGCGCCGTGCTGCTCGGCATGCTGGATCCCTTTGACCTGGACGGCCTGCGCACCCTGGCAGATGCGGGCCTCACGGCCTTTGCCCTGGAAGCCGCGCCGCGCACGACCCGGGCCCAGAGCCTGGACGTACTGTCGTCCCAGGCCAACCTGGCCGGCTACAAGGCCGTGCTGCTGGCCACCCAATACTATGGCCGCATCTTCCCCATGATGATGACTGCCGCCGGCACCCTGAAGGCGGCCCGCGTGGTCGTGCTGGGCGCAGGCGTGGCCGGCCTGCAGGCGATCGCGACTGCGCGCCGCCTGGGCGCGGTGGTCGAGGCATCCGACGTCCGGCCAGCCGCACGCGAACAGGTTGAATCGCTAGGCGGGAAATTCATCGACGTGCCCTACGAGACCGACGAGGAACGCGAAATCGCCGAAGGTGTGGGCGGCTATGCCCGCCCCATGCCGGCGGCATGGATGGCGCGCCAGGCCGCCCTGGTGGCCGAACGCTGCAAACAGGCCGATATCGTGATCACCACGGCCCTGATCCCCGGCCGCCCGGCCCCGACTCTGATCCAGCCGGACACGGTCGCCGCCATGAAGCCCGGCGCAGTGCTCGTCGACCTGGCCGTGGAACGTGGCGGCAACTGCCCACTGTCGGTGCCGGGTGAAGTCATCGACCACAACGGCGTCACCCTGGTCGGGCTGACCAACCTGCCGGCCCTGCTGGCGACCGACGCATCCGCGCTCTATGCGCGCAACGTGCTCGATTTCCTGAAACTCGTCATCGACGCCGAGGGCCGCTACGCCCCGCCGGTGGACGACGACATCGTCAACGCCTGCCTGGTCTGCAAGGACGGCCAGGTCCTGAGGAGCGCCTGATGGAAGCCGTCAACCCGACCCTGATCAACATCATCATCTTCGTGCTCGCCGTCTACGTGGGCTTTCATGTGGTCTGGAACGTGACCCCGGCCCTGCATACGCCCCTGATGGCCGTGACCAATGCTATTTCGGCCATCGTCATCGTCGGCGCCATGCTGGCGACCGGATTGACCGAGGGTGGCCTGGCCCAGGCCATGGGCGTGCTCGCCGTGGCCTTGGCTGCCGTGAACGTCTTTGGCGGCTTTCTGGTGACCCAACGCATGCTGGAAATGTTCAAGAAAAAAGAACGCAAGGGGGGCCAGGCATGATTTCTGCCAATCTCGTCACCCTGCTCTACCTGGTCGCCTCGGTCTGCTTCATTCAGGCACTCAAGGGCCTGTCGCACCCCACCACCTCGCGCCGGGGCAACGTCTTCGGCATGGTCGGCATGGCGATCGCCATCCTGACCACGGCCGCGCTGATCGTCACCCTGGCGCGCGACGGCGCCACCGCCACCGGACTGGGGCGCGTGATCCTGGGCCTGCTGATCGGCGGGGCCATCGGCACCGTGCTGGCCCGCAAGGTCCAGATGACCAAAATGCCGGAACTGATCGCCTTCATGCACAGCATGATCGGTCTGGCCGCCGTCGCCATCGCCATCGCCGTCATCGCCGAACCGCATGCCTTTGGCATCGCTGCCGACGGCGCCCCAATCCCCGTGGGCAACCGGCTGGAACTGTTCATCGGCACTTTTGTCGGCGCCATCACCTTTTCGGGATCGGTCATCGCCTTTGGCAAGCTGTCGGGCAAATACAAGTTCCGCCTGTTCCAGGGCGCGCCCGTGGTCTTTCCCGGACAGCACCTGCTGAACCTGTTGCTGGCGATCCTGATGCTGGCCTGCGGATTCTGGTTCATGGCGACGCAGTTCTGGCTGCCGTTCATCACCATGACCGCCATCGCCTTCCTGCTGGGCGTGCTGATCATCATCCCGATCGGCGGGGCCGACATGCCGGTGGTGATTTCCATGCTGAACAGCTACTCGGGCTGGGCAGCAGCGGGGATCGGCTTCTCGCTGAACAACCCGATGCTGATCATCGCGGGATCGCTGGTCGGCTCGTCCGGTGCGATTCTGTCCTACATCATGTGCAAGGCGATGAACCGGTCGTTCTTCAACGTGATCCTGGGCGGCTTCGGCGCCGAACCGTCCGCTGCAGGCGCTGCGGGCGACGGTGCGCAGCGCAGCGTCAAGTCCGGCAGCCCGGAAGACGCCGCATTCCTCATGGGCAACGCCGACACCGTCACCATCGTTCCGGGCTATGGCCTGGCCGTGGCGCGCGCCCAGCATGCGCTGAAAGAACTGGCCGAAAAGCTGACCGCCCAGGGGGTGACGGTGAAATACGCCATCCACCCAGTGGCGGGCCGCATGCCGGGGCACATGAACGTGCTGCTGGCCGAAGCCGAAGTCCCCTACGACCAGGTGTTCGAGATGGAGGACATCAATAGCGAATTCGGCCAGACCGATATCGTGCTGGTGCTGGGGGCCAACGACGTGGTCAACCCGGCAGCCAAGAACGACCCGAACTCGCCCATCGCCGGCATGCCGATCCTAGAGGCCTACAAGGCGCGCACGGTGATCGTCAATAAACGCTCGATGGCGGCAGGCTATGCCGGCCTGGACAACGAACTGTTCTACATGGACAAGACCATGATGGTGTTCGGCGACGCCAAGAAAGTCCTGGAAGACATGCTCAAGGCCCTGGAATAGGCCAACCCCACGGGAAAGCCCGGGCATGCGGGCTTTCCCCCAACCCTGGAATGCCGATTCCAGGGTTGGATCGTTTAGAATCCACCCTGTCGCAGTCAATCCACCGCGCAGCAGCGCAGCATCCTCGATCATGGCCTTCCAGGAAGACGATCCCTGTCTGGTATCGCAACCACTCGCAATCAGTTCCATCCTGCAGGGCCTGCTCAGCCAGCGGGTGCTGGTGCGCCTGGACGTTCCCGGAAAAGCCGTTTCGATCATCTCCACCCTGCTGGATGTCAATGCGAAAGCCGGCACCGTGCTGCTGGACAACGCCTCCGAAGACCAGATCAACACCCAGCTGCTGCGCGCGCCCGCCGTCCGCCTGCAAGGCACGCTGGAACGCGTGATGATCGAATTTTCCGGGCCGCTCAAGCCCGCCATGCACGAAGGCAAGCCTGCGCTTTCAATGGCCTGGCCCACCCAATTGCGGCGCGTCCAGCGGCGCGAGTTCTTCCGGGTCGATATCCCGGCCAGCAACCCGGCCTACTGCCTGATCGAAGACGCATCCCTGCCCGATGGCCAGGCCCGCTTCCGGATCGCCGACATCAGTGCGGGCGGCCTGCAGCTGGTGGACCGCGACAACCTGCTCACCCAGACCGCCATCGGCACGATCTTCGACGCATGCACGCTGGAACTGCCGGACACGGGTGAACTGGACGTGGCCCTGCGCGTGCTGCGCTCCACCCACCTGACCCAGGACAACGGCAAGCCGCAGCACCACGTCGCCTGCCGCTACTTCAACCTGCCGGACAAGCTCCAGATCGCCATCCAGCAGTACATCGGCACCCTGGAACGCGCCGTCCTCGCCCGCCGCTGGGGCGTCGAATAGGGGCATGCTTGCCGACGGGATTGGCCCGTGAAAGGCGTACCCAGTAAAGCACCCAGTAAATATATCGATTGAATATTTACTGGGTCTGTGGAATCATCCCGTATCGGGTTCATCCAGCATCCTGAACGGCACCCATTCATGAACGCTTCCACCTGTGACATCGCCATCGTGGGCGGCGGCATCATCGGCCTGAGCTGCGCCCTGTACCTGCGCGAAGCCGGATACGACGTCGTCGTGGTCGAACGCAACGACCCCGCCAGTGGCGCCAGCCGGGGCAACGCCGGCGCCCTGGCCTTCGCCGAGATCCTGCCGCTGGCCTCGCCGCGCATCATCCGCAAGGCGGCCCGCTGGCTGTTCGACCCGCTGGGGCCACTGAGCCTGCCCCCTGCCTATCTCCCGCAGATCGCGCCCTGGCTGCTGCGCCTGTGGCGGGCCAGCTGGCCCGCCCGCTACCAGGCCAACATCCAGGCACAGGTCGCCTTGATCGACCTGGCACAGGAAGAAATGCTGGCCATGCTGGCCCGCACGGGGCTGGACCATCACCTGCATACCGAAGGCGTGCTGGAAGTCTACGAAGGCGCCACGCGCTTTGCCGCCGCCCAGGAAACCGCCCGCCAACGGCGGGTCTACGGCATCGAGAGCCAAGCCGTCCAGGGGGCCGAACTGACCGATCTCCAGCCTGGCCTGTCGCCCCGGTTCACCCACGGCATGCTGGTGCCCCGCTGGCGCAATGTCGACGACCCCCAAGCCCTGGCCGTGGACATCGGTCTGCAGGCGCAAGCGCTTGGCGCGCGGCTGCTGCGCCACGAAGTCCGGGCCATCGAACCTGCCGCCGACGGCGGGCACCTGCGGCTGGCCGACGGCGCCACGCTGCAAGCACGCCGTATCGTCATCGCCGCAGGTGCCTGGTCGCACCAGCTGAGTCGGCCCCTGGGCGACCCCATCCCCCTGGAAACCGAGCGCGGCTACAACACCACGCTGCCACCGGATGCGCTGGACCTGCGGCGTCAGATCACGTTTGCCGATCACGGTTTCGTGATTTCGCC
The DNA here is from genome assembly GCF_034007085.1 of Castellaniella sp. GTDB lineage: Bacteria > Pseudomonadota > Gammaproteobacteria > Burkholderiales > Burkholderiaceae_B > Castellaniella. The sequence goes on along the minus strand of NZ_JAVERO010000013.1, from coordinate 7,985 downwards.
ACTGAGCTGCGGCATCCGCGTGGGCGGCGCCGTTGAACTGGCCGGCCTGAAGCGCCCGCCCGACTATCGCCGTGCCCAGGCGATGCTGGACAAGGCCAAGACATTCCTGCCGGCGCTGCGCACCGAAGGCGGCGAGCAATGGATGGGCTTTCGGCCCAGCCTGCCCGATTCGCTGCCGGTCATCGGCCGCGCCCGGCGCCATCCGGATATTTTCTACGCCTTCGGCCACGGGCACCTGGGCCTGACACAGGCGGCCGCCACCGCCCGCCTGATCCGCGACCTGGTCAACGGCCAACCGCCTGCCATCGACCTCACTGCCTACCGGCCCGACCGTTTTTTCTGAGGACATCCCATGCATCGCATCGCCATCCTGGATTCCCACACCGGCGGAGAGCCGACCCGGCTGGTGCTCGACGGCTTTCCCGATCTGGGCACCGGATCCATGGCTGAACGCCGCCAGCGGCTGGCCGAGCGGCACGACCACTGGCGCAAGACCGTCATCCTGGAACCGCGCGGCAACGACGTGCTGGTCGGTGCTCTGCTGTGCGCCCCGGTGGATCCCGGCGCCACCGCCGGCGTGATCTTCTTCAACAACACGGGCTACCTGGGCATGTGCGGTCACGGTACCATCGGCCTGCTGGCTTCGCTGGCCTGGCTGGGCCGTATCGAGCCGGGTGAGCATCGCATCGAAACGCCGGTCGGCACCGTCACCGCCACCCTGCACGACGACGGCTCGGTGAGCGTGCGCAACGTGCCTGCCTACCGCCATCGCAAGGCGGTCGCCGTGGACGTCCCCGGCCACGGCATCGTCCACGGCGACATTGCCTGGGGCGGCAACTGGTTCTTCCTGGTGGACGCGCCCGACCGGGTCGTCCCCGGAGCCGATCTGGCCGAACTGACCGACTACACCTGGGCGATCTGCCAGGCCCTGGACGCCCAGGGCATCCGGGGGCGCGGTGACGCACGCATCGATCATATTGAACTCTTCGGCGCCGACGAGGACGCTGACAGCCGCAATTTCGTGCTGTGTCCCGGCAAAGCCTACGATCGCTCGCCCTGCGGCACCGGTACCAGTGCCAAGCTGGCCTGCCTGGCGGCCGACGGCAAGCTCGCCCCGGGACAGATCTGGCGCCAGTCCAGTATCATTGGCAGCCAGTTCCAGGCCAGCTACGAACCGGGCGAACACGGCGAAATCACCCCGACGCTGCGAGGCCGCGCCCACATCAGTGGCGAAACCACATTGATCCTGCAGGACGACGACCCCTTCCGGTGGGGCATCGAGTCCCGCCCCTGACTTTCCGCGACATGACTTCCACCCCGCCCACCGTCAAGATCCGAGCCACCGAGGCGGCCTACGACCGCATCGAACAGATGATCGCCACGCTGCAGCTGGAACCCAACCAGCCCATCGTGGAAAGCGACCTGATCCAGATGACCGGCCTGGGTCGAACCCCCATCCGTGAGGCCCTGATGCGGCTGATCGCCAGCGGCCTGATCGAACAGCAACCCCGGCGCGGATTGCGCGTCAGCGAAATCCGCATCGCAGAGCACCTGATCCTGATCGAGACCCGGCGCGTGCTGGAACGACTGATCGCGGGGTCAGCGGCCCGCCGCGCCACGGCAGGACAGCGCACGGCCCTGCTGCAATGCGCACACGACATGACGGAAGCCGCACGCCAGGGCGACCTGGCCGGCTACATGCATGCCGACCAGGCCCTGGACCGTGTCATACACGAAGCCAGCCGCAACCCCTACGCCGTCCAGGCGGTCGTCCCGATGATCATCCAGTGCCGGCGTTTCTGGTACGCCTACCAGCACGAAGGCGACCTGGACCGTGGCGCGCGCTGCCACCTGATGCTGGCCGAGGGCATCCACGCCAACGACCCGGACCGGGCCATCGCCGGCGCGGACGCCCTGATGGACTACCTGATGGAATTCACCCACACCGTCATCGAAGGGTGAATCAGTTCACGTACCAGATCGTCTTGACCTGCTGGTACTGGTCCAGGGCTTCCAGGCCGTTGTCGCGGCCGCCAAAGCCGGACTGCTTGTAGCCACCGAACGGCGTGGTGATATCGCCTTCCGAAAAACCATTGACCGACACGGTGCCGGCCTGGATCGCGCGCGCCACACGCTGCGCACGACCGATATCACGGGTGTACAGGGACGCGGCCAGGCCATAGTGGCTGTCGTTGGCCAGTTCAATCGCCTCGGCTTCGGTCTCGAAGACCGAGATGGCCAGGATGGGGCCGAAGACTTCCTCGCGGAACAGGCGTGATTCACGCGTGACGCCATCGAAAATGGTCGGCTCGACATACCAGCCGCTGCCCAGATCCGCATGGATCCGGCCACCGTGCGCCAGGCGCGCGCCCTCGCCCTCGGCGCCTTCCAGGAAACTGCGCACCTTGTCGAAATGCGCGCGCTCGACCATGGGACCGATCTGCACGGACTCGTCCGTCGGCAGGCCGACTTTCCAGGTGGACAGACGTGCACGCAAACGGTCGAGCACGGCGTCCTTGATGCCGGCCTGGACGATCAGGCGCGATCCGCAGCTGCAATTCTCGCCCATGTTCCAGAAGGCTGCGGCCAGCACGTGATCCACCAGACTGTCCAGATCCGCATCGTCGAAGATCACCTGAGGGCTCTTGCCGCCGCATTCCAGGACGATTTCCTTCAGATTGCTCTCGGCGGAATATTTCAGGAAATAGCGGCCGACCTCGGTGGAGCCCGTGAAAGACACCACATCCACGTCCATGTGGCGGCCCAGCGCTTCGCCCACGACTTCGCCCAGGCCAGTCACCAGTTGCAATGCCGCCGCCGGAATGCCGGCCTCGTGAGCCAGCTGGGTTATCCGGTAGGCGCTCAGGGATGTGAGTTCAGCCGGCTTGACGATGACCGAATTGCCCGCCACCAAGGCGGGAGCGACCTTCCAGGCGTACATCTGGGCCGGGAAATTCCAGGGCAGCACAGCGCCCACCACACCGATGGGTTCCTTGACGATCAGGCCAGTGGCGTCCGGCCCGGTCGGGGCGATACGCCCGTAGCATTTATCGATGGCTTCCGCATACCAGCGAAAGGTCTCCAGCGTGGCCGGCAGGTCCGTGTTCAGGCATTCGGTGATCGGCTTGCCCGCATCGACGCAGTCCAGCGCCGCCAGTTCCTCGGCATGCGCCGCCAGCAGGTCCGCCCAGGCCAGCATGATGCGCTTGCGTTCGGCCGGCGCCCGCTGCGACCATTCGCCGGACTGGAAACTGGCGCGCGCCACGCGTACCGCGCGCTCGACATCGGCAGCCGTACCCGATTCAATGGTGCCGATGACGCTGTTGTCGATCGGCGTGATGTTGTCGATCCGCGCCCCCGGCGCATCATGGCCGGGGATCAGGTGGCCCGCCCACAGGCTGCCCGCACGGGCCTGGGCAAAAATCTGTTCCTTGGTCTGTGACATCGTCTCCTCCTCAGCCCTGATAGGCATCCAGCAGCGCCAGGAAGACGCGTTCGTCCTGTTCCGACAACGGCACCAGCGGCAGGCGCACCGGGCCAGCCTCGACACCATGGCGGCGGCATCCCAGCTTGGCCTTCTGGTTGTAGTCGCCGGATTCCATGGCCAGAATCACCGGATACATGCTGCTCATCAGACGGCGGACTTCGTCCCAGTGGCCGTCGCCAGCCGCCTTGACCATGGCAGCCTGCTCGCCCGGAAAGACATTGGCGCCACCGCTGATCCAACTGCGCACGCCCCAGAACAGGAAATCGGCGGCCATGTCGTCCGAACCGCTGATGATCTGGAAATCCGGGATATTGGCCTGGATCAGCGCCAGGGCGCGATTGAAGCTGCCGCTGCTTTCCTTGATGCCGACGATGTTGGGGATGCGCGCCAGTTCGACCACCGTGTCCACGGCAATCTGCACCCCCACCCGGGCCGGGAAGTCGTACATGATGATGGGCAGTGAAGTGGCCTGGGCAACCGTGCGGAAGTGCTGCACGATCCCCGCCTGCTCCGGCAGGCTGTAGGGCGGCGTGGCCAGCATCAGGCCATCGTAGCCCAGGGATTCGGCCTGGTGCGCGTTGCGGATGGCCTGCGGCGTGGACAGGGCATTGATCCCGGCAATCGCCGTCACACGGCCCCGGGTTGCGTCGGCCACCGTGCGCAGCACCAATTCGCGCTCATCGTCTTCCAGCGCATAGTATTCGCCGGTCGTGCCGCAGGCCACGATCCCGGCAACGCCGGCAGCGATGAAACGCTGCACCAAGGTGCGCAATGCATCCACATTGACACGGCCATCGGTCGTGAACGGGGTGACGATGGGAACCAGGACTCCTTCGGTTTTCATGTGCATTCCTAAAAGCGAGAAAGACAGCCTGGGCAGCCCCCAGGCCAGGGCGGGGCGCGCAGCCCCGGAATCAGAATCAGAAGCCCAACAGAAATTTCCGGCGAACCAATGCCGACGATCATGGTCTTCAGGCCCTGGCCGGCACGCAGTTTTTCCAGCCGCGCCTTGCCGCCGCCCTGATACAGCCAGGCCTTGTAGGTGTCCGGCCCCATTCCCCCCGGAAAACCCGAAACAATGGCATTTTCCGGATCGCTGCGACCAGCGTGCGAAAAATCTTCTTCGTGGTCTCCCTCTTGATTGGACTGCGCGCCGGACGGACATTAAACGCGCTGCCGCCAGTCTAATATTCAATAAATATATTTACAACATGTTCAGGGTAAACCCGGATACGCCTCGCACGAAAGGCGCATCCGGCGGGCCAGTGAAGATATGCTAGGCTTGCTCTCCTTGAATCAAAGAAGCCACGCGATGCCAACCATACGCATCGAATAGTTCGAGGGCCGCAGCTACCCGGTTATTCCTGTCCCACCAGGCGCTCGACTTTCTGGCGCAATTCAGGGTTTTCGCGCACGGCGCGGCTGATGCCGTTGTATTCGGCGACACTCATGCCGCCTGCCTCGACCTGATCCACCATTTTCTGATCAGCCTCGACACGCAGCGCCTGCCGGGCCGGTTCGTCCCGGGCGGATTCCAGCTTGGGCTGGTATTCGGCCGCCACGACGCTGACCTTGCGCACGGCGGCGGCATAACGCTGCAACTGCTCGTCGGTCGGCCGTTCGACGGCCTCGTAGGCCGCTTGGGCTCCGGCCATCCGGGGCGCCGTCAGCGGCCCCGCCAAACCCAGCGCGATGACGGAAGCGGCCAGGAAGCCCTTCAACACCTGATTCATCCTGTACTCCTGTGTGGCGTGATCGACCGTTTCATCATCACGGCGAAACCAGGACATTTCAAGTTTCTCGATGTACAGTCCTGTGTCATCATGCCACCGCTCGCCACCGGTACCTGGCGTACTCCAATCCGGCAGGCGCGCACCCACTCCCAGGAAGAGACATACATGGATACGGATTTCTGGCTGCAACGCTGGCAACAGGGACAGACCGGCTTTCATCAATCCCGCGTCATGCCCCTGCTGCAGAAGCACTGGCCCGGTCTCGGCCTGCCGGCCGGCAGCCGGGTGCTGGTGCCCCTGGCCGGCAAATCCTTGGACGTCGCCTGGCTGGCGCAGCAAGGACATGCCGTACTGGCCGTGGAACTTTCACCCATCGCCGTCGAACAGTTCTTCAAGGACCATGGCCTGCATCCCGAGATCCAGCCCACACCAGAAGGCACCCTGTACCGGGCCGGGCCGATCGAATTCCTGTGTGGCGACATCTTCAACCTGACGGCCGCAACCCTGGCCCGCTGCACGGCCTGCTACGACCGCGCCGCCCTGATCGCGCTGACCCCGGCGCTGCGCGCGCGCTATGCGCACCATGTCTACGGGCAATTGCCTGCCGGCTGCCGCACGCTGCTGCTGACCCTGGACTATCCACAGGCCGAAATGGACGGACCGCCCTTTTCCGTGCCCGGAGCCGAAATCCAGGCGCTCTACGGCAGCCGCTGGCACATCGAGCCGCTGGAAACCCGCGATGTCCTGGCCCAGGAACCCAAATTCGCCGCACGGGGCGTGTCCCGCATGCAGACCGGCGTCTTCCGCCTGACAGCTGCCTGATCCCCGCTGTCCGACCATCCCCCATGCTTGGCACGTGCCAAAGAGCGGCTGACCATGTGGGCATGGCCTGCCGCTGCCCCCAGCGCTGCAACGCCCTGGATCCATGCGTTTTTTACATGGAAAAAACCGCTTTTTCTTGATAAAGAAAATGCTGAGGCGTTTATTGCCTACAACTGGGCCGATCAAAGCACCAGGGTTTTCCCTAGTATCGAGGGTATTGTGTTCACAACCGGCATACGTCGCCACACCCTCATGAAAAATCTCAAGATCAGTACGCGGCTGGCCGCGGCTTTCGGCTTTATTCTGTTTTTGGCGCTAGCCCTGGCGCTGATCGGTATCTGGAACTCCGTCAACACTCAAGCAACCATCGGAGAAATCCGACAGCACCGTCAGGCCGGCCAATTGATGGATCAATGGGCCCGGGCCGTCGACATCCGGGCCAACCAGGTGATGGCCTATGCCCTGGTCTCGGACCCGGACATGATCACGCATTTCAAAAAAGAGATCGACGAGGCCACGACCAGGATCAACGAATACACCCGGCAGGCCGATGCCCTGTTCACGGCCGACGAGTCCCGGCGCCTGTTCCAGCGCATCATGGACGAACGCCCCCGCTACCTGAAGACCCTGGACACCATCTACAAGGCGCTGGACAACCACCAGGCCATGGTCGCCACCGACATCGTGCGCGAACAGCTGCCGGAAATCAACAGGACCTATATCGGCCACATCGAGGCACTGCGCACCCACCAGATGGAACAAATCGCCCTGGCCCAGCAGCTATCGGCCGACCAGGCCGCACGCAGCAACCGCATCCTGATACTGGCCACGATCCTTGCCCTGATCCTGGGGCCGCTGTTCGCCTGGCGCGTCATGCGCGCCATCACCCATCCGCTGCGCCGTGCGGTGGCAGCCGCCGAAGCCATCGCACAACGCGACCTGACCCACGACATCCGGGTAGATTCGAACAATGAGTTTGGGCAACTGCTGGGCGCCCTGGACACCATGACCCGCAACCTGCGCGACGCGCTGGGCGAAGTGCGCATCGGATCGGATGCGATCGCCTCGGCCTCGGCGCAGATCAGCGCCGGCAACCTGGACCTGTCTTCGCGCACCGAACAGCAGGCCAGTTCCCTGGCCGAGACCGCCGCCACCATGGAGGAAATCACCGCCACCGTGCGCCAGAACGCCGACAACGCCCAGCAGGCCAACACCCTGGCTGCGGCTGCCGCCAAGACCGCCACCGACGGCGGCGCCATCGTGGCCGAACTGGTCTCCACCATGGGCGAAATCGACGCACGGTCCCAGCAGGTCGCCGATATCATCGGCGTCATCGATTCCATCGCCTTCCAGACCAACATCCTGGCCCTGAACGCCGCCGTCGAAGCCGCCCGCGCCGGGGAACAAGGCCGCGGCTTTGCCGTGGTCGCCTCCGAAGTCCGCGCCCTGGCCCAGCGATCGGCCGGCGCCGCCAAGGAAATCAAGACCCTCATCGACACCTCCGTAGAATCCACCGCCAAGGGCAACGACCAGGCCGCGCGCGCCGGGGCCACCATGCAGGACATCGTCGACAGCATCAACCGCGTCACCGACATCATGGGTGAAATCAGCGCGGCCAGCCGCGAACAGACCACCGGCATCGAGGAAATCAATTCGGCCATCACCCAGATGGACGACGTCACCCGCCAGAACGCCAGCCTGGTTGAAGAATCGGCCGCCGCCGCCAGCAGCCTGCAGGCGCAGGCCGACACCCTGGCCCGCCTGGTCGCCACGTTCAACCTGAACCAGTCCGATCCCGCCAGCACCGGCGCCCAGACCAGGGATCAGGCCCGTGCGCACGCCAGCGCTGCCGCCTCGGCGGGCGCGGACACCGGCGCCGCGCGTCCGGCACAACCTGCGCGCCTGCCCTCGGCCCCGGAAAAAGTCGTCAGCCCCGCTCCGCA
>NZ_JAVERO010000143.1:0-4965 GCF_034007085.1 Castellaniella sp. | reverse complement strand
GTCCTGCTGGCGCTCTTTCGCAGCCTGCAAGGTATTGCCTGGGGCGGTTCCTGGGACGGTCTGCCCTCGCTGCTGGCCCTGAATGCACCGGCCCAGCGCCGTGGCTGGTACGCCATGCTGGGGCAGTTGTCGGCGCCCATCGGCTTTCTCGTGGCCGGTGCCCTGTTCCTGTACCTGTATGCTCGCCTGGATACTGCGGATTTCGTCGGCTGGGGCTGGCGTTTTCCATTCTTTGTGGCCTTTGCCATCAATGTCGTCGGCCTGTTCGCCCGCCTGCGGCTGGTCATGGACAATGATTTCTCGCGCCTGCTCGAAGAGCGTGAATTGCGGCCGATCGGTACCCTGGAAATGATCCGTACCCAGGGCCGGCACATCGTCACCGGCGCCTTCGCCGCGCTGGCGAGCTATGCCCTGTTTCACCTGGTCACGTTGTTTCCGCTGTCCTGGCTCACCCTGCAGCACCAGAGAACCTTGCCCCAAGTGTTGGCGATCGAGCTCGTGGGCGCAGCCATCGCCCTGGGTGCCATGCTGTATTCCGGCCATCTGGCCAACCGCATCGGCCGCCGCCGCACCCTGGGCTGGCTCGCCGTGCTGATCGGGGCCTTTGCACTCGCCTCGCCCTGGCTGCTGGGCGGCGGTGCGGTGCGGCAAGACGCCTTCATCCTGATCGGCTTCGCCCTGCTGGGCCTGTCCTACGGCCAGTCTTCGGGCACGGCCACGGCCAATTTCCTGCCGGCCTGCCGCTATACCGGCGCCGCCCTGACGGCAGACCTGGCCTGGCTGGCAGGTGCGGCCTTTGCGCCGCTGGTCGCGCTGGGCGTTTCGGAACACTACGGTCTGGGCGGAATCTGCCTGTATCTGCTGTCCGGCGCAGCCTGCACGCTGGCGGCCCTGGCGGCCAACCGTTCAGCCCGCCACGCCACCTGAGGCCTGATTCGTTTCCGCACCACAGGCAGTCCGGACTGCATCGGCGGCCCGGACTGCGTGCATGAATGCTTGGACACGCCCCGGATCCTTGATGCCGGGCGCTGTTTCTACCCCGCTGCTGACGTCCACGGCAAACGGTGCCAGAGCAGCAATCTGTTCCCCCACCGTTGCCGCCTTCAATCCCCCCGACAGGATCAGGGCCGGTGCGCCTGGGTCACGCCGCACGCGGGCCAGCAATGCAGTATCGAACCCATGGCCACTGCCGCCATAGCCTGCGGTGTAGCTGTCGAACAGCCAGCCTGCAGCCTGACCATGGGTATCGCAGGCCTGGGCCAGTTCCGCCGCTGTCTCCAGGCCGGGCGCCCCGACCCTGAAAGCCTTGACGTAGCGTGCGCCAAAAGCGGCACAGAAGTCAGGAGATTCTTCGCCATGGAACTGGAGCAGATCGGGGCGCACGGTCTCGATCACCCGCTGCACAGCCTGGGCATCGGGGTTGACGAACAGCGCCGCAACCCCGACAAAGGCCGGCACCCGGGATCGCAACTCGATTGCCTGATCCAGCGTCAGGCAACGACGGCTGGGAGGATAAAAGACCAGGCCGATGGCATCAGCGCCGGCCGCCACCACGGCATCCAGATCCTGCGGCCGCGTCAGCCCACAGATCTTGACGCGTGTGCGGCACGGCCCGCGCAAGGCATGTTTCATTGAGGTTGCCGGCATGGTCATTGAAATGCCGCCCCGGCATCGCTTGAACCGTAGCTGTCCAGGCCATAGGCGCTGTCCTGGCCGAAAGTGACGCTGGCGGGATCGACCGTGGGCGCGTCGTTCTTGTAGTGAGTCACCATGCCGGGGAACACCAGCACTGCCACCACCATCAGGATCTGGATGATGATGAAGGGAATCGAACCCCAGTAGATCTGGGCCGTGGTGACCTTGGGAATCAGCGCACCGGTCACGCGGTCGTGGTAGTCCTCTTTAGGGGCGACCGAGCGCAGATAGAACAGGGCAAAGCCAAACGGCGGGTGGATGAAAGAAGTCTGCATGTTCACTGCCAGCAGCACGCCGAACCAGATGAGGTCAATGCCCATCTTGTCGGCCACCGGCCCCAGCAGCGGCACGATGATAAAGGCCAGTTCGAAGAAATCCAGGAAAAAGGCCAGGAAAAAGGTCATGACGCTGACCACGATCAGGAAACCGATTTCCCCGCCCGGCACGTGCAACAGCAGCTGTTCGACCCAGAGGTCGCCGTTGATCCCCCGGAAACTGAGGCTGAAGATGGTCGACCCCACCAGGATGAACACCACGAAACAGGACAGCCGAGCCGTGCTTTCCATGGCCTGGCGCAATTGCTTCATGGAAAAACGCCCGCGCGACACTGCCATGACCAGTGCGCCCATGGCGCCCATCGCCCCGCCCTCGGTGGGCGTGGCCACGCCGATGAAGATCGTGCCCAGCACCAGGAAAATCAAGGCCAAGGGCGGAATCATCACGAACACGACTCGCTCGGCCAGGGCCGACAGCAATTTCAGGCGCAGGAACCGATTGGCCAGCGCCATCGCCAGCGCCGCAGCGCCCCAGATCAGCAGCACGATGACGACGCGTTCATCGACCGGCACATCGGTATGCGCCCGGAAATAATGATCCGAGCCCCAGTAGGCGGCAGCGGCTGCGACCACGGTCAGAACCGTCAGGGACCGCAGGCCACGATGGCCGCGCGCGTCGACAAAGCCGCGCGCCTCTGGCGGCAAGGCCGGGGCATGGCCTGGCCGCACAATGGCCACCAGAAAGACATACGCCATGTAGGCCCCGGCCAACAGCAGCCCCGGCAGCATGGCACCCCGGTACATGTCACCAATCGAGCGCCCGAGCTGGTCGGCCAGAATGATCAATACCAGCGAAGGCGGAATGATCTGCGACAACGTCCCGGACGCCGCAATGACGCCAGAAGCCAGACGCCGGTCGTAGCCATAGCGCAGCATGATGGGCAACGAAATCAGGCCCATGGAAATGACCGATGCCGACACCACGCCGGTCGTCGCCGCCAATAGCGCGCCGACGAACACCACCGCAATGGCCAGCCCGCCGCGCAGCGGGCCGAACAACTGGCCGACCGTATCCAGCAGGTCTTCGGCCATGCCGGAACGTTCCAGGATCAGGCCCATGAAGGTGAAAAAGGGTACGGCCAGCAGCGTATCGTTGCCGACGATGCCAAACACCCGCTGGGGCAAGGCCTGGAACAGCAGCGGGCTCATCAGATTCAGATCGATGGCCACCAGACCGTAGAGCACACCAGTAGCGGCCAGAGAGAACGCGACCGGAAATCCCAACAGCAGGAACACGATCAGGTTGAAAAACATGATCGGTGCGAGATTATCGACCAGGAATTCCATGTTCAACGCCCCTGTGCCGATTGTTCGATCTGGGCCTGACGCTGGGCCAGGATGTCTTCCACCAGGGCTTCCTCGTCACTCTTGCCGCTGGAGACCCGCATCGGATTGGGACACAGGCCGCGCAGAAAGCCGACGCACTTGACCAGATGCGACAGCCCTGCAAGGATCAGCAGGGCAAAACCGAGCGGAATCAGCAGCTTGACCGGCCAACGGATCAGGCCCTCGGTGTTCGAGGACAGTTCGTGGGTGACCCAGGATTCCCAGAAAAACGGGATCGACAGCCAGAACACCAGGCAGGCCGCCGGCAGCAGGAAAAACAACACGCCGAAAATCTCGATCCAGACCTGAGTGCGCTCGGGCAGTTTTTGCGACAGGACATCGACCCGCACATGTTCGTTGCGCAGAAAGGTATAGCCTGCTGCCAGCAGAAAGATGGCGCCGAACAGGTACCACTGCAATTCCAGCCAGGCGTTGGACCCCAGATTGAACAGCTTGCGCATCACGGCGTTGCCGGCGCTGACCACGGCCACCACCAGCACCAGCCAGGTCACGGCCCGGCCAATGGCCGTGTTCAGCCTGTCGATCCATCGGGATATCATCAAAAGAGGTTGCATCAAGCTTCCATGAAACATGAACGGAGCTGTGCGGATGCGCATCCGCAATCAAACCGTTCAATTCTATACGAAGCGTCTCGTCCGCAGCCTCGGGATGGGCAGCACATAGGGCAGTCCCCTACGGGCAGCCCTATGCCAGACACATCGGAACGGCTTGCAGGCCGCGAGACGGACGGCCGCTAAGGCCAAGAACCGGCCGTGCCCGAGGCAGCAAATAGATCGCCCAGATGATGCCGCAGTGCATTCCGGGCCGTTCGCTGCGGCAAGTCCGTTCCCGGATATTCGACATGCGCCAGATACAGTCCATCGGGCATGAAAGTCGGCGCGGCCCGCCGTCGGTCCCGGTCACGCAGCAGTTCGGCCGCCCACTCGGGTGGCCGCCGGCCCCGCCCTACGGTCACCAGTACGCCCATCAGATTGCGCACCATGTGATGCAAAAAGGCATTGGCGCGGAACTCGAAAATCAGGAAATCCCCGGCGCGGTGGATTTCCAGCGCCTGCAACGTGCGCACCGGACTGGCCGCCTGGCATTCGGACGAACGAAAGGCGCTGAAATCATGTTCGCCTTCGAGCAGGGCGGCGGCGGCGCGCATGGCCGCATCATCGAGCCGGTCGTGCACCCAACCGACCCGGCCCTGCGCAATGGGGGACCGCACCGGGGCGCTGCGCAACACGTAGAAATAGGTCCGCGCCCGGGCATCGAAACGGGCATGAAAATCGTCACGAACGGCACAGGCCCACTGTACGGCCAGGGTCTTGGGCAGCAGGGCATTGAGCCCGCGCACCCAGGATTCATCGCGCCGGACGGCAGCGGAATCCAGGTGCACGATCTGTTGCAGCGCATGCACGCCGGCATCGGTGCGTCCGGCGCAGACCGTGGCAACCGTGGGCACTGCCAAAAAACGGCACAGGGCCGATTCCAGGGCATCCTGCACAGTCTGGCCGCCAGCTTGAGTCTGCCAGCCCCGCCAGCCTTGGCCGTCATAGCTCAATCCGAGCGCGATGCGTCCCATGAAATCGGTTTCCGGTGAAGA
>NZ_JAVERO010000142.1:0-4980 GCF_034007085.1 Castellaniella sp. | reverse complement strand
GGTTGCCAACCAGAACCTGGGGACCGAAGAAGACGCGCTCAATACGCTGACGCTGCTGCTGCAGGATGTGCGCACCCGGTTGGTCGAATCGGCCAACGGCACGCTGTCGGATGCCGATCGTGCGACCCTGTCCAATGTCCTGCAGAATGCGCGGGATTCCCTGATGGGCATTGCCAATACCACGGATGGCAATGCCCAGTATCTGTTCTCGGGTTCGCTGGGCAGCACGCCGGCCTATGGGGCGGCGGGCAATTACCAGGGCGATACGCTCCAGCGCGAAATCCAGGCCGATCAGACCCGCCGGATCGCGGGCAGCGATGTGGGTTCCGATATTTTCGAGCGCGCCCAGCCGGGCACGCGCGCCTACGTGTCCTACGCCGATACCGGCAATACCGGCACGGCCGTGCTGGGCCAGCCTGGAATCAAGGACAATGCGGGCGGCAATGCCGCGGCCAATTACAGTTTCGAGATTAACTTCAGCAGCCCCACGACCTACACCGTTGACGTTCTGGACATGTCGACGACGCCTCCGACTCCCGTGCCCGCGCCGCCGGGCTCGCCCTTCACTCTGGCGCCCGGCGCAACCGAACTCGATCTGGGCTATGGCACGGCTGTGCAGATTTCCGGCACCCCGGCCGCAGGCGACCGGTTCGACGTCAAACCGCTGCAGCACGAAAACGTCAATCTGTTCCAGACCTTCGACAGCGTGATCGCTGCATTGGACACGCCTTCCAGTGGCAACGACCAGGCGACGGCGGCACTGCGCAACGTCCTGAATACGGCCATGCAGCGTGCGGCCACCAGCTATGACAATGTATTGACCGTGCGGGCTTCGGTGGGTGCGCGCATGCAGGAACTGACCGCCCTGAACCATACCGGCACGCAGCGCAACCTGGGCTATGCCAAGGCGCTGTCGGGCATCGAGGACCTGGACTACTACGAAGCCACCACTCAGCTGAGCCTGCGCAAGATGGCCCTGGAAGGCGCCGGCCTTGCGTTCCAGACCATTCAGGGTTTGAGCCTGTTCAACCGGAACAAATGATCCGGTCGCCGGATTTCCGGCCTGGCATTCGGTATCCCGGGATTGCGCTGCAATCCCGGATTGCTTCGTTTCCCGACCGGGGCATGAGGCAATCCCGACGAATAGGGCCTACAAGGCCCTATTTTTTTAGGAAGCACCCCGGCACCGACATGGCATGCTGGGGACCGACAAGGTAGAGGCGACATGAAAAAAATTTCCGTGACATTGTCCCTGCGTGCCCGGCTGACGCTGGTCGTGGTGTTGCTGTCCCTGTTGACCTTCGCGGCGGTGGGCAGCGCATGGTTCGTCCAGCAGGAAAGCCAGCGTACGGTGGGGCAGATGTCGGTGATCGGAGTCCAGGCGAACTCCGCAGTCAAGAATGCCTACATCTATGCGCAGCAGGCGGCTACCCAGGTCGATGGGGCGCTGGGCATTGCCAATGAAAAACAGCGCCTCTGGGAATTGAGCCAGGCCGATCAACTGCTGCAGCGCTCGCGTGATGGCATGGCGTCCCTGCAATCCTCGGGAGCCCTGACAGGATCCAGCGGGGAATCCCTGCAGCACATGCTGGAAGCTTCCTTCAACGACTACTGGACCCAGGTCGAGCATCTGCGTGGCTTCGCGGCCAAGCAGGATGGCAAGGGCTTCGAGGCCCTGAAGCGCGGCCGCCTGCGTGGCGCGGCGCGTGGCATGGACCGGGTGTTCGGCCTGTTCGACAAATTCATCCAGGAACATAGCGCGGCCTCGCGCAGCGAACTGGCGCAGTTGTTCCACTGGGCCAATATGGGTTTACTGGCGTTGCTGGCCGTGGCGGTGGTGCTGGCGCTGTTGGCTTACCGGACGCTGATTCGTACGGTGCAGCGGCCCCTGCAAGCCGTCGGGCGGCATCTGCAGCGTATTGCGAGCGGTGATCTGCGCGTGTCCATCGTGCCCAAGTCCCAGGACGAGATCGGCATGTTGCTGCGTGGCCTGAAGACCATGCGCGACAGTCTGGAGACCATGATTTCCGGGGTGCGGGGCCGGATGGTGCAGATGGCTGCGGGCACCCGGCGCATCGCGGCAGGCAATCTGGACCTGAGCAGCCGCACGGATGAGCAGGCGGCTGCCTTGCAACAGACCGCAGCCAGCATGGAACAGCTGGCCAGTACGGTCAAGCAGAATGCCGACAATGCCCAGCAGGCCAATCAGCTGGCGCAGACTGCATCCCAGGTTGCATCGCGCGGTGGCCAGGTCGTAGGCGAGGTCGTGGACACCATGGAAGGTATTTCCGGCAGTTCTCAAAAAATTGCCGATATCGTGGGAGTGATCGATAGCATTGCCTTCCAGACCAATATCCTGGCCTTGAATGCAGCCGTCGAAGCCGCCCGCGCCGGGGAACAAGGCCGTGGCTTTGCCGTGGTCGCCGGCGAGGTCCGCGCGCTGGCGCAGCGTTCGGCCGGTGCCGCCAAGGAAATCAAGACGCTGATCGAGGATTCCGTCAGCCGTGTTGGCGCTGGATCGTCCCAGGTTCAGCGGGCCGGCGAGACCATGCGAGAAATCGTCCAGGCCGTCACGCGCGTGTCGGACATCATGGGCGAGATCACGGCGGCCACCATCGAGCAGTCTTCGGGTATCGATCAGATCAATCGGGCGGTTGCGCAGATGGACGCCGTGACTCAACAGAACGTGCTGCTGGTACAGCAGGCAGCGGAATCGGCTGGATCCCTGGAATCCCTGGCTGCCGAAATCAATCAGGCGCTGGCCGTGTTCCAGGTGGATGACGTTGCGCAGGACCTGGACGTATTGCCGCAGGCTGCTGTGCGGCCTCAGAACACGTCGGCATCGGGGGCTGCCGTGGCCGTCGGTCCCGAACCAAACCAGGAATCGGCGGCAGAGCCTGATGGAGCCGCGCGTCATCCGCGCAAAGACGCCGGACCATCATCGTCGCAGCGGCCCACCCAGCGGCTGGCTGCGCCAGCCCGTCCAGTGGCGCGCGAGGAAGAATGGGAGGAATTCTGAATATGACATCTTGGTTCTCGCGCAGGCGTCCAGAACAGGACGCGATCGAATCTGCGGCCACGGGATACGGACGCCGGGTCGGGCGCGTGATGCCGGCCGCTTTCGTGGCGCTGCTGGCGGCATGCTCATCGACCGGTGAATCGTTCAACACGGCGGGGCTGAACCGCATCGTGACGGGGCGCACGACGATGGAGCAGGCATCCGGGTATCTGGGTGCCCAGCCGGTGGATGTCTGGCAACAGGGGGACACCACCCTGGCGCGCTGGGCCTACAAGGGCACTATCGCCACGGATGCAGTGTATTTCCGCCAGGAAGCGTGGTTGCGCTTTGGGCCGGACGGCCTGTTCCAGCGCATGGAGCATTCGGTCAATCTGCCGCTGAAGCGGCATCCGCGAACGGCAGCAGAAGCCGACCGTGAGGCTCAGGCGGAACAGGAACGGATTGCGCGTGAAGCACCGCCCCGGACCGTCGTGGTGCAGTCGGCTCCGGAATCTGCACCACCGCCCGCCGCCGAGCCGGCGGGCGCGGCCATCGAGCCAGCGTCCCTGGCCATTCCGGCACCGGCTGCGCCCGCCGCCCAGCCTTTGTTGCCCGCTGGCACGAAGGTCATCCCAGGCGTCACATATCCAGTGCGGAAACCGGGTCGTTGATCTCGTTCCGGGCCAAGCGCCCGCCTGACTCCAGGGGTGACGCGTGTGGTATCAGCGCCTACAGTCCGGCCAGGCCGCGTGCGATGCGGGCCATCGCCTGGTAGCCGCCTTCGAACAGACTGGCCATGAAATCACCGCTTTGGGGCAGCACGATGGCCAGCGTGATCAGGCCCGTGGTCAGCGAGATCGGAAAACCGACGGCGAATACCGACAGTTGCTGCGCCGTGCGGTTCAGGATCCCCAGGGACAGGTTGATCGTCAACAGCACGATGATCAGCGGCAAGGCCAGCAGGATGCCGGAAACCCAGATCTGGGCGCTCCATTCCAGCAGCGCACCCCAGCCATCGGCCATCAGGGGCGCGCCTACGGGCAGCAGGTCAAAGGTGCGTACCAGGCCGTCGAGCATCAGCAGATGACCATTGACGGCCAGGAAGATCAGCATCGCCACGAGATTGATCAGGCGCGACAGCACCGCCGTGTTGGCGCCCGTGGCCGGATCGAAGAACGAGGCGAATGCCAGGCCCATCGGCAGGCCCACGAATTCTCCCGCCATCATTGCCGCGGTGAAGACCAGGCGCATGCACAGGCCCAGTGCCATGCCGATCACCACCTGCTGGGCGGCGATCAGCAGCCCGCTCCAGGATGCCGGGGCGATGTCCGGCATCGGGTCGAGCAAAGGTGCGCAGACGATGGCGATGGCGACCGAAAAACCGATTTTCACCCGCATGGGCACGCTGGATTCCCCCAGGACCGGGGCCAGCATCACCAGGCCGGCGATGCGGAACAAGGGCCACAACAGGCCGCTGATCCAGCCATAGAGTTGGTCGATCTGGAAGGAAACCATGGCCCTGCGCGAACGGGCCCTATGCGGCCAGCCCAGGGATGGAGTCGAGCAGGGAACGGATATAGTCCACCATGGTGCTGAGCAGCCAGGGACCCAGCAGAGCCAGGGTGGTGCCTACGGCCAGCAGCTTGGGGATGAACGACAAGGTCATTTCGTTGATCTGCGTCGCGGCCTGGAAGATGCTGATGATCAGGCCCACGGTCAGGGTCATCAGCAGCAGCGGGCCTGCCATGATCAGGGCCACGCGCAGCGCCTGGTAGGTCATGGACATGACGGCTTCGGGGGTCATGCGGGCCTCCTATTGGTAGAAACTGCGGGCCAGCGAGCCCAGCAACAGATGCCAGCCATCGGCAAGCACGAACAGCATCAGTTTGAACGGCAGCGAAATCGTGACTGGCGGCACCATCATCATCCCCAGCGCCATCAGCAGACTGGCGACCACCAGGTCGATGATCAGGAAAGGGATG
>NZ_JAVERO010000141.1:0-5002 GCF_034007085.1 Castellaniella sp. | reverse complement strand
GGGCCAGCAAAGTGGTGGGCACCTGGATGAAACGGACGCCGCGCATATAGCACGCGGCCGCGAAACCGCAGACGTCGCCCACCACCCCGCCGCCCAGGGCCACCAGCACGGCCTTGCGATCCAGGGTCGCCGCCAGCAGCGCGTCGAAGATGCGGTCCAGGGATTCCCAGGTCTTGTATTGCTCGCCGTCGGGCAGTTCAATGGACAGCAGCGGCTTGCCGGTGGCCTGCAGTGCCGCGCGCAGCCGCGCGCCGTACAGGGCGTCCACCGTGGTGTTGGTGACGACGGCGATCGCCGTAGCGTCGGCCGGAATGCTGTCCGCGACGGCGTCCAGCCGCCCCGCGCCGATATGGATGGGATAGTGTCCGCCGGGGGTCTCGACCTGGACTGTATGCATGGATTCCTATTCCGTGAGAGGGGCCCTGGCCGCCGCCGAAGCCGGCAGCAGCGGCAGCAGATTGCGCAGCACCTGGGCGACCGGCTGGTCGCCCGTGTCCAGCGTGATTTCGGCCACGCTTTCATAGAGCGGTTCGCGCTGGGCGAGCAGGTCGACGATGCGCTGCCGGGGATTTTCGGTGCGCAGCAAAGGCCGGCTGCGATCCCGCGCCACACGCCGGTAGAGTTCGTCGGCCCCTGCCCGCAGGTAGACGACGCAGCCACGCGTGCGCAGCATGTGGCGATTTTCGGCGGCCAGCACGGCCCCGCCGCCCGTCGCCAGCACCAGACCGGACCGGCGCGTATATTCGTCCAGGGATGCGGTTTCGCGGCGGCGGAAACCCGCCTCGCCCTCGATGTCGAAGATGGTCGCGATGCGGACCCCGCAACGGGCCTCGATGGCATGATCCAGATCGACGAATTTGCGCCCCAGCGCGGCCGCCAGCTGGCGGCCGATCGTGGTCTTGCCCACCCCCATCATCCCGACCAGGAAAATCGACCGCGCACCGTCCCGCCCATCAGGGGGATTCGGCATCGAATCGGGGGCGCATTCCAGGGTCATGGCGGGGCATCAGACTGTTCGTTTGCGTGTATTATCGCATCAGCCGATGCATCAGCCAGCCTGCTGATCGGCTGGCCGCGCACATCCTGTTACACAGACCCCGTTCCAGCATCCGGGCCCGATCCGGCCAGGGCTTACAATCGCCTCTGATGAAATCCACCAAAACCTCCTCCAAGCAGAAGGCACCGGCGACCCGTTCCTGGTTCACGCGACTGATCCTCAAGGCGATCGTGCTGTTCACCGGCCTGGGCCTGTGCGGAGCGCTGCTCATGAGTCTGGCGCTGGCCCTGGCCTGGCCCAACCTGCCGGACCTGACGGCGATGATCGACTACCGGCCCCGCGTGCCGCTGCGCATCTACACGGCCGACAAGGTCCTGATCGGTGAATTCGGCGAAGAACGCCGCAACGTCCTGCGCTTCGACGAAATCCCGGACGTCATGAAATCCGCCATCCTGGCGGCCGAGGACGATCGCTTCTACCAGCACGGCGGCATCGACTGGGCAGGCGTGCTGCGCGCCGCCCTGGCCAACACCATTCACATGTCCAAGACGCAGGGCGCCAGCACCATCACCATGCAAGTGGCGCGCAATTTCTACCTGTCGTCGGAAAAGACCTACACGCGCAAATTCTACGAGCTGCTGCTGACCTTCAAGATCGAGGCCACCCTGACCAAGGATCAGATCCTCGATCTCTACATGAACCAGATCTTCCTGGGGCACCGGGCCTACGGCTTTGCCGCCGCCAGCCGCACCTACTTCGGCAAGCCGCTGGCCGAAATCACTCCGGCCGAGGCCGCCATGCTGGCCGGCATCCCCAAGGCCCCGTCGCGCTTCAACCCGATCGCCAATTTCGAACGCGCCAAGTCGCGCCAGGCCTATGTACTGGGCCGCATGCGCAACCTGGGCTACCTGACGGAAGCGGAATACCAGCACGCCATGGAACAGCCCATCGTGATCCGCTCGGCGGCCAATACTCCCGGCGGACGCTACGGCCTGCACGGCGACTATCCGGCGGAACTGGCCCGCCAGCTGCTGTACGGCGTCTACCAGGACGACATCTATTCGCGCGGCTTCAACATCTACACCACCATCCACTCCAAAGACCAGGAAGCCGCCTACCAGGCGGTGCGCGAAGGCATTCTGGACTACACCCGCCGCGCGCCCTACACCGGCCCCGAAGACAACATCGACCTGCCCAAGAACATCGAGTCCGACCCCGAGGCGCTCAACGATCTGATCGACGAGCAGCAGGAAAAACACCCGGACAATGGCGATCTGCTCATCGGCATCGTCCTGTCGGCCAGCCCGACCGAGGTCCGCGTCGCGCGCAGCGCCAGCCAGATCATCGACATCACCGACAAGCGCGCCTTGCGCGTCGTGGCACGCGGCCTGGTGCCCAATGCCAAGGAATCCGTGCGCATCCGGCGCGGCTCGGTCGTCTACGTACACAAGACGGCCGACTACTGGGAACTCATCAACAAACCCGCCATCCAGGCCGCCCTGGTCTCACTGAGCACCCAGGACGGTGCCATCCGGGCCATGGTGGGCGGTTTCGATTTCGACGAGGGCAAGTTCAACCGGGTCACCCAGGCATGGCGCCAGCCGGGTTCATCCTTCAAACCCTTCATCTACGCCTCGGCCCTGGAACGCGGCCTGACGCCCGCCACGCAGATTTCGGACGAGCCGTTTTCCCTGACAGCCGAGCAGACCGGATCCAAGGCCTGGAACCCCAAGAACTATGGCCGGTCCTACGAACCCATGCTCACCATGCGGCAGGGTCTGTACAAGTCCAAGAACATGGTCTCGATCCGCATCATGCAGGCGGTAGGGCCCCAGTACGTACAGGACTACGTGACCCGTTTCGGCTTCGACCGCTCGCGCCAGCCTGCCGTGCTGCCGCTGGCCCTGGGCGCCGGCAGCGTGACGCCACTGCAGCTGGCCGGCGGATATGCGGTCTTCGCCAACGGCGGCTACCGCGTGCCCCCCTACCTGATCGACTACGTCACCGACAGCACCGGCAAGGTCATCATGCGTTCTCGCCCAACCGTGGCCGGTGACACCCTGGCACGCGTGATCGATCCGCGCACAGCCTATGTCATGGACGACATGCTGCGCGGCGTCGCCACCTACGGGACCGGCGCGCGCGCGCGCCGCGAACTCAAGCGCAACGACATCGGCGGCAAGACCGGCACCACCAATGATTCTCAGGACGCCTGGTTCGCCGGTTTCACCCCGAAACTGGTCGCCGTGGCCTGGATGGGATTCGATCAGCCCAGGTCCATGGGCCAAAGCGAAACCGGTGGCGGCGCCGCCCTGCCCATCTGGGTGGACTACATGCGTGCCGCCCTGGCGGGCCAGCCGGAAATCCCGCTCGGCCCACTGCCCAGTGGCCTGACACGCATCGATGGCGATTTCTATTTCTCCGAGTTCCCCCCGGGCACTGCCATCGCCCGGGTCGGGCTGCCTGCGCCAGGAGACCCCGCGCCCGGCGCACCCGCCGACGGCCTGGACGGCATCGGATCGCTGCTGGATCGCCTGCGCGGCGAATCCACCTCCGGCGCCGATGCCGATTCCGACGCCGCCATCCCCCAACCCGTCCGCGTGCCCTTCTGATGACGACTCGCCCCTTGCTCTCCTCCCTCACACGCATTCTGGCCGGCACCCTCCTGGCGCTGGCGCTGGCCGGTTGCGGCATGAAGGGCGACCTGCGCCTGCCCGATCCGCCACCAGCCGACGCCACCCTGGCGGCGCCGCCCACACTGCCACCGGCGTCCGCACCGGCTCCGCAGCCCGCCTCTCAGCCCTGACCTTCATGATTGCCGATCTCCAGTTCCCTCTCCGGGACGGCATCCTGCATGCCGAAGACATCCCGCTGCCCGAACTTGCCGACCGCTACGGGACGCCCCTGTACGTCTATTCCCGTACCGCGCTGCGCGCCGCCTGGCAGCGCTACGCACAGGCCATTGTCGGGCATGACGCGCTGATCTGCTATGGGGTCAAGGCCAATTCCAACCTGGCTATCCTGCACGAATTCCAGAGCCTGGGCGCCGGCTTCGACATCGTCTCGGGTGGGGAACTCGAACGCATTCTCGCGGCAGGCGCCAGTCCCGAGCGCGTCGTATTTTCCGGCGTGGGCAAGCAAGGCTGGGAAATTCGCAAGGCATTGGCCGCCGGGATCAAATGCTTCAACGTCGAATCGGCCGCCGAACTCGAACGCCTGGCCGACATCGCCCGGGAACTCGGGGTGCGGGCCCCCGTGTCCCTGCGCGTCAATCCCGATGTCGATGCACGCACCCATCCCTATATTTCCACCGGCCTGAAAGAAAACAAGTTCGGCATCGACATCCGCCGGGCGCCCGAACTGTACCGCCAGGCACTGCAGCATCCAGGGCTGGAGATCGTCGGCGTGGACTGCCATATCGGCTCCCAGATCACCCAGATCGCCCCCTACCTGGACGCGCTCGACAAACTGCTGGACCTGATCGATGTCCTGGCAGCCGACGGCATCGCCCTGAAACACCTGGACCTGGGGGGGGGCCTGGGCATCCGCTACACGGACGAGACGCCGCCCGATCCAGCCGACCTGCTGGCGCCGGTCTTCGCCGCACTGAAGGCCCGGGGACTGGACCACCTGCAACTCATCCTCGAACCGGGGCGGTCCCTGGTCGGCAACGCGGGGGTGCTGCTGACCCGGGTCGAATACCTCAAGCACACCGAGATACGCAATTTCGCCATCGTGGATGCCGCCATGAACGATCTGATGCGTCCTGCGCTGTACGAAGCCTGGCACGGGGTCGTGCCGGTCGCCCCGCGACCCGGCACCTCGGTCGAGACCTACGACATCGTCGGACCAATCTGCGAAAGCGGTGATTGGCTGGCGCGTGGCCGCGCACTGCCCCTGGAACAAGGCGACCTGCTGGCCATCCTGTCCGCAGGCGCCTATGCCTTCTCCATGTCCAGCCAATACAATACACGCCCCCGCGCCGCCGAGGTCCTGGTCGACGGA
>NZ_JAVERO010000012.1:0-32177 GCF_034007085.1 Castellaniella sp. | reverse complement strand
CGAACAGTCCCAGGGTACCCAGCAGCAACCCGGCCAGCACCGGCGCGTGCAGCGTGCCGAGTGCGACGGCATCCAGGCCCGCCCACAGGATGGACAGCAGCGCGGCGCCGGTGGCGGCGTGAATCAGCCCTTGCCCACTGGCACCCAGGCCCGCCTGGGTGTCCCGGGCGCGCGCGGCCTGTCGGCAGGATCGGTCGAAATGCAGCAGGACGGAATCCGACAGCGCCAGGGCCCGGATGTCCGCATGGCCCTCTGCGGCTTCCTGGACGGCTGTTCGCAAGTGGGCCGCGCTGTCCTGTATGGCTTGGCCCGATGCCCGGGCCTGGACCAGCAGGATGGCCGGGATCAGCAGGATGGCTGCGAGAAAAACTGCTGTGACGATGCTGGCGGCAGCCGGCAGTTGCCACGCCAGGATGGCCGCCATGGCCAGGCCGGCCAGCAGGGCGCTCAGCAGAGGCGCCATCAGGGTCAGGAACAGGGTGTCGAGCGCATCGACGTCCGAGGTCAGGCGGGCCACCAGATCGCCCGAACGATAGCGGCCCAATTGGCGCGGCGACAGGCGGGTCAGTGCGCGGAACAGTGTGCTGCGCAGTGTGGCCAGCAGATGCAGGGTGGCGGTGTGGCCGGCCAGGCGCTCCGCATAGCGGGCGCCGATGCGCAGAAACGAGAATCCGCGCACCAGTGCGGACGGCACGAATAGATTGAACGCCTGCGCGGCGCTCGTCGAGGCGGCCCCGGCCAGGGCTGCGCCGGCCAGGAACCAGCCGGCAACGCCCAGCAGACCCGCGCCGGCCGCCACCGTCAGCAGGGTCAGGGCGACGGTGGCCGCCAGGCTGGGCCAGTGGCGCCGGTAGATCTGCAGCAGCAGGTGCCTGCGGTTCATCGGCCGGTCGTCCTGGGTGATGGATGCGGGGTCGTCGGTGGGGTTCATGCTGCGGACTCGATGCGGCCACCTGCCAGCTGGATCCGGCGCGGGAACCGGCTGGCCACTTCGGCGGAATGGGTGGCCAGCAGCAGGGTGCGTCCGCGCGCGAAATCCAGAAGCCCGTCGAGCACGGCATCGCGCGTGGCGGCGTCCAGATGGGCTGTGGGTTCGTCGAGCAGGATGAGACGGGGCGCGCGCAGGTAGAGCCGTGCCAGGGCGACGCGCTGCGCCTGACCACCGGACAGGCCCTGCCCGCGCGGATCGATCTGGCTGTCCAGGCCGTGGGGCATGTGCTGGGCAAAATCGCTCACGCAGGCGCGTTGTGCGGCCAGGGCGACGGCCTCAGGGCTTGCGTTGGCGCATCCGAGCCGGATGTTGTCGGCGATGGAGCCTTGCAGCAGGTAGGGCCGTTGGCCGATCAGAATCAGCTGTTCACGCAGCACGGCCTCCGGCCATTCGGACAGGGGGCGGCCATCGAGGCTCAGGGGGCCGTCGGCTGTCTGGATCCGCGCCAGAACTTCGAGCAGGCTGGTCTTGCCTGCCCCACTGTCACCAAGCAGCGCAATGTGTTCACCCGCACGGGCTGACAGGGTCAGCCCATTCAGGATGGGATGGGGGCGTTCCGGCAGACTCAGGCGCAATGGACCGGCCTGCACGGCCAGGCCCGTGGCCTGGCGTTCCGGAGACCAGGCATGGGCCTGCGTGTCCTGTACGCTGTCGGTGGGCTGCGGTGTCGCAGGATCGGTGGCTGGCAGGCAGCCAAAGGTGTCTTCGATCTGGGCTACGGCGGCCCGTGCAGCGGCGCGGTCATGGTAATGGGCTGCAAACTGCCGTAGCGGCGCATAGACTTCCGGGGCCATCAGCAGGCAGAAGAACCCCGCCTGGAGCGTCAGGGGCTGAGGGCGCAGGTCCAGATAGCCCAGATAGCTCAGGCCGATGTAGACGGCGACGCCTGCCACGCCCAGAGCGGCGAAAAATTCCAGCACGGCAGAAGACAGGAATGCGATGCGCAGGACGGCCAGGGTGCGGGCACGCAGGGTATCGCTGGCCTGGGCGACGGCTGTGGCTTCGGCCTGGGCCCGGCCATGCAGTTTCAGGGTGGCCAGGCCGCGCAGCCGGTCGGCGAACAGGCCCGACAGGCGGGCGAAGGTGTGCAGATGACGTCGGCTGGCGGCCTCGGCTCCCCAGCCGACCAGGGCCATGAACAGGGGAATCAGCGGGGCGGTTGCCAGCAGCAGCAGGCCGGCGATGAGATCGACGGGCAGAATGACCAGGGAAAAGGCGATCGGCAGAATGGCCGCCGCCGCCATGGACGGCAGGTAGCGGGAAAAATGGCCGTCCAGGGCCTCGGTCTGCTCGACCACCGTACCTGCCAGTTCCCCGGATGCCTGGCGTCGCGTCCAGGTGGGGCCTGCGGCCAGCAGCGTGCGCATCAATGTCTGGCGAACCGTGTGTTTGATGCGTTCCGCCGCCAGCGTCCCCGCCCGTTCGCCTGCCCAGGACAGCGCTGCACGCATCAGGATCAGTGTGACGATCCAGGCGAGCGGCTGCATCAGGGCGGTGCGATCGATCCCGTGGACGAATCCGGCTTCCAGCACGCCCGACAGCAGCCAGGATTGCAGGACCAGCAGGCCACCCGCCAACAGCGGGGCAGTCGCAGCCAGGACCAGCGGGATGCGTGCCAGGCGCGCCAGACCCTTCAGCCACCGGGTCTGGGCAGGTGTTGCTGCTTGGACGATGGCCGGATCGTATTCCAGGCGGGATCGATCGGTCATTCAGTGTCCGGGAGCGGCGCGGGTGGCGCGTGGGCATGGCCCTCGCGCAGTTCGAACCACATGGCATTCAGGATGCCGAATGCGCAGGCCAGTCCCAGGCCCAGAACCCAAGAAAAATACCACATGTCCGGCTCCTTAATAGGCGTGGGGGGTTGTATCGATCGACTCGGCCGAGACCTTGCCGCGCATCACACGGTAGACCCAGGCGGTATAGGCGGTGACGATGGGCAGCAGAATCAGGGTCACGAGCAGCATGATCCACAGCGTCAGATGGCTGGATGAGGCGTCCCAGACCGTCAGTCCTGCCTCGGGTTGGCTCGATGAGGGCAGGATGAAGGGGAACAGCGCGAAACCGGTCGTCAGGATCACGCCTGCAAACGAAGCGGATGAGGCCAGGAACGCCAGGGGGCCGCTGCGGCCAGCAGACAGCAGGCTGGCCGTGAGTAGTGCCCCGATCACCCCGGCGGCCGGGGCAAGCCACATCGCGGGCCAGATCGTGAAATTGCACAGCCAGCCACCGGTCTGGAGCGCAACGCTCTTGGCCAGCGGATTGGAAGCAGCGGCGGGTTCCGTGAGACTGGTGATGGCATGGCCTTCGATGCCGTAGGCCACCCAGAATCCGCCGATCACGAACAGGACGATCGACAGCAGCGCGGCCGCCGCGCCCCAGCGACGCGCCCTGGCCGCCACCATGCCTTCTGTACGCCAGGCCAGCAGCACGGCGCCGTGCATGGCCACCAGCGTGACGCTCAGCACGCCGGCCAGCAATGCAAAGGGCGTGAACAGCTGGAAGAAGTGGCCGGTATAGAGGGGGCGCATGGTATCGGGGTCGAAGCTGGCGGGCACGCCAAGGATCACGTTGCCCATGGCCACGCCGAATACCAGGGCGGCGACGACGCCCGAAAAGCACAGGACGGCATCCCAGTTGCTGCGCCAGCGCGGGCTTTGGAGCTTGCTGCGGTACTTGAAGCCGACGGGCCGCAGGATCAGGGCCAGCAGCGCCAGCATCATGGCAAGATAGAAGCCCGAAAAGGACGCGGCGTACAGCAGCGGCCAGGCGGCGAAAATGGCCCCGCCTGCCGTGATCAGCCAGACCTGGTTGCCTTCCCAGACCGGGCCGACGAGGTTCAGGGCCACGCGTCTTTCGGTGTCGGTGCGGGCGACCAGGGGCAGCAGCGCGGCCACGCCCAGGTCAAAGCCGTCCATGATGGCAAAGCCGATCAGCAGAGCACCCAGCAGGGCCCACCAGATCACGCGCAGCGTGCCGTAGTCCAGAGGAATCAAGGTTTCCATTGTGCGATCTCCAGTTCAAGCCTGCAGGGGAATCTGTCCGGGCATGCCAGCAGCAGAGGACTGCGGGGCATGTGTATCTTCGGGGCCCTTGCGGACGGCGTGCAGCATGACTTTCACGCCGATCACCAGCAGGGTGGTGTAGAGCGCCAGGAAGATGGTCAGGCTGATGACCAGGTCCATGAGCGTCAGGCCGGAAGCTGCGTAATAGGTGGGCAGCACGCCTTCGATGACCCAGGGCTGGCGGCCGTATTCGGCCACGAGCCAGCCGCATTCGATGGCCACCCAGGGCAGGGGCAGGCTCCAGAGCGCGATCTTCAGCAGCCGGGGATTGCGGTCCAGATGGCCGCGCGAGGCCAGCACGAAGGCGACGGCAAAGAACAGGATCAGATAGAACCCGACGGCCACCATGATACGGAACGTCCAGAACAGGGGGGCGACGTTGGGGACGGTGTCGAGCGCCGCCTGGTGGATCTGATCGTCCGTGGCCGTGGACAGATCCTGCGTGTAGCGTTTGAGCAGCAAACCATAGCCCAGGTCGGGCCAGATGGCATCGAAGCGCTGGCGGGCGTCCTGGTCATCCGGGTTGGTGCGGATGTGTTGCAGGGTTTCATAGGCGGTGATGCCGTTGCGCACCCGCGTTTCAGCCCGCGCGACCAGATCGTTGATGCCCAGCATCGGCGTTGTCAGCGAACGGGTGCCGATGATGCCCATCACATAGGGGATTTCCAGGGCGAAATCGTTCTTGTGTTCCTCCTGGTTGGGGATGGCGATCAGGTTGAAATTGGCCGGCGGCGGTTCGGTCTGCCACATGGATTCCATGGCCGCGATCTTCATTTTCTGATGTTCGGTGGTCAAGTAGCCGCTTTCGTCACCCAGCACGACCACGGACAGCGACGCGGCCAGGCCGAAGCTGGCGGCCACGACCATCGAGCGTTTGGCCAGGTCGATGTGCCGCTTGCGCAGCAGGTACCAGGCGCTGATCGCCAGCACGAACATGGCACCCGTCGTATAGCCGGCGCTGACGGTGTGCACGAACTTGGCCTGGGCCACAGGATTGAACAGCACAGCGGCGAAGTCGGTCATTTCCATGCGCATGGTGTCCGGGTTGAACACCGCGCCGACGGGGTTCTGCATCCAGCCGTTGGCCACCAGGATCCACAGGGCCGACAGGTTGGTGCCCAGCGCGACCAGCCAGGTCACGGTCAGGTGGCCGAGTTTGGACAGGCGATCCCAGCCGAAGAAGAACAGGCCGACGAACGTGGCTTCCAGGAAAAAGGCCATCAGCCCTTCGATGGCCAGTGGCGCGCCGAAGATGTCGCCGACATAGTGACTATAGTAGGACCAGTTCATGCCGAACTGGAACTCCATCACGATGCCGGTGGCCACGCCGAGCGCGAAATTGATGCCGAACAGCGTCCCCCAGAACATGGTCATGCGCTTCCAGATCGGGCGACCGGTCATGACATAGACGCTTTCCATGATCGCGAGCAGGAAGGACAGGCCGAGCGTGAGCGGCACGAACAGGAAGTGATAAAGCGCAGTGGCAGCGAACTGGAACCGCGACAGATTGACGACGTCGAAGTCGATCATGATGGATCCCCCGAAAGTTTGGGATTGCGAAGCTTGCCGGCAAAGCCGAGAACTTTTTGGACGCGGGCACCGAGCCGCATCAGGTTTTGCAGGGTTTCCGGTGGCAGGCGCTGGATTTCGTCGAACCAGTCGGTGGACAACTCGATCAGTTCCAGCATGGCCTGCATGCGCTGGCGGGCGTGGACATCGGTTTCGCCTTCGGGCGCGTCGAGCAGCATGTCGCGCAACAGGCTGAGCGTCGGGTCGATTTCGCGCCGGCGCTTTTCTTCCATGAGCACGCGGAAGATTTCCCAGACATCGCCCAGGGATTCGTAGTAATCGCGCCGGTCGCCGACCCGGTTCGCCTGGCGGACCAGACGCCATGACTGCAGTTCCTTGAGCCCCATGCTGACGTTGGAGCGCGAGAATTGCAGGGTTTCGGCGATTTCATCCGCGTTCAGGGGATGCGGGGCGATGAACAACAGAGCATAGATCTGGCCGACGGTCCGGTTCACGCCCCAACGGCTGCCCATTTCACCAAAGTGCAGGATGAAGCGTTCGGATTGAGAAGACAGAATCATGGGGCGGTTTATTTGTTTTTGCAATTTCAGTATTTTCTGAAATAACAAGTAAAGCAAATATAGATCAAGTTTGATCATTTGCCAATGCCCCTACGGCCAACAGGCGATTTCGCGGCGCCCCGTCTGCGCAACGGGGCGCGGGCGGGGCCCAGGAAACCCCTGAAATCCCATCTCGAACGACAGACAGCGTCCGCTTGCCGATCGACCTGTTCAGAGGTTTCCTGCTACACCAGCACGCGTTCGATGCCGCCCGTGTTCGCGGCCTTCACATAGTCCGGCATCCAGTGCTCGCCCAGCAGGTGCCGGGCCATTTCCACCACGATGTAATCGGCCGACAGGCCCGTGTCCTGTTCATAGCGGGCCAGGCCCTGCAGGCAGGACGGGCAGGATGTGACCATCTTCACTTCACCCTGGAAACCGTCGGCGCGGATGGCGGCGGTGTTCTTTGCCAGTTCTTCCTGTTTGCGGAAGCGGACCTGGGTGGAGATGTCGGGGCGCGAGACCGCCAGCGTGCCGGATTCGCCGCAGCAGCGGTCGGTCTTGATGGCCTTGTCCGCGCCCAGCAGGGATTTCACGGTCTTCATCGGATCCTGCTGCTTCATCGGGGTGTGGCAGGGGTCGTGGTAGATGTAGCGCACGCCCTGGACACCGGTGATGTCCACGCCCTTTTCCAGCAGGTATTCGTGGATGTCGATCAGGCGGCAGCCGGGGAAGATTTTGTCGAACTGGTAGCTTTCGAGCTGGTCGTAGCAGGTGCCACAGCTCACGACCACGGTCTTGATGTCCAGATAGTTCAACGTCGTGGCCATGCGGTGGAACAACACGCGGTTGTCCGTGACCATCTGTTCGGCCTTGTCGGCCAGGCCGTTGCCGCGCTGCGGATAGCCGCAGCACAGATAGCCGGGCGGCAGCACGGTCTGCACGCCCACATGCCACAGCATGGCCTGGGTCGCCAGACCCACCTGGGAGAACAGGCGTTCCGATCCGCAGCCCGGGAAATAGAAGACGGCCTCGCTGTCAGGAGCCGTCGTTGCCGGGTTGCGGATGATCGGGATGATGTGCGGATCTTCGATGTCCAGCAGCTTGCGGGCGGTCTGCTTGGGCAGGCCACCGGGCATCCGTTTGTTGACGAAGTGGATGACCTGTTCGCGCACCGGAGCCTTGCCCACGGTGGCAGGGGGCTGGGCGACCTGTTTTTTCACCACGGGTGCCAGCAGATCATGGGCCAGGCGTTGGGCTTTGTAGCCCATGCCGATCATGGTGGCGCGAGTGGCTTTGATGACGCGGGGGTCTTTCGCGTTCAGGAAGAACATCGATGCCGCCGTGCCGGGATTGAAGGATTTTTTTCCCATGCGTCGCAGCAGGGCGCGCATTTCCATGGATACGTCACCAAAATCGATGTCCACTGGACAGGGGTTGAAGCATTTGTGGCACAGCGTGCAGTGGTCGCCGACGTCCTCGAATTCTTCCCAGTGCCGGATGCTGACGCCGCGCCGGGTCTGCTCCTCGTACAGGAAAGCCTCGATCAGCAGCGAAGTGGCCAGGATCTTGTTGCGGGGCGAATAGAGCAGATTGGCGCGTGGCACATGGGTGGCGCAGACCGGCTTGCACTTGCCACAGCGCAGGCAGTCCTTGATGGCGTTGGAAATGGCGCCGATCTCGGTGCGTTGCATGATCAGCGATTCGTAGCCCAGCAAGTTGAAGCTGGGCGTCCAGGCGCGCGTCAGGTCCGCGCCGGGCATCAATTTGCCGGCGTTGAAACGGCCTTCGGGGTCGATGCGCCGCTTGTAGTCCTGGAATGGCGCCAGTTCGGCCTCGGTCAGGAATTCGTATTTCGTCAAGCCGATGCCGTGTTCGCCCGAGATCACGCCGTCCAGGCTGCGGGCGATGGCCATGATGCGGGCCACGGCGTCGTTGGCCTCGCGCAGCATCTCGTAGTCGTCGGAGTTGACGGGGATATTGGTATGGACGTTGCCGTCGCCGGCGTGCATGTGCAGGGCGACAAAGACCCGGCTTTTCAGGATGCGGTCGTGGGTGGCCTGCAGGCCGGCCAGGACCGCTGCGCATTTGGCGCCCGCGAAGTGGCGTTCCATGGCGCTGCGAATGTCGGTCTTCCAGGAAATCCGCAGGGTGTGATCCTGGATCAGGTCGATGATGCGCGTGTCCGGCTGGGCGGACAGGCGTTCTTCCAGTTCGGGGCGGCGTGCCTCCAGGCCCAGTGAGGACAGGGTGTCCAGGCTGTCGGCCAGCGGCGCGTCCAGATGGTCCAGCAGCCAGGCCCAGCGGCGACGCACTGCGGCTAGCGTGTCCAGGGCGTCGCGGCGGCGGGCGGACAGGATAGTGTCGCGGGTGTGCTCGGCATCGTCGTGGTCTTCGGCCTTGCCGACCGGCAGGTCCCCGTCCAGATAGGCTTGCAGGGCATCAGCCAGGCGCAGCTTGTTGCGGGTGGACAGCTCGATGTTGATGCGTTCGATGGCGTCGGTGTATTCGCCCATGCGCTCCAGGGGGATCACGACGTCTTCGTTGATCTTGAAGGCATTGGTGTGGCGGGCGATGGCGGCGGTGCGTGCGCGATCCAGCCAGAATTTCTTGCGGGTTTCCGGGCTGGCGGCGATGAAGCCTTCGCCATGGCGCGAATTGGCGATGCGCACGACTTCGCTGGCCGCCAGGGCCACGGCGTTTTCGTCGTCGCCGACGATGTCGCCGATCAGGACCATCTTGGGCAGGGTGCCGCGCTTGCTCTTGGTGGCGTAGCCGACTGCGCGCAGGTAGCGCTCGTCCAGGTGTTCCAGGCCGGCCAGCAGCACCCCCCGGCTTCGACCTTGGGTTTCCAGGTAGTGCTTGACTTCGACGATCGAGGGCACGGCCAGCTTGGCCTGGCCGAAGAATTCCATGCAGACGGTGCGCGTATGCGCCGGCATGCGGTGCAGGATCCAGCGCGCAGCCGTGATCAGGCCGTCGCAACCTTCTTTTTGCACGCCGGGCAGGCCGGCGAGGAATTTGTCCGTGACGTCCTTGCCCAGGCCCGCCTTGCGAAAACGGCGGCCTTCGATCGCCAGGATTTCGGTCTTCAGCAGGGACTGCCCCGGGCGTTTGGCGCCGTCGAACCATTTGAGTTCGAAACGGGCTTCGTCGACTTCGTGGATCTTGCCCAGGTTGTGGTCCAGGCGGGTGATTTCCAGCCAGTTGCCCTGGGGATCCACCATGCGCCACCAGGCCAGATTGTCCAGCGCCGTGCCCCAGAGTACGGCTTTTTTGCCACCGGCGTTCATGGCGACGTTGCCGCCGACACAGGAAGCGTCGGCCGATGTCGGGTCCACGGCAAAGACGCGCCCGGCGGCTTCGGCGGCCTCGGCCACGCGGCGCGTCACCACGCCGGCGCCGGTCAGGACCGTATGGACAGGGGCTTCGACCCCTGGCAGGGCAATGGCTTCGACCGGGCCGATGGCGTCGAGCTTTTCGGTATTGATGACCACCGAGCGCCAGGACAGCGGGATGGCGCCGCCGGTGTAGCCGGTGCCGCCGCCGCGCGGGATGATGGTCAGGCCCAGCCGGATACAGGCGCGCACCAGGGCGGCGATTTCGTCTTCGGTGTCCGGCGTCAGCACGACGAAGGGGTATTCCACGCGCCAGTCGGTCGCATCCGTGACGTGCGAAACGCGTGACAGGCCGTCGAAACGGATATTGTCGCGGCGGGTCAGGCGGGACAGTTTTTTCAGGGTGGCATGGCGCAGTTCGGCCGTTTCCACGAAACGGGCCTCGAAGTCGGCGACGGCAGTGCGGGCGGCGGCCAGCAGTTTCTGGACCTGGGCATCGCGCGGGCCGTGATCGTCGTCGCGGCGATGGTCGATTTCGGCCAGCCGGTGGTCCAGGGCCTCGATCAACTGGTGACGGCGCTTGGGGTCGTCCAGCAGATCGTCCTGCAGGTAGGGATTGCGCAGCACGACCCAGATGTCGCCCAGCACCTCGAACAGCATCCGGGCCGAACGGCCGGTGCGCCGCTGCGAGCGCAGTTCGGACAGCAGTTGCCAGGATTCCTCGCCCAGCAGCCGGCAGACGATTTCACGGTCCGACCAGGAGGTGTAGTTGTAGGGGATTTCGCGCAGGCGCGGTGCCTGGGGGGATGCGAGCAGTTCGCGGGCAACAGGGGCGTTCATGAGGGTAGCGAGGAATCAGCGGCGCCCCTGGGACCGGGAGGGGCAATCGTCTAGGGAACATCGAGCCAGTCGAGCGGCAAGCGGGCGCTGTGGGTCCGGGATGGGATGCAAGGCGAGAATCGCAGCGATAGCCGGCGCGAGGACTGGTTCAGAGGATCCTTAGTTTAAGGGCAAAACGTCATGGATTCGAGATGAGCTTATGGCCGAGTGTGGTGGGTATTGGGTGTGGCAGTGGTTCAGAGCAGTCGGCTCACCCACGGCCAGGCGTGCAGCAGCGCAGCCGTCATGATGACGTAGCGCAGAAATTTGCCGATGGCCATGTAGACGACACAGGGCCAGAAAGGCAGGCGCAGCCAGCCGGCGACGGCACACAACGGATCACCGATGCCGGGCAGCCAGGACAGCAGCAGCGCGGGCGGGCCGAACCGCTGGAACCAGTGGGATGTCAGGGCATGCCAGCGGCCACCGGCGAGCGTGCTCTCATGCTCGGGTTCCGGCCGCCGTGCGCGCCAGCGCAGCCAGACGGCTTCCGCCCCGGCGCCCATGGCATAGCTGATGCTGCCGCCCAGGGTGTTGCCTACAGTGGCAACCAGCACGGCAGGCCAGAACATGGACGGCGTCAGCTGCACGTAGGCGAAGACTGCGGGTTCCGAACCCATCGGCAGCAGCGTGGCCGACACCAGACTGACGAGGAATATCGCGGGCAGCCCGACCTTGGGCAATGCAAACAAGGTCAGCAGCGTGTGGATCGAAGATTGCAGCCAGGCTTCCATGGTGGGTGGAGTGTAGCCTGTTGCGTGCGACACCATGCTTGTTGAGCGTGTGGCCGTGGGTGATGGCCGTTCAATCCCTGTGATATTCTTTTTGATTCCCTTTGTTACTCGCCATTTGCGCCATGTCCGTCGATTATCTGAAACGCATTCTGACGTCCAAAGTCTATGACGTCGCCCACGAAACTTCCCTGGACCTGGCGCCCCGAATTTCCAAGCGGATCGGCAATACCGTGCTGCTCAAGCGCGAGGACACGCAGCCCGTGTTCAGTTTCAAACTGCGCGGGGCCTACAACAAGATGGCGCACCTGAGCGAAGACGAACGGCGGCGCGGGGTCATTGCCGCATCGGCTGGCAACCATGCCCAGGGGGTCGCGCTGGCGGCCAGCCGCCTGAAATGCCGGGCGGTGATCGTCATGCCGGTGACCACGCCCCAGGTCAAGATCGACGCCGTGCGCGCCCTGGGCGGCGAGGTCGTGCTGTTTGGCGATAGTTTCACCGATGCGGCCGAGCACGCAGCTGAACTGCAGGCGCGTGACGGGCTGACGTTCGTGCATCCCTTTGACGACCCCGATGTGATCGCGGGCCAGGGCACGGTGGGCATGGAGATCCTGCGTCAACATCCGGGGCCCATCGATGCGGTCTTCGTTGCCATCGGCGGCGGGGGCCTGATCGCAGGGGTGGCGGCCTATATCAAGCAACTGCGCCCGGAAATCAAGATCATTGGCGTGCAGACCGTGGATTCCGATGCCATGGTGCGCAGCGTCCAGGCGGGCCGCCGGGTCCGGCTGGCTGATGTGGGGCTGTTTTCCGATGGTACGGCGGTCAAGCAGGTCGGGCAGGAAACCTTCCGCCTGGCGCGTGAATACGTGGACGATTACGTCACGGTCGATACCGACGCCATCTGTGCCGGCATCAAGGATGTCTTCCAGGATACGCGCAGCGTGCTGGAACCCGCCGGCGCGCTGGCGCTGGCCGGGGCCAAGCGCTACGTCGCCCAACACAAGTGGAAAGGCAAGACGCTGGTGGCCATCACCTGTGGCGCGAATATGAATTTCGATCGTCTGCGCTTCGTGGCTGAACGTGCCGATGTGGGCGAGGCGCGCGAGGCGCTGTTCGCCATCACCCTACCGGAAAAGCGCGGCAGTTTCCTGCGGCTGTGCGAGGCGGTGGGCCAGCGGGCAGTGACGGAATTCAACTACCGGATTTCCGACGCCGAACAGGCGCACGTCTATGTGGGCCTGCAGATCCGTTCGGAATCCGAAATCGAGAAACTGGCAGCGCATTTTCGCAAGCTGGATTTCCCCACCCTGGACCTGACCGGCAACGAGATGGCCAAGACCCACTTGCGCTACATGGTGGGCGGGCGTTCGAGCCTGGCCGAAAACGAAGTCCTGTACCGTTTCGAATTCCCCGAACGGCCTGGTGCGCTGATGAAATTCCTGGGCGGCATGAATCCGGAATGGAACATCAGTCTGTTCCATTACCGCAACCAGGGTGATGATTACGGTCGCATCCTGGTGGGCATCCAGGTGCCGCCCGCCGATAAAAAAGCGTTCAAGGAATTCCTGGCGACGCTGGGTTACCCGTGCTGGAACGAAACCGAGAACCCCGCCTACCGCTTGTTCCTGTAGTCAGGCCGTAGCCAGGTGCGCCGCCCAGGTCAGGCTGCCCGGGCCGGTGGCGGTGCTGGTTCGGCGTGCCCGGCAGGCGCACAGACGCGCGCCGCTGGGAACAGGATGCTGAAGACACTGCCTTTGCCCAGCGTGCTCTGGATGTCCAGGGTGGCCTCGTGACGCAGGGCGACGTGCTTGGCGATGGCCAGCCCCAGACCGGTGCCGCCCGTGGCGCGCGAACGGCCCCGGTCGGCGCGAAAGAAGCGTTCCGTCAGGCGTGGGATGTCTGTCGGGTCGATGCCGATGCCGGTGTCCAGGACGCGGTAGGCGGCGCCCCCGTCCGGGGTCGGTTCCCAGCGCACGGTGATCGTGCCGCCTGCCGGGGTGTAGCGCACCGCGTTGGTCAGCAGATTGCCGATGGCGGAAGCCAGTTCCGTGTCCTGGCCGCGGATGCGCAGGGTTTCGTCCAGGTGGACGTCGAAGACGTGCTGCCCGCCGGACAGCGCCTGGGCCTGGGCCTGGGCGGTACGAGACAGGGCTGCGATGGAAACGGGGCCGCCTTCCTGGTTGGGAGTCGATTCCAGCGAGGACAGGGTCAGCAGGTCGGCCACCAGAGCCTGCATATTGTGGGCCTGCTGGGCCATCAGGTCCAGGTAGTGGCGGCGCTGTGCTTCGGTCAGCGCATCGTCGGGCAGATCCTGCAAGGTTTCCACGAAACCCAGGAGCACCGTCAGGGGCGTGCGCATTTCGTGGGATACGTTGGCGACGAAATCCTTGCGGGTGTTTTCCAGTCGTTCGATCTGGGTAATGTCGCGCGTGACCATCAGGAACTGGCCGACCCCGTAGGGGGCCAGGTGCAACGACAGCGTGCGGGCCTGCATGTCGCTGCCCAGATGCAGGATCAAAGGCTGGTCCCAGGTGTCCTGGCTGGCGTAGCGGGCGAATTCCGGCGCGCGCACGATATTCAGGATGCTGTGGCCGCGATCCCGTTCCAGGTCCAGGCCCAGGTGGCTGGCGGCGGTCTGGTTGCACCATTGCAGGGATTTGTCCGGTGCCAGTGTCAGGGCGCCGTCGGGCAGGGCCTCGGCGGCCAGCAGGGCGCGATGGAAATTGCGCGCGCGGTCCTGCAGGTCCAGGCGGTTCTGCTTCAGTTTGCGGTAGATCGGTGCCAGGATCTCGTCCCATGGGCCGACCGAAGGCGGCGGGGGTTCGTCGATGGCACGCACCCAGCGGGCGATACGCGACAGTTGCAGGCCGCTGATCAGCACCATCATCAGCAGGCCCAGGGCAAAGACTGCCCAGCCGGTGGCGGCGCCCAGCCAGGCGCCCAGCAGCCAGCCGCCCAGTGCCCAGAGCGCGATGGAAACAAGCGTCTTGCTCATTGCGGATGTGTGATACTGAAACGATAGCCTGCCCCGCGCGAAGTCTGGATGACGCCTTCCAGGCCGGCAGGTGACAGGGCCTTGCGCAGGCGGCGGATGTGGACGTCCACCGTGCGTTCCTCGACGAAGACGTGATCGCCCCAGACCTGATCCAGCAGTTGGCCTCGGCTGTACACGCGTTCCGCATGCGTCATCAGGAAGTGTAGCAGGCGGAATTCCGTCGGTCCCATGGGCAGCGGCTGACCGTTGCCGGATACGCGCCGGGAATCGGGTTCCAGCCGCAGTCCGCCGGCCTCGATCGGGTCGCGGGTCAGTTGTGGCGCCCGGCGGCGCAGCAGGGACTTGATGCGCGCCAGCAGTTCACGCGGGGAAAAAGGCTTGGTGATGTAGTCGTCGGCCCCGGCCTCCAGGCCATCCACCTTGTCCTGTTCGGCGCTGCGGGCGGTCAGCATGATCAGCGGAATGTCGCGGGTGCGGGTATCGCTGCGCAGCTGGCGGGCCAGGCGGATGCCCGGCAGGTCGGGCAGCATCCAGTCCAGCAGGATCAGATCGGGCAGGATTTGCTGGATCTGATCCTGCGCCTGCTGTGCGCTCAGGGCGCTGCGCACGCTGTAGCCGGCATGCTGCAGGTTGATGGTCAGCAGTTCCTGGATGGCGGGTTCGTCTTCAATGAGCAGGATGGTAGCGGGCATGGGGCAAGTCTCACGAGGCGGCAAGGTCCGGTGCGGGGGTGCTGTTCCGGACGCAGGAGCGCGTGTATGGCACGCTTGTCATCATACGGTCGCATTATTTCATTGATGTGACGCTGTCACATAGGGCACGGCCTGTACCGTTTTGGGTCTTCTACAGTGGTACGATACGCGGATCATGAGTACACCCGCACCAGATGCCGGCCAGGGGCCGCAGACCCATTTCGGTTTCGAGACCGTCCAGGAAACGGACAAGGCCCGCCGCGTGGCCGAGGTCTTTCATTCCGTGGCCTCGCGCTATGACGTGATGAACGACTTGATGTCGGTGGGGCTGCATCGCGTCTGGAAGGCCTTCACCATTGGCCGCGCCCAGGTGCGCCCAGGCATGCGGGTTCTGGACATTGCCGGGGGCACGGGAGACCTGGCGCGCGCCTTTGCCCGTCGCGCCGGCCCCGAAGGCCAAGTCTGGTTGACCGACATCAACGATTCCATGCTGCGCGTGGGCCGCGACCGTTTGCTGGACAGCGGCGTGGTCGTGCCAACAGCGGTCTGCGATGCCGAATGCCTGCCGTTTCCCGATCAGTATTTCGACCGGGTATCGGTGGCGTTCGGCCTGCGCAACATGACGCACAAGGACCGTGCCCTGGCGGAAATGCGCCGTGTCCTGAAACCGGGCGGCAAGCTGCTGGTGCTGGAATTTTCCCGTGTGATGCCGGCCCTGGCGCCTGCGTACGATTGGTATTCCTTCAATATCCTGCCGAAAATGGGCCGGTTGGTGGCGGGCGACGAGGCCAGCTATCGCTACCTGGCCGAATCCATCCGCATGCATCCGGACCAGGAAACCCTGGCCGGCATGATGCGCGAGGCCGGCCTGGGGCGGGTGCAGTACTTCAACATGACGGCCGGCGTGGTCGCCCTGCACGAGGGGATCCGGCTGGACTGAACCTGCCCCCATGCTGCGCGGGGGTTCGGTTTTGTGGTATTTTTCAGGTTCATTCAGCTTTCTGTCAGGTTGCCGGTGTGTGCATGCATTGCGGCCCTGTCCCTAGGAGACTCCATGAACCTTCGCCTACCCCGTTGGGCCGCTGCTGCAGTGCTGCTGCTGGCTGCCCTGACCCTGCTGGCCGTGACCCAGGACGCGCATGCCCGCCGCCTGGGTGGTGGCATGAGCTTCGGTCGCCAGTCCACCAATGTGCTCAAGCAGCGTCAGGCCGTGAAGCCGCCTGCCGCGCAGGCCACCCCGCGTGCCGCCACGCCCGCTGCGGGCGCAGCTGCAGGGACGGCGGCGGCTGGTACTGCAGCCAAGTCGGGCATGTCCCGCTGGCTCGGTCCCATCGCCGGCATTGCGGCCGGTCTGGGGATCGCTGCGCTGCTGTCCAGTCTGGGGCTGTCGGGTGCCTTTCTTGAATTCCTGTCCAGCGCACTGCTGATCGGCCTGGTGGTCTTTGCCGTCATGTTCCTGGTGCGCCGCCTGCGTGGGACCCAGCAGCCGCTGGCCCGCGCCGCCGCAGGTGGGGCAGCGTCGGGTAACCATTATCGCCAGTCGGCGCCGCAGAACGGGGGCTTCGATCTGTCCGGCAGCCGCCCGGCGCCGGCCCCGGCTGCGTCCGCCGCTCCGGTGATCGAGGCCGTGTCTTCCGTCCAGACCCAGGATCCATCCTGGTTCATCCCGGAAGGCTTCGATGTGCCAGCCTTCCTGGATCAGGCCAAGCGCCAGTTCACGCATGTTCAATCCCTGTGGGATGCCGGCGACCGTGATGGCCTGCGTGAATTCCTGACGGACGATCTGCTGGCCGAAATCACGCCCCGCCTGCCCAGCCCCGACGAAGGCAATCGCACCGATGTCGTATTGTTGAACGCTGAACTGCTGGGGATCGAAACCGTGGCCGGGGGCCATCTGGCCAGTGTGCGCTATTCGGGCATGCTGCGTGAATCGGTCGGATCCGAGGCCTTCCATTTCGAAGAGGTCTGGAACCTGTACAAGGCGGATGGCGCTGGCTGGCTGCTGGCCGGCATCCAGCAGACCAACGCGCGCTGACCGGCTGCGCAGCCCTGGTTTTTGCGGCCGCCCCCCCGCCATGGGGATGGGCGGTCGCTTGCGTTCGGGCCTGCCTGCCCCTTACGCAAAACCGGTAAACTGGGGCCTGCGCCCAGACCCGGCGCGCACGGTCCCATCGTCCATGATCATGCCTTTTCCCTTGCCCTTGCCTTTTCCTGCCCCTTCCGAAATCCTGTTGCGGGGGCTGAATGCGTTGCTGCGCCGAGAATCCTGGGCCAGTGAACGGCTGATGGTGCAGGCCGGCAAGTCGCTGCGCCTGACGGCGGGCGAACCCTGGACCTTGCAATGCGTGATTGCAGCCGATGGCACCTTGCGGGCCTGCGACCGGGCCGTGGTGCCTGACGTCGTGCTGTCCATTCCGCCCGAGCGCCGCCGCGACCTGCCCGGTGCCTGGCGTGACGAAGGCCTAGCTGGCGTCACGGGTCTGGCACGGATCCAGGGGGATGCCGGTCTGGCGCATGTGGTGTCCGATCTGGCGCGCAGCTTGCGTTGGGATGTGGAAGACGATCTGTCGCGTCTCGTCGGCGATGTGGCGGCGGTGCGCCTGACCCGAGGCGCACGCGAGTTGGCTGGTGGCCTGACCCAGGCCGCGCGACGGATGCAGGACAATCTGGCGGAATATCTGGGCGATGAATCCGGCCTGGGTGTCCGGAACACGGCATTCCAGGCCTGGATGGTGGACCGCCAGACACTGGAATCCCGGCTCGAACGCCTTGACACCCGCCTGCGGCGGCTGGAGGGCGGGACATGCTGACCTTCCTGCGCCTGGCCTACATCCTGTGGATCGGCCTGCGCTACCGGCTTGACGAATTGCTGTTGTCCGGCATCCAGCACCCCTGGGCGCACAGGCTGCTGAAGATCGTCCGCCTGGGACGGCGCCCCCGTCGTCCGCGCGGTGAACGCCTGCGCCTGGCCCTGGAAACCCTGGGGCCGATCTACGTCAAGTTCGGTCAGGTGCTGTCCACGCGCCGTGACCTAGTGCCCCAGGACATTGCCGACGAACTGGCGCGGCTGCAGGATCGCGTGCCGCCTTTCCCGTCTGACCAGGCGGCCGCCATCATCCGCGAATCCCTGGGGGATACGCCCCAGAACCTGTTTGCCCGATTCGAGCGGGACCCTGTGGCCTCGGCGTCCATCGCTCAGGTGCATTTTGCCGAGCTGCACGATGGCCGCGAAGTCGCGGTCAAGGTCCTGCGCCCGGGGATGCGCGAAGCCATCGAGCGCGACCTGACACTGCTGCGCACGCTGGCGGGTCTGGTCGAGCGGATGGCGCCCGATGGGCGGCGGCTCAAGCCGCGCGAGGTCGTGGCCGAATTCGACAAATACCTGCACGACGAACTGGACTTGATCCGCGAAGCCGCCAACTGCAGCCAGTTGCGGCGCAATTTCGGCCCCGACACCGGCCGGGCTCACTTGTTGCGGGTGCCCGAGGTCGTCTGGGAATACTGCGCCAGCCAGGTCTTCACCATGGAACGCATGCGCGGCGTGCCGGTCAGCCAGGTCGATCGCCTGCGCGCGCTGGGGGTGGATATCCCGCTGCTGGCGCGCCAAGGGGTCGAGATCTTTTTCATGCAGGTGTTCTCGGACGGTTTTTTCCATGCCGACATGCATCCGGGCAACATCTATGT
This sequence comes from Castellaniella sp., assembly GCF_034007085.1. Lineage (GTDB taxonomy): Bacteria > Pseudomonadota > Gammaproteobacteria > Burkholderiales > Burkholderiaceae_B > Castellaniella. The sequence goes on along the minus strand of NZ_JAVERO010000012.1, from coordinate 13,733 downwards.
GTCCGACGACCCGGAAACACTGGGGCGCTACATTGCCCTGGACTTCGGGATCGTTGGCTCTCTGTCGGAATTCGACAAGAACTATCTGGCGCAGAATTTCCTCGCCTTTTTCCAGCGTGACTATCGCCGGGTCGCCCAGTTGCACATCGAGTCCGGCTGGGTGCCGCCCACCACGCGCGAAGAAGAACTCGAAGGCGCCGTACGCGCCGTCTGCGAGCCCTATTTCGACCGGCCTCTGGCAGAAATTTCCCTGGGTCAGGTATTGCTGCGCCTGTTCCAGACCTCACGGCGCTTCAATGTGGAAATCCAGCCCCAGCTGGTGCTGCTGCAGAAAACCCTGCTCAATGTCGAGGGCATGGGGCGCGAACTGGATCCGAACCTGGATCTTTGGCAGACGGCCAAGCCCTTTCTGGAAAAATGGATGCACCAGCGCGTCGGTCTGCGGGGCTTGCGTCAGCGCCTGGACCAGGAAGCCAGCCAGTGGTCGCAGATCCTGCCGCAGATCCCCCGTCTGGTCTATGCCCGCCTGAATCATCCTGACCCGGGACCGGCGATGCGGGCCGAACTCGAACGCCTGCGCCGTGCCCAGGACCGTTCCAATACCTTGCTGGCCGTGCTGTGCGGCATATTGGCGACTGGCCTGGCCGTGGCGGTCTGGGCGCTGACGCGCGGCGCAGGTGGTGTCTGATGATGGCGCCTGCCCGCTTCGAATCCAAGATCCTCGATCGTGCCGCCTGCGAACAGGCCGTGCGCGCCGGACATTTCCTGCGGCCACTGATCTTTACCAATGGCGTGTTCGATATCCTGCATCGCGGTCACGTCACCTATCTGGATCAGGCCGCCCAACTGGGGGCCACCTTGATCGTGGGGGTCAATACCGATGATTCCGTGCGCCGTCTGGGCAAGGGGCCCGACCGGCCCCTGAACGGGCAGGCCGACCGGGCGGCCCTGCTGGCCGCCCTGGCCTGTGTGGATGGGGTCGTGCTGTTTTCCGAGGATACGCCGCTGGAACTGATTCAGGCCCTGCGGCCTGACGTGATCGTCAAGGGCGGCGACTACGACATGGATGCGCTGCCGGAAACCGCTGTGGTGCGCGGCTGGGGCGGACGAGCCGTGGCGATCCCGTTCGAACACCAGAGATCGACCACGGCGCTGCTGCGCAAGATCAGAACTTGAAGCGTGACCGCGCCGTGCCGCGCAGGGGCTTGACGTAAGTGTCGAACAGGTACGTCGTGTCGAAATTGGCCGCGCTGGTGCGGGTGATGCGGCAGACCGTCATGATGGGTTTGTGGCCGACGATGGCCACCAGGCGGCCACCCACGGCCAGCTGGTATTTCAGGGCGTCGGGCACCGAAGGGACCGAGCCGGTGATCAGGATGGCGTCGTATTCGGCCGTGCCCCAGCCGGCATGCGCGTCGCCGGTTTCCAGGGTGACGTTGTGCACCTGGCAGCGCGCGAGGTTTGCCTGGGCGAATGCGGTCAGGCGGCTTTCGAGTTCGATGCTGGTGACCTGCTGACACAGCCGTGACAGCAGGGCCGCCTGATAGCCCGATCCGGTGCCGATTTCCAGCACGCAGTCGGTCGGCTGCAGCAGCAGTTCTTCGGCCAGTTTGGCTTCGACCTTGGGGGACAGCATGGTTTCGCGGGTGTCGATGCCGTCGATGACCAGCGGCAGTTCAGTGTCCGCGAAGGCCAGGGCGCGCAGATGCGGCGGGACGAAGCGTTCGCGGGGCATGTCGAAGACGGCCTGCAGCACCTGTTCGTCCTGGACGTTCCAGGGACGGATCTGCTGTTCGACCATGTTGAAGCGGGCGCGATCGGCGTCGGTGATGTCGTTGGCGTTCATGTCGCGTGGATGCACCTAGGATTGATTCGAGCCTGATTATAGGCCAGCCGCCCGGGTGGTGGGCTTGCGCGGGATCAGGCCAAGGCCCCCCAAAGGGCGTGGAAATGATGCACTGGTCCGTGACCTGTGCCGACGTGCAGCTGGCCGGAGGCCGCGATGGCGTGTTCCAGCCAGCGCTTGGCGTGGCGGGCCGCCTCGGGCATCCCGGGGGCGCGGGGCAGCAGGGCCGCCAGTGCGGCCGACAGCGTGCAGCCGGTGCCGTGTGTGTTGGGCGTGTCGATGCGGCGGCCCGGCAGTTCGATCAGTCGGTCGCCGTCGTGCAACAGGTCGATGGTGTCGTCGCCCGGCAGGTGGCCGCCTTTCAGGAAGACCCAGCGTTCGCCGTCGTCGGCCAGCAGCCGGCGCAGGCGTTCGGCCACGCGGCGCATGTCTTTCAGGTTGTCCACCGGGCTTTGTTCCAGCAGCACGCCGGCTTCCGGAAGATTGGGTGTGATGACCGTGGCCAGCGGGATCAGGCCCTCGCGCAGAGCGTCCACTGCCTGGCGTTCCAGCAGATGATCGCCGCTCTTGGCGACCATGACGGGGTCCAGCACCAGATGCGCCGGCTGCCAGTGCGCCAGGCGATCGGCCACGACACGGGTGACGCCGGCCTGGCCCAGCATGCCGATCTTGACCGCGTCCACGCGCACGTCGGCAAACAGCGTGTCGATCTGGGCGGCAACGAATTCCGGTGGCACCGGGGCGATGCCGGTGACCGCATGGGTGTTCTGCGCGGTCAGCGCGGCGATCACGGCCATGCCGTAGGCGCCCAGCGCGCTCATGGTCTTGACGTCGGCCAGCACGCCGGCCCCGCCCGAGGGGTCTACGCCGGCAATTGACAGGGTGTTGGGAATCATCGCGGTCTCCATGCAGAGGGGGCGCGCCGGAGCGGCACGCCCGGCGAGCGCAAGAGCCGGTAAGAATCAGGCGGCCCGGGTCGAAGGCAGCAGGCCTTCGGTGGGCGAACTGGGGTCGGCGTTGTAGTATTTGCGCGGGATGCGGCCGGCCAGGTAGGCCTCGCGCCCGGCTTTCACGCCCAGGCGCATGGCGTGCGCCATGCGGATCGGGTCACGTGCGCCGGCAATGGCGGTGTTCATCAGGATCGCGTCGCAGCCCAGTTCCATGGCGATGGCCGCGTCCGAGGCCGTGCCCACGCCGGCGTCCACCAGCACGGGAACGCGGGCCTGGTCGATGATCAGGCGCAGGTTCCAGGGGTTGACGATGCCCATGCCCGAGCCGATCAACGAGGCCAGCGGCATCACCGCTGCCACGCCGATGTCTTCCAGCATGCGGCACTGGATCGGGTCATCGCTGCAATAGACCATGACCTGGAAACCGTCGGCCACCAGCGTGCGCGCGGCGGCCAGGGTTTCGGGCATGTTGGGAAACAGATTGCCGGCATCGCCCAGGACTTCGAGCTTGACCAGATTGTGGCCATCCAGCAGTTCGCGCGCCAGGCGCAGCGTGCGCACGGCATCGTCGGCGGTGTAGCAGCCGGCCGTGTTGGGCAGGATGGTGTAGCGGTCCGGCGGCAGGAAATCCAGCAGATTGGGTTCGCCCGGGTTCTGGCCGATATTGGTGCGGCGGATGGCGACGGTGACGATTTCCGTGCCACTGGCCTCGATGGCCTGGCGGGTCTGTTCGAAATCGCGGTATTTGCCGGTGCCGACCAGCAGGCGGGAATGGAAGACGCGGTCGGCGATGATGAGAGGGTCTGGGGAGGTCATGATGGCAAGATTCGGTGCGGAACGAATGAAACGGGCCGCCGTGGGGCGCGGCGGCCCATGTTGCAAGGATAATCCATTTGCGGGATGGCGTTGTCAGACGCGCACGTGATGTGCTGGGGCGTGCAGTTTGTCTATGCCATTCGTAATATATGTTGGTTTATGGATAAAATGGGTGCTTTGTCTTATTGGATCGAACTTGTGCGGCGGGATATGCCAAGAGCTGCGCGACACCAAAAAGGGGGAAGAAACATGTTGGGATCCAAGAAAGCCCTGGCTGCAGCCTTGGCAGCGACCCTGTTTGCAACCGGCTGCGCCACGGATGGCAGTGGGGGTGGCTGGGGAACCAAGCAGTCGATTGGTACCGCGGTCGGGGCAGTTGCTGGCGTGCTCCTGGGCAGCCAGATCGGCGGGGGTTCGGGCCGCACGGTTGCGATGATTGCCGGCGCGTTGGCCGGTGGCGCGCTGGGCAATTGGATTGGCTCCAATCTGGATGCCAAGGATCAGGAAGCCCTGGCGGCCAGTACGCAACGCGCTCTGGCCAGTGGCAAGACCCAGACCTGGGCGTCCGATCATAGCGGTGCCAAGGCCACCATCCGTCCGGTTGCGTCCAAGACGCAGACGCACGAAGGATCCCTCAAGCGGTCCCAGAATGTCGTTCAGGTCAAGACGCTGCATGCATTGAACGAGACCTGGCAGGCCAAATCCTCGACCAATTTGCGGGCTGGCCCCAGTACGTCAAATGCCAAGATCGGCAGTCTGTCCAATGGGCAGACGTTCACCGCCTTGGGTCGGACCGAGAACGATTGGATCGCCGTTGGTCGTAAAGGGGTGACGGTTGGCTATGTCTATGGCCCGTTGGTCAAGCCGGTTGCGGTGGCCAAGGCCGACCAGGCGATCGATCTGGATACCATGACGGTCGCGCAGGCGCAGTCGCAGGGTTTTGATCTGGATGCGATCGAACCCGCAAAACCGGTCGTGGACCAGATCGCCGTCCAGACGACATGCCGCACGGTGCAGTATGACGTGACGACAGCCCAGGGCAGCGAATCCAAGACGGTTGATGCGTGTCAGCAACCGGATGGCGCATGGCAGATCGGGTGATGCAGATGGATCAACGTGTCTGGGTGCTGGCCGTGGCGGGGGCCTTGGCAGCAAGCCCTGTGTGGGCCGAATCTTCCCGTCTGGCCTTTTCCAAGGCGGAAAACGTCGAAATCTTTGTCGAACATGCTACAGGGACGCCGTGGTGCTCGGAGCAACCTGATTTGCGTGTGGTGTTCCATGGACCAGCAGACCTGGATGCGCTGGGGCGCCTGATGCCCAAGCTGGGTGCCTTGATGGCACAGCAATGCCCGCAGGCCAGCGCCTTGACCTGGCAGGGGCAGGACAAGGCGGGCAAGGCCGTTGCGCGTGGGACCAGCAGCAAAACAGCGCAGTGGCAGATGGTGGTAGCGCCTGTGTCTTCCGGCACTGGCGAGGCTGCGGTTGAGGCCCCAGTTGAGGCCCCAGTTGAGGCCCCAGTTGTAGCAGCGGCTGCGGCGACTCCCTCGGATCCGAGCACGGCAGCAGCGGTTCCCCCCGAAGCACCTGTCGTGTCGGCGCAGGGTGGAGACAATGTGCGTGTCGCTGCGTCGGACCCGAAGGAGACTGAGCCAGCCGTCATTGCCAAGGCAGAGGCTGAAAAGCCGGCGCCTGAGCAGGCGCCGGCCGAGCCCCAGCAGGCGCGGGCTTTGGACACCCTGGGTGCGGCTGATTTCGACGTCAAAGGCTGGAAACCGCAAAACGAAGCCGCTGTGCTGGCGGCGTCACCCTTTCTCAAGGAAATGCAGGATCAGAATGGCTGCAAGATCCGTGCCGGGTTCAATCTTGGGCAGGATGCGCAGTACGTGTCTCTGTTGTCCGAAGGGGTGACATGTGCGGCAGACGGCTATGCCCAGGGGGCGGGCAAATTGACTTTGCAGCGTTCGGATGGCGCGGTGATCGGGCGCACGAACAAGCTGTATTTCAACCATGGCTATGCTTTTGATGAACCGGTTCAGACTGCGGCGCTCGTGGGAACCAATGGCCGGGATACGCTCTGGTTCGGCTTGGGCAACAACCCGGCGTTTCAGGCGTATTTTCTGCTGCGGGTACGGGTGGCACCCGGTTATGTGATGGCTCCGTTGAATGTGGGGGGCAATCTGGATGTCATGACGGCGCAGGACAGTATTTTCAGGCAGGCGGCCGATATCAGCCAGGCCTTGAATGCTTCATTGACGGCGTTGCAGACGGTCGCCCTGCCTCAGGCGCGCTCTGTCCATGTGCGTTTCGCAGACACCCTGGAAGGTGCGCTGACCGAGGATCGCGAACACATGATGTACGCCATTCGGGCCAATCGCGACTGGAATTACGCCAAGCGAGTTGCGGTGGGAGACTGGAAGTTCCAGTTGGCGCGTGCAGACAACTACGTGTTCTCTCGTGAGCAACGCAAGGCCGAACAAGAACGTCTGCGTCAGCAGCAGGCCGAACGCGCAGAAGCACAGCGCCAGCAGCAGCTGGCCTGGGAAAGGCGGCTTGCCCTGCAGAATCAGGCCCGGCAGGCCGAGCGGCAATTGGCGCAGTATCAGGAACTGGTCGACAAGGACAAGGCCGCGCCGGATAGCCTGTTGCGCCAGTATTTCATCCGTTCGACGCCCTATGTCCCCTTCCAGGGGCGCGCCTATGCGCGCCTGTACGCCGGGGGGACGATGGATTTTCAGCAGATCGTCCACGTCAGCGGGCACGAGGGTGCCGATGCAGTGGTGGATTTCCCCTATGACTTGCGGATCGTGGGTGGTCGGGACCTGAAAAAGTCCTGGTATGCGGTTCGTGGCAAGGCGGCGACGGATTCGAAACGGCTGGACAAAGACGGCCTGTCGATGACATTGGTCACGCCCAGTGCCGATAGCGGGGTGCAGCCTTGCAAACAAGAGGGCTGTACCGATTTGGCCGATCCACTGGCGGTCATGCGCCTGTTGCATGGCATGCCGGACTGGACGCCAGAGGCAGCACAGCAGCAGATTGATCAGGCCAGGTCTGAGGGGTGATGGAAATGGACCAACGAAAGAAAGTCCTGTCCCTTGGAGGGGCAGCAGCAGTCGTCGTGGTGGGGGGCTGGTTGGTGGCATCCTCGGTGGCGACCAATCGTGCGGAAGACGCCTTGTATCGGTTTCTGGATCAATACAATTTGCGTGATGTTGTGCATTGGCGGGATCTTTCCGCATCCCCGCTGGGCTCCGCAACCCTGAAGGATGTGACGATTCGGCTGGGCGGTGGCAAGGACGCGGGGCAAGTCACCATCGAGCGCGTCATCTTGTCCGATCTGGAAAACTCTGCAGACCGCAAGACTGCCCACATCGAAATGCGGGCGGTATCCGACCGGGATGGTTTCAGTCCTCTGGCACAAACCGATCTGATCCAGGCCGGTGGGCGTACCGATCTGCCGCCTTTCTCGTTCGATCTATCCTGGGACTTGAATGGTCAGGCGGACCAGGGAGGATTGCGCTTTTCCCTGGATCAGCCCGATGCCTTCCGCGGGAGTTTCAACCTGGACCTGACGCGCGTGCGCGACCTGGTGCGCTGGGTGGATCGCCTGGGGGACAGCAAGGCCGAAGAAATCCCCGGCATGCTGGGCGGGGCTGCCTTTTTCGGGCCTTTGGGTGTTCTGGCGGCTGTCGGTCAAAAACTGCAGCAACTGGAAATCCGCGCGGTGCACGCCAGTGTGAAGGACGAGGGCTATGCGCAACGGGTTCGCGCCCTGGTGGCGCGGCACGGTTTTGCCGCTGTGCCCGGACAGGGTGCGGCTGCCAAGCAGCGTGCCAAATGGCTCCAGGAAAAAGCCGACGAGGGCAAGAAACAGTGCAAGCACGATCCCGAAGCGGTGTTCGATGGGGCGCCGTTGCAGCGTGATGACTGCCTCGCATTGCTGGACTTCCTGACGGGCGGATCATCCTCGCTGTCGATGAACATGGCGCCGGCGCGCCCAGTGTCCTTGGAGCAGTTGTTCAGTGGGGGTGGGCGGCGCGATGCGTATCGTCCCCTGCGCTTGCTGGAAATGCGCCTGGACAATTGATGCTTGGCTGGCTGGCATTAGCCAGCCTCAAGGCCGCGCGCGGCTGTCGCGCAGGTCTGCGCAGATCGTTTCGGCCGCAGCCACCAGACGCGGCCCTGGCCGGTGCAGCTGGTCGGGGTCGATGGCGTAGATGCGGCCCGTGCGGGCCGCTGCCAGGCCGTGCTGCGCCCACCACGCCCGTCGTGCGGCCAGGGTGTCGTGACCAGAGGGTGACAGGATCAGCACCTGGGGATTCAGGTGCAGCACCGATTCCACGCTGATCTGCGGCGCGGGGATCGTGCTGTCGGCGTAGGGGTTGACGCCGCCGCAACGCGCCAGCAGATCGTTGGTCAGCGGGTCCCGGCCCAGTGTGTACAGCGGATCGGCGCTGATCTCGATGAAGACCGTCTGCGGTGGAGGTGGCGCTGGCCGCAGGGCGCGGATGCGGCGCTCCAGGTCGCGCGCCGTGTCTTCGGCGGTGCGTTGCGTACCCAGGCGCGCGCCCAGGTCGCGAATCAGTTGGGGGATGTCGTCCAGCGATTTCGGATTGGTGTAGATCAGGGGCACGCCCAGCGGGGCCAGGCGCTGCGCCAGCGATCGTGTCACGTCGGACGGCTGCCAGCCGATCACCAGGGTCGGGCGCAGCGCCAGGATGCTTTCCTCGCTGAACTGGATGCCGTCGCCGACGCGCGGGATGGTGCGCGCCTCAGGCGGATAGTCGCTGCTCAGGACGGTGCCGACGATGTCGGCGCCGGCCCCGGCGGCGTAGACCAGTTCGGTGGCGTTGGGCGCCAGGGTGATGATGCGGGGCGAGGCTTCGGTCGCGTGGACCGTGCCGATGCACAGGCAGGTGGCGGCCGCCAGGCCCAGGATGCGCCGCCGCATCCTGCCGCCGAAGCCGTCCGCCGCTCGCCTCATCGCTACATCCGCCAGGACAGGTTCACGAACACATTGGATCCCGGTGTGTTGTAGCCATCCACCAGCACGTAGTTCTTGTCCAGCACGTTGTTCCAGCGCACCTGCACGCCCAGTGACTTGCTGAAATCATAGGTGGCGGTCAGGTTGACCAGGGAGAAGCCGCCCAGGCGGGTCTGTTCTGTCCTGAACGTGGCGGAGTTGTAGACGTTGTCGTAGCGGTTGCCGGTGTATTGGTATTCCGCGCCCAGTTTCAGGGCCTGGATGCGGTGTTCGACGCCCAGGTGGAAGACCTGGCGGGCGCGGCGAATCAGCTGGCTTTGGGTGCCGGGGGCCGGATCATCGTTGCGTGGATCAAGAAAATCGGCACTGGCCCGGACGGTGGTGCCGCCGAAATCGTGCTCACCGGACAGCGTGATGCCGCGGATCGTGGCGCTATCCAGGTTGTTGGTCTTGAACAAGGCATTGTCCCAGACGATCAGGTCGCGGATTTTGTTCTGGAACAGCGTCAGGCGTGCCTGGGTTCGTTCGCCTGCGTAGGCAATATGGGCTTCGATGTTGCGGGATTTTTCCGGCTTGAGATCCAGATTGACGGAGCCGGGGTAGTACATGTCGTTGAATGTCGGCGCATGAAAGCCCGTATTGCCCGCGATCCCGATCTGCCAGGCATCGGTCAGATCGAAATCCAGACCCAGGCTACCGGTCGTCTGGTTGCCGTAGTCCGTGTAGTTGTCGTTGCGCACACTGGCCTGGGCATGCAGCCGCTCGATTCGGCCCTTGTAGATCAAGCCGATGGCATTCGTATTCCGGTCCGTCCGGTCATAGCGCGTGTGGGCCTGGATCCGTTCCTCGGTTCGTTCGGTGACCAGCGATAGACGATGCTGCGGCAGGAATTGCCAATTGTTCTGCCAGGAAAAAATACGACGCAGGCTGCTGGTATCGTCGAACGTGGCGGGGTTGCGCGATTCGACGGTGTCCTTGTTCCAGCCAAAGCGCAGGACACTTTCCCATTGATCGGTGATGCGGTCCGTCGAGGTGATCGCGTAGGCTTGTTGCCGATACAGGCTATAGACGTTTTCCAGGGGGAAGCTGGCCCAGGTCAGGGGATCGTAGCCGGCGGCATCGAAGTCCCCATCGGTATAACCGTTGTAGGCGCTCAGGCCGATGTGGTGGCCTTCTGCCCAGCGATAGCCCAGCGTGCCGGAAACCGCATGGCTGCGGTAGCCGTCCTTGTCCGGAGAGTGCATGTCGTTGGGGGCCTGATTGGAGAACCGGGGGCGTTGGACGTCAAACCCCTTGCTGGTCGCCGCGCTGGCCGAAAAACTGTAGTCCCAGCCCTGGGCGGCGCCTGACAGGCCCAGGCTGGATTTGGCGGTTTCATGGGTGCCGTAGCCTGCATTGGCCCAGGCGGACAGAGGGCGGTCCTGCACGCCTTTTTTGGTGATGATATTGATCACGCCGCCGATGGCATCCGACCCATACAGGCTGCTGGCGGCGCCGCGCAGGATTTCGATGCGTTCGACCATGGCCGGGTCAATGGCGGGGAATGCGGCGCCTCCGGATGTGGATCCGTTGACGCGCATGCCGTCGATCAACACCAGGGTCTGGTTGGCATTCGCGCCGCGCAGGAACAGGCTGGTGATCGTCTGCGGCCCGCCGCTGTTCGTGAACTGCACCCCCGGCGCCCGCCCGATGATCTCGGCGATGCTGTCGCCGCGCGCCTCGGCCAGTTGCTGCGGGCCGATGAGGGTGACGTCGCCGATGGCGTCGGCCAAGGGTTCGGCACTGCGGCTGGCGGTGACGACGATATCCCGCAAGGTGGGGACGGTGGATTCCGGGGGGGGGGATTGGGCCGTGGCGGCCAGGGGAAGCAGACAGCAGGCAGCCGCAAGGCGGCGCGCAATGAAGACAGACATGACGAGGCCCTGTATGGCGCGCGTCCCCGCACGCCGGAATGGAAAATCGCCCGTGGGCCGTGTGGTCCGCCCGCATGTGTGGGGATGCCGATGGCCGCGCCGGGCGGGTCAGGTGTCGAAGCAGGCCGGTATCGGGCTGGCATGAAATCATGCGCACCGTTGCGGGGGCAGCACAGCTGGGCTCATGGGTGAGCCGTCTGTTTCCCGTTTGAATCCGTCGACACCCGGTGGGGGTGCCGATGGATACCTGTTTCGCCGCGCACTATAGCATGTGGCTTTCCCGGGGCGCGTGGATTTTTTCGGGAAACCGCCGTATTACTTTAAATATGAAGCGGCTGGATGGGCCTGCAGTGCCGCTGCCCTGGCGGGATACGCGACGATACAATGGGCCTTTCCCTGTCTTGCCTGGACTGCTCCGTGACCTACCCAGCCTTGCCCCATCCCATCGAATCCTATACCCGGGGCGCCGAGTTCGTGCGCCTGCTGGGCCAGCGCATCGTGGTACTGGACGGGGCCATGGGCACCATGATCCAGCGCTACAAGCTGACCGAGGCGGATTTCCGGGGGGACCGCTTCACAGATCATGACCGCGACCTGAAGGGCGACAACGAATTGCTGTCCCTGGTGCGGCCCGACGTCATCCGCGAGATCCATCGCGCCTATCTGGATGCCGGTGCCGATGTGGTCGAAACCAATACCTTTGGCGCCACGCGCGTGGCTCAGGGCGACTATGGCCTGCCGGATCTGGCGTATGAACTGAATGTCGCCTCGGCGCGGCTGGCGCGCGAGGCCTGCGATGCGGTGGCTACCCCCGATCATCCCCGTTTCGTGGCCGGGGCGATCGGGCCGCAGCCCAAGACGGCGTCCCTGTCGCCGGACGTCAATGATCCGGGCGCGCGCAACGTGACCTTCGAAGAACTGCGCGTGGCCTACACCGAACAGGTCAACGGCTTGATCGATGGCGGCGCGGACCTGCTGCTGATCGAAACCATTTTCGATACGCTGAATGCCAAGGCGGCCATTTTTGCGATCGAAACCATTTTCGAGGACCGTGGCATCCGCCTGCCGGTGATGATCTCTGGTACGGTGACCGATGCGTCCGGGCGCATTCTGTCGGGGCAGACGGTCGAGGCCTTCTGGAATTCCGTGCGTCACGCACGCCCCGTCACCATCGGCCTGAACTGTGCGCTGGGCGCGGCATTGATGCGTCCCTATGTGGCCGAACTGTCCAAAATCTGCGACACCTACGTCTGTGTCTATCCCAATGCCGGCCTGCCCAATCCCATGGCCGAGACGGGTTTTGACGAAACACCGGCCGACACTTCCAGTCTGCTGGAAGAATTCGCCCAGGCGGGATTGGTGAATGTGGTGGGCGGCTGCTGTGGCACCACGCCGGATCACATCCGCGAGATCGCCCGCAAGGTGCGCTTTCTGCCGCATCGGCAGCCGCCGGTCATTCCGGTCAAGACGCGCCTGTCGGGCCTGGAGCCGCTCAATTTCGATCGTGACACGCTGTTCATCAATGTGGGCGAGCGCACCAACGTCACCGGCAGCAAGATGTTCCTGCGCCTGATCCGCGAGGAAAAATTCGACGAAGCCCTGTCGGTGGCCCGCCAGCAGGTGGAAAACGGCGCCCAGATCATCGACGTCAACATGGACGAGGGCATGCTCGATGCCCTGGCCATCATGCCGCGTTTCCTGAACCTGCTGGCGTCTGAACCGGACATCTCGCGTGTGCCGGTGATGATCGACAGTTCGAAATGGCCGGTGATCGAGGCCGGCCTGCGCTGCGTGCAGGGCAAATGCGTGGTCAACTCGATTTCCATGAAAGAGGGGGTCGGGCCTTTCATCGAGCAGGCCAGGCTGTGCCGCAAGTACGGGGCTGCCGTGGTGGTCATGGCGTTCGATGAGGATGGCCAGGCCGACAGTCTGCAGCGGCGCATCGATATCTGTTCCAAGGCCTACGACATTCTCGTCAATCAGGTGGGTTTCCCGCCCGAGGACATCATTTTCGATCCCAACGTCTTTGCCATTGCCACGGGCCTGGAAGAACACAACCGCTACGGCCTGGATTTCATCGAAAGTGTGGGCTGGATCACGGACAATCTGCCGCATGCCCGCACCTCGGGCGGCATTTCGAACGTCAGCTTTTCGTTCCGGGGCAACGAGGCCATGCGCGAGGCCATTCACGCCGTCGTGCTGTATTACGCCACCCAGCGCGGGCTGACCATGGGCATCGTCAATGCGGGTCAGCTGGGCGTCTATTCCGAACTGGATCCCAAGGTCAGGGATCTGATCGAGGACGTCGTCTTCAACCGCGAGACCCCGCTGGGCCGGACCGACCCGGCCGACGAGCGCACGTCCACTGAACGCCTGGTCGAACTGGCCGATACGCTGCGCGGCGCGGGCAAGAAAAAAGAGGAAGACCTGACATGGCGCCAGGCGCCGGTGCGCGATCGCCTGACGCATTCGCTGGTGCATGGCATCACGACCTTCATCGTCGAGGACACGGAAGAAGTCCGCCAGGAAATCATGTCGGCGGGTGGGCGGCCCATCGAGGTGATCGAAGGGCCGTTGATGGACGGCATGAACGTGGTGGGCGATCTGTTCGGTTCGGGCAAGATGTTCCTGCCCCAGGTGGTGAAATCGGCGCGCGTGATGAAACAGGCCGTCGCGCATCTGCTGCCTTTCATCGAGGAAGAAAAGCGCCAGCTGGCCGAGGCCGGGGGCGACGTGCGCTCCAAGGGCAAGCTGGTCATCGCCACGGTCAAGGGCGATGTGCATGACATCGGCAAAAACATCGTCACCGTCGTTCTGCAGTGCAACAATTTCGAGGTCGAGAACATGGGCGTGATGGTGCCCTGTGCCCAGATCCTGGGAAAGGCCAAGGAAATCGGTGCCGACATGGTCGGCCTGTCGGGGCTGATCACGCCCAGCCTGGAAGAAATGGCCTATGTGGCCTCGGAAATGCAGCGCGATCCCTATTTCCGCGAACGCAATATTCCACTGCTGGTGGGCGGGGCCACCACCAGCAAGGTGCACACCGCCGTGAAGATCGCGCCCAACTACGAAGGGCCGGTGATCTACGTGCCCGATGCCAGCCGTTCTGTCGGGGTGGCCACCAGCCTGATGTCCGACCAGGCCGATGCGTACATCAAAGACATAGCCGATGAATACGAACTGGTGCGCCATCGTCATGCCAACCGTCAGGCCACGCCGATGCT
>NZ_JAVERO010000140.1:0-5088 GCF_034007085.1 Castellaniella sp. | reverse complement strand
TTTGGCGACACGCTGGACATCGTGGGCGATGACGCCGGCCTGCACCTGATTCTGGCGCTGCCCGATGGTGTGGACGATGTGACGGTCGAACGGGACGCCTTGCGGCAGGGGGTGGTGACCCGCTCACTGAGCACGTATTACATGGACCGGGCGCATGCCCGGCCCGGCCTGCTGCTGGGTTATGCGGGGGCGACCCCCGAAGAGATCCGGCCAGCTTTCGAGGTGCTGGCCCGCGTGATTCGCTGTTACGTCTGATGCGTCGCGCAGGCAATCGATTTTTGACGAACGGAACCAAAAGGAAATCCTGATATGACGATGAGCGACACCCTGGCCCGCAGCGACGTGGCCTACCAATTGCATGCCTACACCAATGCAGCCCAGCATCGGGACATCGGCCCCTGCATCATGGATCGCGGCAACGGGATCTATGTCTACGACACCAACGGCAAGGAATACATCGAGGGCATGGCGGGGCTGTGGAGCGTGGCGGTGGGCTTCAGCGAACCCCGGCTGGCCCAGGTCGCGTACGAGCAGATGCAGCGGCTGCCCTTCTACCACACCTTCAGCCACAAGGCCAACGTGCCTTCGATCCAGTTGGCCGAAAAACTGATCGGCCTGACTGGCGGACGCATGGCCCAGGCGTTCTTCACCAATTCTGGATCCGAGGCCAACGACACCATCGTCAAGATGGTCTGGTATTACAACAATGCCCTGGGCCGCCCGGACAAGAAGAAAATCATCGCCCGGCAGCGCGGCTACCACGGCGTGACGGTGGCTTCGGCCAGCCTGACCGGCCTGGCGGGTAACCATCGCAGCTTCGACCTGCCTCTGCCGCGCATTCTGCACACACGCTGTCCTCATTGGTACCGCGAAGGCCAGCCGGGTGAAACCGAACTGGCGTTTGCCGACCGCCTGGCCGCCGAACTGGAGGCCCTGATCCTGGCGGAAGGCCCGGAAACAGTCGCGGCCTTCATCGGCGAACCGGTCATGGGCGCGGGTGGGGTGGTCGTGCCGCCCGAGACCTACTGGCCGAAGATGCAGGCAGTGTGCCGCAAATACGATGTGCTGCTGATCGCCGATGAGGTCATCACGGGCTTCGGGCGCACGGGCCGGATGTTCGCTTCGGACCTGTTTGGCATCGAGCCGGATTTCATGACCCTGTCCAAGCAATTGACCTCTTCGTATCAGCCGCTGGCGGCGGTGCTGATGAACGAACGCGTGGCGTCCGTGATCACTCGCCACAGCGGCGAATTGGGTACCTTCGGGCACGGCTACACCGCCAGCGGCCACCCGGTGGCGGCCGCCGTGGCGCTGGAGAACATCCGCATCATCGAGGAACGTGGGCTGGTGGACAATGCCGCCGCCGCAGGGGCTGTGCTGCAGCGCCGGCTGCGGGAACTGGCGGACCATCCCCTGGTGGGCGAGGTCCGGGGCGTGGGGCTGATTGCGGCGGTCGAACTGGTGGCCGACAAGGCCTCGCGCGCGGCCTTTGATCCGCTGGGCAAGGCCGGCGCGCAGGTCGCCCGGCTGGCTCAGGACAACGGCCTGATCCTGCGCGGCATCCAGGACAGCCTGGCCTTCTGCCCGCCATTGATCATCACCGAGGCCCAGGTTGAAACCCTGGCGGATCGCTTCACGCAGTCTCTGGAGGATGCGGCAAAGGCGTTGTGAGCAGCCCTCGTCATCCCTCTGCGGCACTGCGTGCAAGCGGCGTCGATTCGCCAGGCATGCCATGGCCTGCTGGGGCCATGGCATGCCTGGCCCCAGCTTGATCGACCAGCCAGTCCCGGAAATGCATCAATGCGGGCAGCGTGGCCTTGCGCTCGGGGATGATCAGGTGAAAGGCCCGCTGGCCGGGGCCGCTGTGCGGATTCAGCACGGCCAGGGTCCCCTGGGCCAGTTCCCGCTGGATCAGAAAGGGCGGGATCAGGGCTACGCCCAGGCCGTCGCCGGCTGCCTGGGACAGCATGGAAAACAGTTCCAGCCGCATGCCTGCCATGGCGGCGGGCACGCTCACGCCCGCCGAGGCGAACCATTCGCGCCAGGCCGTGGGCCGGGTGCTTTGCTGCAGCAGGGGCAGGGCGGCGATGCGGGCGGCATCCAGCGGGCCACGCGCCAGCGTCGGGCTGCAGACCGGCACCGGATTTTCGCGCATCAGGAAATGGGCCTGGGTGCCGGGCCAGCGCGGGTCGCCAGAATAGATGGCGGCATCGAACTCTGTGTCTTCGAACAGAAAAGGATGGGTGCGGGTGGCCATGTTGACTTGCAGCCCTGGCCGTTCGACATGCAGGGTCGCCAGGCGCGGCAGCAGCCAGCGGGTGGCAAAGGTCGGCACTACCGCCAGTTCCAGCACACCGCCGCCCTGATGGGCCATGATGGCCTGGGTGTCGCGTTCGAGCGCATCCAGCTGACGGCGCACCAGCCGGCTGTAGCGTTCGCCCGCATCAGTCAGGCGCACTCCCCGGCGTACACGCTGGAACAGCGGTACGCCGACCAGGGCCTCCAGGCCCGCGACCTGGCGGCAGATCGCGCCCTGGGTCAGGGACAGTTCCTGTGCGGCGCGGGTGAAGCTTTCGTGTCGGGCGGCGGCTTCGAAGGCCTGCAGGGCCTGGGTGCTGGGCAGTCGTTTACGCATTACGGAGTGAGTAAAAATCACTGATAGTGCAGTTTATATCGTTTGTCTCGCATGGGTTATCCATATAGTATGCGTCAATATCACTGATCCTGTTTGTGGATTCTGTTTATATTTGTTCGGAGACCCCTCATGTCCGCTTCCCGTCCCCAGTTCGAATGGCTCGACCCCCTGCTGCTGGACCAGCAGATCAACGATACCGAGCGCATGGTGCGTGATGCCGCGCGCGCCTATGCCCAGGGCAGTCTGCTGCCGCGCGTGCAGGAAGCCTTTCGTCACGAGAAGACCGATCCGGCGATTTTCCGCGAGATGGGCGAACTGGGCCTGCTGGGGGCGACCATTCCCGAGCAGTACGGCGGCGCGGGCATGAACTATGTCTGCTATGGCTTGATCGCCCGCGAGGTCGAGCGTGTGGATTCCGGCTACCGTTCGATGATGAGCGTGCAAAGCTCGCTGGTCATGGTGCCCATCCACGCCTTCGGCACCGAGGCGCAGAAACAGAAATACCTGCCGAAGCTGGCCTCGGGCGAATCGATCGGCTGCTTTGGCCTGACCGAACCCGACCATGGTTCGGATCCGGGTTCCATGGCCACACGGGCAAAGAAAGTGCCGGGCGGCTACAGCCTGACCGGGGCCAAGACCTGGATCACCAACAGCCCGATTGCCGATGTGTTCGTCGTCTGGGCCAAGGACGAATCTGGCGACATCCGTGGCTTCATCCTGGAAAAAGGCTGGAAAGGTCTGTCGGCGCCGGCCATCCATGGCAAAGTCGGCCTGCGCGCCTCGATCACGGGCGAGATCGTGCTCGATGATGTCTTTGTCCCGGAAGAGAACGCCTTTCCGGATGTGCGCGGTCTGAAAGGGCCTTTCACCTGCCTGAATTCGGCGCGCTATGGCATTGCCTGGGGTGCGCTGGGTGCCGCCGAGGCCTGCTACGAAACCGCGCGCCAGTATGTGCTGGATCGCAAGCAGTTCGGCCGTCCCCTGGCCGCCAATCAATTGATCCAGAAAAAGCTGGCCGACATGCTGACCGAGATCACGCTGGGTCTGCAGGCCGTGCTGCGCGTCGGCCGTCTCAAGGACGAGGGCCTGGCGCCGGTCGAGATCACCTCCATCATCAAGCGCAATTCCTGCGGCAAGGCCCTGGACATCGCCCGCACGGCGCGCGACATGCTGGGCGGCAACGGCATTTCCGATGAATTCTGCGTCGCCCGCCACCTGGTCAACCTGGAAGTCGTCAATACCTACGAGGGTACGCACGATGTGCATGCCCTGATCCTGGGGCGGGCCATCACCGGTATCGCTGCCTTCGCCAACTGAGGAGGCCGGTCATGGCGCAAGAAACCGCCGTACCCGGGGCCGCGCCCCGGGGCGCACTGTCGCACATCCGCGTCCTGGATCTGTCGCGCATTCTCGCCGGCCCCTGGGCCACGCAGATCCTGGGGGACCTGGGCGCGGATGTGATCAAGATCGAACGGCCCGGTGCGGGCGACGACACGCGCGGCTGGGGGCCGCCGTGGATGCCGGATGCCCAGGGCGGGGAATCGCGCATTGCGGCCTATTATCTGTGCGCCAACCGCAACAAGCGCTCGGTGACGGTGGACATGGCCACCCCAGAGGGCCAGGATCTGATCCGTCGGCTCGTGTGCCAGTCCGACGTGCTGGTGGAAAATTTCAAGTCGGGTGGCCTGGCGCGCTACGGTCTGGACTATGCCAGCCTGCATGCGCTCAACCCGCGCCTGGTGTATTGCTCCATTACCGGATTCGGCCAGACGGGACCTTACGCCGCGCGTGCGGGATACGATTTCCTGGTGCAGGGCCTGGGCGGCCTGATGAGCGTCACCGGCCGGCCCGATGACGAACCGGGGGGCGGGCCGATGAAAGTCGGGGTGGCCTTGACCGATATCCTGACCGGCCTGTACGCCGCCAACGCGATTCAGGCCGCGCTGGCGGCACGCGAGCACACCGGGGTCGGGCAGCATGTGGACATGGCGCTGCTGGACGTGCAGGTCGCCTGCCTGGCGAACCAGGCCATGAACTACCTGGCCACAGGCCGCAGCCCCGGGCGGCTGGGCAACGCGCATCCCAGCATCGTGCCCTATCAGGACTTTCCTACGGCCGATGGCCACATGATCCTGGCAATCGGCAATGACGGTCAGTTCGCCCGCTTCTGCGAGGAAGCCGGCCGTCCCGACCTGGCGCAGGACGTGCGCTTTGCCACCAATCGGGCGCGGGTGGAAAATCGCGCCGAACTGATCCCCATTCTGCGGCATCTGACGACGGCGCGCACCACCTCGGATTGGGTTGCGGCGCTGGAATCCCGTGCCGTACCCTGTGGGCCGATCAATGCGATCGAGCAGGTGTTCGACGATGCCCAGGTGCGCGCACGCGGCTTGCGCATCGACATGCCGCATCCCGAAACGGGCACGGTGCCACTGGTGGCCAGTCCGATCCGC
>NZ_JAVERO010000139.1:0-5090 GCF_034007085.1 Castellaniella sp. | reverse complement strand
GTGACAACGTGTCGATGACGGTGAGCCTGATTGCGCCGATCGCCATGGAAGAAGGCCTGCGCTTTGCCATTCGCGAAGGCGGTCGCACCGTGGGCGCCGGCGTCGTCGCCAAAATCATCAAGTAATTCTGTAGTACAATGGTGGGCTGGTCAGGCCGCCCACCGATGTTTTTCAGAAAACGGGGGTGCGGCAGCACCACCGTTTTTCGAGGTTTAGGGGTATAGCTCAATTGGCAGAGCGTCGGTCTCCAAAACCGAAGGTTGAGGGTTCGATTCCTTCTGCCCCTGCCACCGATCTCATTGCCGCAGCAGCGGTGTCGAACACCCGTATATGTCTCACCAGAACGTAGAAACCGTCAGCCGTGCCGCCGAACGCATCAAGCTCGGCCTGGCCGTGCTTGTGATCGTTGCGGGTATCGTGGCGTATTCGGTCCTTGTGGACCAGCCTGGCTATGTGCGTGTGGGTGTCTTCGTCGCAGGCCTGATTCTGGCTGCGGTCATCGTCTGGTTCAGTGACACGGGTCGGCGGACCTTCGCCTTCGGTCGCGAAGCATACAGCGAAACACGTCGAGTCGTCTGGCCCACGCGCCAGGAAACCACGCGCATGACAGCGGTTGTATTCGCTTTCGTGCTGGCCATGGGCGCTCTGCTGTGGATCGCCGACAAGCTGCTGGGCTGGATCATCTACGGCCTGCTGCTGGGCTGGAACTAAGGAACGAAAACCGCATGAGCAAGCGCTGGTACGTCGTCCATGTCTATTCGGGCATGGAAAAAAGCGTCCACAAGGCCCTGGTCGAACGCATCGAACGCGCCGGCCTGCAGGACGCATTCGGCCGCATTCTCGTGCCCTCCGAGGAAGTCGTCGAAATCAAGGACGGTCGCAAGTCGATTACCGAGCGCCGTATTTTCCCGGGCTATGTCCTGGTCGAAATGGATCTCACCGACGAAACCTGGCACCTGGTGAAAAGCACCAATCGCGTCACCGGATTTCTCGGTGGTTCCGGCAATCGTCCGGCTCCCATCTCCGAAAAGGAAGTCGAAAAGATCCTTTCCCAAATGGAAGAAGGCGTCGAAAAACCACGCCCCAAGGTTCTTTTCGAAATTGGCGAGACCGTGCGCGTCAAGGAAGGCCCGTTCGCGGACTTCAATGGCAACGTCGAGGAAGTCAACTACGAAAAAAGCAAGGTCCGTGTGTCGGTCACGATCTTTGGTCGTGCCACGCCGGTCGAGCTGGATTTCGCTCAGGTCGAAAAAGTCTGATTTTTTACCGCCAGGACATGTTCCGGCAAAATTTCCCGCTGTCCGGGGATGATGCGCTGGGGTGTGGCGTGGCGAATTTTCAACCCGGGGAGCCGGTCTCATCGAGGATCGGCGCATGAACCCGACAGGAGCATTGCATGGCGAAGAAAATCGTCGGCTTCATCAAGCTGCAAGTGCCAGCTGGTAAGGCCAATCCCTCTCCCCCGATCGGTCCGGCGCTGGGTCAGCGCGGTCTGAACATCATGGAATTCTGCAAGGCGTTCAACGCCAAGACCCAGGGCATGGAACCCGGGCTGCCGATTCCCGTGGTGATCACGGCCTTTGCCGACAAGAGCTTCACGTTCATCATGAAGACTCCGCCGGCCACGATCCTGATCAAGAAGGCCGCGAGCATCCAGAAAGGCTCCGCAACCCCCAATTCAGCCAAGGTCGGCACGCTGACGCGTGCCCAGGCCGAGGAAATCGCCAAGACCAAGCAGCCCGACCTGACGGCGGCCGATCTGGACGCCGCCGTGCGCACCATTGCTGGCAGCGCCCGCAGCATGGGCATCGATGTGGAAGGAGTCGTCTGATCATGGCCAAGCTGAGCAAACGCGCTGCCGCCATTGCAGCCAAGATCGATCGCACCAAGCTGTATCCGGTGGCCGAGGCCATTGCCCTGGTCAAGGAAACTGCGACGGCCAAGTTCGATGAGTCCATCGACGTTGCCGTGCAACTGGGCATCGACCCCAAGAAATCCGACCAGCTGGTCCGTGGCTCCGTGGTGCTGCCGGCCGGTACCGGCAAGACCGTGCGTGTCGCCGTGTTCGCCCAGGGCGAAAAGGCCGATGCCGCCAAGGCCGCCGGTGCGGACATCGTTGGTCTGGATGATCTGGCTGCCAGCATCAAGGCCGGCAACATCGACTTCGACGTGGTCATCGCTTCGCCCGACACGATGCGTGTCGTCGGCGCCCTGGGCCAGGTCCTGGGTCCCCGTGGCTTGATGCCGAACCCCAAGGTCGGCACGGTGACGCCGGACGTCGCGACTGCCGTCAAGAACGCCAAGGCTGGTCAAGTGCAGTACCGCACCGACAAGGCGGGGATCATCCATGCGACCATCGGCCGCGCGTCTTTCGATGTCGAAAAGCTGCAAACCAATCTGGCTGCGCTGATCGATGCCCTGAACAAGGCCCGTCCTGCGGCGGCCAAGGGCATTTATCTGCGCAAGGTTGCCGTGTCCTCCACCATGGGTGGCGGCGCGCGCATCGAATTGTCGTCGCTGGCTGCGTAAGGCCGGCCAAAAGAACTTTGGGCCGTGCCCGTTCTCCGGAACGGGTGCTGCTGTCAAAGACCGCTGGAGCCGATCGCCTTGGCGTGAGGCTTAATCCCGGGCCGTATTGCCGGATCCAGCGTAGACGGCGCCCAGGAAGAATTCATTCATGAACTCGACCAGGTGCGCCGCATTCGGTTGATGTCGGGGGGGTCTCCGGCATCGTTAGATGGAGTGTTCAACCATGAGTCTCAATCGCCAAGAAAAGGCGGTGGTCATCGAGGAAGTCGCAGCCGAGATCGGCCGTGCCCAATCGATCGTCATCGCCGAGTATCGTGGTCTGGACGTCGCCTCCGCAACCGTATTGCGCAAGACTGCGCGTGAATCGGGCGTGTACCTGCGCGTGTTGAAGAACACGCTGGTGCGTCGCGCACTGGTCGGCACCCCCTTCGAGGGTTTGTCCGCCCAGCTGACCGGTCCGCTGATCTACGGGATCAGCGCTGATCCGGTGGCGGCCGCCAAGGTCCTGTCCGATTTCGCGAAAAGCAATGACAAGCTGGTCATCACAGGCGGGGCCCTGCCCAACAGCCTGTTGAACCCGGATGGCATCAAGGCCCTGGCCACCATGCCGTCCCGCGAGGAATTGCTGTCGAAGCTGCTGGGCACCATGCAGGCGCCCATCGCTCAGTTTGTGCGTACGCTCAACGAAGTGCCCACGAAGTTCGTGCGCGGCCTGGCGGCCGTCCGCGACCAGAAGCAGGCTGCGTAAGCAGGCTGCCGGCATTTCTTCGTTGCTGGAAGCGACAACCAAACCTGGCTTATTCAATTATCTGGAGTTCTGAAAATGGCAACTAAAGCTGAAATCCTGGACGCGATCGCCGCCATGAGCGTGCTCGAACTGTCCGAGCTGATCAAGGAAATGGAAGAAAAGTTCGGCGTGTCCGCTGCTGCGGCCGCTGTCGCCGTGGCGGCTGCCCCGGCTGCCGGTGGCGCTGCCGCCGCTGCTGAAGAGCAGTCCGAATTCACGGTCGTCCTGGCCGAAGTCGGCGCCAACAAGGTCAACGTCATCAAGGCGGTTCGTGAAATCACCGGCCTGGGCCTGAAGGAAGCCAAGGACCTGGTCGATGGCGCACCGAAGCCCATCAAGGAAGGCGCGGACAAGGCGACTGCCGAAGACGCGAAGAAAAAGCTGGAAGAAGCCGGCGCCAAGGTCGAACTCAAGTAAGACCGCATTGCCGCGCCCGGGAAGCCCGGGGAAGCGCCGAACCCCTGTTTCAGGTCTGTTCGCCGCTTTCCAAAGCCTCCCGGGCTTTTGCGTTTCCAGAAAACCCGTGCTCGACGTCCTGCTGCGTCACGCGGAGCCGGGTTTTCTGGAGCCGTAAACCATGGCCGTGGTTGACGGCCTAAGCAACCCTCGAGTCGGAGTGCTCATGCCTTATTCGTACACCGAAAAGAAGCGCATACGCAAAAGCTTCGCCAAGCGCGAGGACGTCCAGGACGTTCCCTACCTGTTGGCGACGCAGCTGCAATCGTTCAAGACCTTCCTGCAATCGGACGTGCCCCCCGCCAAGCGCAAGGAAGAAGGACTGCAGGCAGCCTTCAATTCGATATTTCCCATCGTCAGCCACAATCAGATGGCGCGGTTGGAATTCGTCAGCTACGTGCTGGGCACTCCCGTGTTCGACGTCAAGGAATGCCAGCAACGGGGCCTGACCTACGCGTCCCCGCTGCGCGCCAAGGTGCGCCTGGTGCTGATGGACCGCGAAGTCAGCAAGCCCACCGTCAAGGAAGTCAAGGAACAGGAAGTCTACATGGGCGAGATTCCGCTCATGACGGATACCGGTTCTTTCGTCATCAACGGCACGGAACGCGTCATCGTGTCCCAGCTGCACCGTTCGCCCGGCGTGTTCTTCGAACATGACCGCGGCAAGACCCACAGCTCGGGCAAATTGCTGTTCTCCGCGCGCGTGATTCCCTACCGTGGTTCGTGGCTGGATTTCGAATTCGATCCCAAGGACATCCTGTTCTTCCGCATCGACCGCCGTCGCAAGATGCCGGTGACGATCCTGCTGAAGGCCATCGGCATGACGCCGGAAGCCATCCTGGCCTATTTCTCGAACTTCGATCATATCGCGCTGCACCAGGAAGGCGGCATGCTCGAATTCGTGCCCGAACGCTGGAAGGGCGAGGTCGCACGTTTCGACATTACCGACAAAAAAGGCAATGTCATCGTCGAAAAGGACAAGCGCATCAATGCCAAGCATCTGCGCGACCTGACCGCAGCCAAGGTCAGCCACATTTCGGTGCCCGAGGATTTCCTGCTGGGCCGCGTGCTGGCCAAGAATGTCGTCAGCCCGGATACCGGTGAAGTCCTGGCGCAGGCCAATGACGAGATCACCGAATCCCTGCTGGCGGAATTCCGCACGGCGGGCATCCGTGACATCGAAACGCTCTACATCAACGAACTGAACGAAGGCGCCTATATTTCCCAGACGCTGCGTACGGACGATACCGCCGACCAGATGGCCGCGCGGGTGGCCATCTACCGCATGATGCGTCCCGGCGAACCGCCCACCGAGGAA
>NZ_JAVERO010000011.1:0-32895 GCF_034007085.1 Castellaniella sp. | reverse complement strand
GTCCAGCCGGGGGCGGCCTTCGGGGACGTCGCGGGCGATCCAGTGCCGCACCATGGCGATGCCCAGGACCCCCACCGGGATGTTGATCAGGAAGATCCAGTGCCAGGATGCATACGTGACCAGGAAACCGCCGACAGGCGGGCCGATGACTGGCCCCAGCAGGGCGGGAATGGTCAGGAAGGCCATGGCCTTGAGCAGTTCGGCCTTGGGGATGCGGCGCAGCAGGATGATGCGCCCCACGGGCACCATCATGGCACCGGCAGCGCCCTGGACGACCCGCGCGGCCACCAGCTGGCCCAGCGTGCCGCTGGCCGCGCAGGCGATGGAACTCAGGGTGAACAGCGCAATGGCCGCCAGGAATACGGCGCGTGCGCCGAACCGATCCGCTGCCCAGCCGCTGATGGGCACGAACACTGCCGTTGCTAGCAGGTAGGCGGTGATGGTGACGTTCATGCGCACCACGGTGGTGCCGAAATCCAGCGCCATGGCCGGCAGGGCGGTGGCAACGACAGTGGAGTCCAGCATCTGCATGAACAGCGCGCAGCCCACGATGAATGGGATCATTCGGATTTCGCGGGACGGGGCGGCGGGCGGGGCTTCGGGCATGAACAGGCTGGGACGGGGCCGAGTGCAGTAAACTTGGGCCCATCGGTCATGAAGATCGGCTATGGCACTATTATGGCAAACAACTTCACCTCTGAACTGACGCAGTTCCTGAACCAGTACAAAGCGGACCACCCTGACACGGATGCGCGCCAATTCGCCGGCCGCGCCCGCCTGTGGGACAAGGAACTGGATCCGGAACAACAGGAAGGCTTCCGGGCCGCCCGTGTGCCCCAGGATCCCTACGTCTACTACCAGAAAGCTTGATCGGGGTCATGCCGCCCCGGCCGCCCGATCCCGGGCTGGACGCTTTGATGGCGCCTGCGGAAGACAGCACCCCCGACGTGGTCGACCACGTCGCTTTGGCGCGCCTGTACGGCGAGCCCCTGTTTTCCATTCCCCAGGATCTCTACATCCCGCCCGATGCGCTCGAGGTCTTTCTGGAGGCCTTTGAAGGCCCCCTGGACTTGCTGCTCTATCTGATCCGCAAACAGAATTTCAACGTGCTCGACATCCCCATGGCCGAGGTCACCGCCCAGTACCTGGCCTATGTCGAACAGGTGCGGCAGTCGAATCTGGAACTGGCGGGCGAATATCTGTTGATGGCGGCGCTGCTCATCGAGATCAAGTCGCGCATGCTGCTGCCGGTGCGTCAGTCCGACAGCGGCGAAGAGCCCGAAGATCCGCGCGCCGAACTGGTGCGCCGCCTGCTCGAATACGAGCGCATGAAACTGGCCGCCCGGCGGCTGGACGACATGCCGCGCGTGGGGCGGGATTTTCTGGTGGCCCATGCCACCGCCGATGTCGAGGTCGCGCGGCTGTTGCCGGACGTCTCGGCAGACGATCTGCGCGAAGCCTGGGCGGCGATCATGCAGCGGGCACGCCTGAACGCCAGCCATCGCATCACCCGCGAACAGCTGTCCGTGCGCGACCACATGAGCCACATCCTGCGCCGTCTGTCGGACGTGCGCTTCATGGAATTCACCGAACTGTTCCTGGAGCGCGTTCGCATGGGCGAACCGGCGGCCGTCATTGTGGTCCATTTCCTGGCGCTGCTGGAACTGGCCCGCGAGGCCCTGCTGGAAATTACCCAGGCGGCACCGTATGCGCCGCTGTACGTCAGACTGTCCTACACGCGTTCGGCCTGAGGCCGGATGCCGGAGAATCCCCCGTGAAAGTCGTCCATTCCATCGAGGCTTTGCGCGATCAGCTGCGCGGGCAGTTGCGCGTCGCCTTTGTGCCCACGATGGGCAATCTGCATGCCGCGCATCTGTCGTTGATGCGGCTGGCGCGTCAGCATGGCGATCCCGTGGTTGCCAGTATTTTCGTCAATCGGCTGCAATTCGGCCCGAACGAGGACTTCGACCGCTATCCCCGCACGCTGGCCGAAGATATTGCCAAGCTCGAAGCCGAGCGTGATGTCTATGTGCTGTTTGCGCCTGACGAGCGAGAACTGTATCCGGAACCGCAGAACTTCCGCATCCAGCCTGCCGAATCCCTGGGCAAGATCCTGGAAGGCGAGTTCCGGCCCGATTTCTTCATGGGCGTCAGCACCGTGGTGCTGAAGCTGTTTTCCTGTGTCCAGCCGCGCGTGGCCGTGTTCGGCAAAAAGGATTACCAGCAGCTGATGGTGGTGCGTGCCATGTGCCGCCAGTTCCAGCTGCCCGTGGAAATCATCGCTCACGAAACCGTGCGTGACGAAGATGGCCTGGCGCTGTCCTCCCGCAACCGCTATCTCAGTGCCCAGGAACGGGCCGAAGCCCCCAATCTGTATGGCCTGTTGCAGCGGGTGCGCGACCAGATTCAAATCGGATCGGACGTGGCGGCAGTAGAAGCCCAGGCCATGCAGACGCTGCGTGAGCGCGGCTGGGACCCTGATTACGTTGCGGTGCGTCGCCAGCGCGATCTGATGTCGCCCACCGAGCAGGAAGTCCAAGAGGGCGAACCGTTGGTCGTGCTGGCGGCTGCGCGTCTGGGCGCCACCCGCCTGATCGACAATCTGGAATTCCACAAACTGGATTTCCAGGGCGTGACAAGCTGTCAGAATTGACAGGTGCGCTTCCCAGGCAGGTCATGCAGAATCCCCCTTGCGTTTGACAATGAACAGGGGGGATTTCCATGTTGGAAAGCGACTCGACCCAAGAATACCAGGATGCCCAGGATGCCTCTCTGGGCTGCCTGACGGCCCGTGAACGGGAAGTAGCGGACTATCTCACGCAGGGGCGGTCCAGCAAATACATTGCCGTTGAACTCGGGGTTACGCAGCGCACGATCGAAGCCCATCGGGCACGGATATTCCGAAAACTGCGCGTGCGCAATGCAGTCGAATTGACGCGGTATTGCCTGTCTTTTCGTGCCGGGGATTCAGGCACCGGTACTGGGGATTCCTGCACAGGGGATTCCGGCATGGCATCCCCTGTGCATGGAACTGCCCCGGCAGCCAGAATCAGCGTGCGGCGCAAGCTTCGGCTGGGTGCGCGGCCAGTTCATCGATGGGGTCGATATCCGCCTGGCGGGTCAGGCGCGATTCCAGCAAGGGCACCTGGCCGTCCAGCCGGGTCAGGCGCAGAACATTCGACTGGATGAATTCCAGCGTGGCGCGGGCATGGTCGCCGGTTTGCAGCACGATGCCGGCGGGCTCGGTCGACACCAGATGCCAGCAGCCCATGGATACAGTGGGGGTGCTGTCGTCCAGGGGCGTGCTGCGGGCGCGCCATTGGCCATCGGGGGCCAGCGTCAGGGTCATGCGGCGTGCCGGGCAGGCCTGCTGACCCGCCGGGCATGCGATGGTGCCCAGATAGGTGCGGGTTTCGGCCAGTTCCCGGGGCAGGGTTGCGCCGGAGACCTGCTGGGTGGCCGGCCCGCCAGTGCTTGCCGCGTTGGTGGGGGTGCCATTTCCGGGCGTCGGGCTTTTCTGGTTGTCTGCGCCGAATCCGAATTGCAACTGCGTGGGTGCAACCGTGCTGGCATCGCCCTGGGCCCGATGCCGGGCATCGGATGTCGTGTCGCCGCGCGGAATGTCATAGAAGCCAGGTTCGCGCTGCTGGGCGCAGGCGGCCAGCAGGGCCAGCAGCGCCAGGCTGAGCAGGCGGGAAATCGAAAGAAACAGGGCGCGCGGCATGGTCATGGCGGACAGGATCGTGAAGTCGCCATTCTACGCATTTGCAGGAGGCTTGGCGATGGGGTGTGGGACGCTGGCCGGATGGGTGGTGGACGGGTGGTTTCAGGGGGCGGCGTATTTTCCAGGCGCGGCGGCGCAGGATGTGGCGGGCTGGGGAGTGTGTGGCCTGGCTGCGGTTGCGGGGGGATGGGCGGGTGTCTGGCTGGGGCCCTGGGTCGAAGCCTATGCCTCTCGGCTGGACGCGGGCGCGCCTGCTACGGCGCGCACCCTGTGGGGTGCAGCGGCAGTCTCGTTGCGGCCAGGGTCAGAGCGGCGGGTTCGGGATAGCGTGGCCGCCGTGCTGCTGGGCCTGGCCGCAGGGCTGCTGGCTGCTGGCGGCGGGTTTGGGTTTGTGCCATTGCTGATCGGCCTGGCTGCATTGGCCTGGATCGATGTGCGCACCGGCCTTTTGCCGGACGCGCTCACCTTGCCGTTGATGGTGGCCGGCTGGCTGCTGGGGTGCCAAGATCTGGTGCCTGCCGTGGGCGCATCTGTTCTGGTCTGGGTCGCGCTGGCCTGGGTGGCCCGGCTGTATTGCCGCCTGCGCGGGCAGGATGGTTTCGGGGGTGGCGACGTGAAATGCCTGGCTGTGCTGGCCGGTTGGCTCGGCCTGGAAGCCGCCATCGGGATTCTCTGGGTGGCCAGTCTCCTGGGGCTGTTCTGGGGGCTGGGGCAGCGTGGCGGCTGGCGGCAGCCGTATCCCTTCGGGCCGTGCATCGCCCTGGCGGCGTGGGCCTGGATGCTGATCCCACAGGCGATGGGGCTTGCGGTACAGTCGTGATTCCGAATCATCATGCGGGGATGTCATGTTTTCCATCGGCCTGACCGGGGGCATTGGCTCGGGCAAGTCCAAGGTGGCCGAATGGCTGGCCGAATGGGGGGCTTCGGTCATCGATACAGATCAGATCGCGCATGCGTTGACGGCACCGGGCGGCGCCGCGATCGAACCGTTGCGGGCGATGTTCGGCGCCGCATCGATCGGGCCGGATGGCGCCCTGGACCGGGGCTGGATGCGCGAACGCGCTTTCGCCGACCCGGCTGTGCGGCGGCAGCTTGAATCCGTGCTCCACCCCCTGATCGACCTGGCCGTGCGCCGCCAGGCCGAACGGGCCCAGGGGGGCTATCTGGTGTTCGTCGTGCCGCTGCTGGTGGAATCCGGTCGCTGGCGTGATCGGGTGGACCGGATCTGCGTGGTCGATTGCGACCCCGCAACCCAGATGGACCGGGTGCAGGCACGCAGTGGGCTGACGCGCGCCACCATTGAGCGTATCATGTCCGCTCAGGCATCCAGGGCGGACCGCTTGGCGGTGGCCGACGATGTCATCGTCAATGATGGCTCGACCGATCTGGATACGCTGTATCGGCGCGTGCTCCAGCTGCACCAGGACTGGAATGCCTGCGCGTCTCGATCGGTCAATGGACGCACCACTCATGGATAGGGCCTTTTGCGAGTGATTCTGTACGAGTACCCCTGCAATGAACGTGTACGTACCCTGCTGAGGGTCGAATATCTGTTCGACCGTCTGTTCTTTTTCGCCCGGGGCGAAGACGCCCATTGTCACCAGATCGCCATGACCACGCTGTTCGATCTGCTGGACATCTGCGAACGCGCCGACGTACGCACGGCGGTTCTGCAGGACCTGGACCGCCATCGCTCTGCCTTGTCGGCCCTGCGTGAACACCCAGGCGTGGACGGCGTCACGCTGGACAAGCTCCTGGCAGAAATCCAGGCCGTGTCGGCGGCGTTGTCCGGCCAGGGCCGCATCGGCCAGTGCCTGCGCGACAACGAATGGCTCGCCAGCCTGCGCGGGCGGATCACGGTGCCTGGCGGGTCTTCGCCGGTTGACATGCCCTCCTATTATTCCTGGCAGCTGAAACCCGCTGATACGCGTATCGCCGATCTGCGTGGCTGGATTGCGCCACTGATGCCGCTGCATCAGGCCATGGCCCTGATCCTGCAGCTGCTGCGCGATGCTGGGGATGCTCGCGATCAGATGGCAGGCCAGGGGGCCTACCAGGAAATGCTGGGCGGCAAGTCTTTCCAGCTGCTGCGCGTCTGGGTCGACCCGGCCCTGCACGTCTTCCCCGAAATCAGCGCCAACAAATACGTCATCTGGGTGCGTTTTTCTGCCCAGGACAATGAACTCAAGCCCCAACCGGTCGGCCGCGATGTCGCTTTTCGCCTGGCCCGCTGCAATCTGTAGGTCCTCGTCATGATCAACACCACGACGCGGCCTGCCTGGACGCGCCGCAGGATTCTGGTGTGGGCAGCGGCCCTTGGCCTGCTGGCGCTCGTCCTGTGGGGCGTCTGGCGAGGCGGGGCGGGAGGTCCGGGTGGTTCCGGCGCATCCAGATTCCAGATGGGTGGGTTGACGACGCCGGTATCGGTGGCACCGGTCGAGCCTGGCCGCATCGATCGTACGCTGCGGGCGCTGGGAACGGTCACGCCGCTGGCGACGGTCACCATCCGTGCGCGCGTGGACGGCCCGCTGCAGTCGGTGGCTTTTACCGATGGCCAGTCCGTGCGGGCCGGTGATGTGCTGGCCGTGATCGATCCCGAACCTTTTCGCGTCCAGCTGGACCGGGCCCTGGGCCAGCAGATGCAGCATGCCGCCCAGCTGGATCAGGCGCGCCGCGACCTGGCCCGGTACGAACAGCTGTTCAAGCAGGATTCGGTGGCGCGCCAGCAGCTGGATGCTGCCCGCGCCCAGGTGCGTGAACTCCAGGGGCAGGCGAAAGCAGACCAGGCGGCGGTAGACGATGCCCGCCTGCAGCTGGGCTATACCGAGATCCGTGCGCCGATTGATGGCCGCCTGGGTTTGCGCAAGGTCGATGTGGGCAACATGATCCGGGTTTCCGACACCGATGGCCTGGTGGTGCTGACGCAGAGCCGGCCAATTGACGTGGTCTTTTCCATTCCCCAGACACGCTTGCAGGCGTTGCTCGAAGCGCGCCGCAGCACGCCTGACCTGCAGGTGCGCCTGTTCAGTGATGTTGCCGGGGCAACGCTGGCCACCGGGACGCTGGTGGCGGTGGACAATCAGATCGACGTGGCCACGGGCACAGTCCGGCTCAAGGCCCGTTTCGACAATACGGACGAAACCCTGTTTCCCAATCAGTTCGTCCAGGTCCACCTGCGCCTGGGCGTGCAGGATGGGCTGACGCTGCCCCTGCGGGCGGTGCAGCGCGGCTCGCAAGGCGAATACGTCTATCGGGTGGATGCCGAACACAAGGCACGGGTCGTGCCGGTCGTCACCGGGGTGGATGACGGCGAGCGGGTCGTGATCGAATCCGGCTTGCAGGCGGGCGAGCGGGTCGTGGTCGAAGGCACGGACCGCCTGCGCGATGGCAGCGCGGTCGAAATCATTGCGCCCGGGGCCGAAGACGCCGCCCAGGGCCCGGGGTCGTGAACCTGTCGCGGCTGTTCATTCTGCGGCCGATTGCCACGGCCCTGGCCATGGTCGCGCTGGCGCTGGCGGGACTGCTGGCCTACCGCGAACTCCCGGTGTCGGCGCTGCCCCAGGTCGATTTCCCCACGATTCAGGTCACCACCTTGTACCCAGGGGCCGGGCCGGATGTCATGACCGCGCTGGTGACTTCACCGCTGGAGCGCCAGTTCGGGCAGATGCCGGGGCTGTCGCAGATGCTGTCCACCAGTTCTGGCGGCTCGTCGCGCATCACCTTGCGTTTCGACCTGGGCCTGCCGCTGGATGTGGCCGAACAGGAAGTGCAGGCCGCCATCAACGCGGCTTCGAATCTGTTGCCCCCGGACATGCCCTCGCCGCCGACCTACAGCAAGGTCAATCCAGCGGATGCGCCGGTGATGACCCTGGCGGTGACGTCACCCACGTTGCCCTTGCCGCAGGTGCGCGACCTGATCGAAGTGCGCGTGGCGCAGAAACTGTCCCAGATCAGCGGGGTTGGACTGGTCAGCGTGACGGGGGGGCAGCGTCCGGCAGTGCGCATCCAGGTCGATCCTCAGGCCCTGGCCGCGCATCAGCTGACGCTGGCGGACGTGCGCAAGGCCGTCACCCAAGCCAACGTCAATCAGCCCAAGGGCCACCTGGATGGCCCGCAGCGATCGATCACCATCAGCGTCAATGACCAGCTCAAGGATCCGGCCGAATACGAGCGCCTGATCCTGGCCTACGAAAATGGCGCGCCCTTGCGTCTGGGGGATGTGGCGCAGGTGCGCCGCGCGGCGGAAAACCGCGACCAGGCCGCCTGGTTCGGCCGCACGCCGGCCATTCTGTTGAACATCCAGCGCCAGCCCGGCGCCAATGTGATCGAAGTGGTCGATCGTGTCCAGGCACTGTTGCCCGGCCTGCGGGCCACCTTGCCGACTGGTGTGGATCTGCAGGTGGCGGCGGATCGCACGCGCACGATCCGCGATTCGGTCGCCCATGTGCAGATCGAGATGCTGCTGGCCATCGTCCTGGTGGTGGCGGTGACCTTCGTGTTCCTGCGGACCTGGCGGGCCACGCTGATTCCCGGTGTGGTCGTGCCCTTGTCCCTGGTCGGGACTTTCGCCCTGATGGCCTTGCTGGGCTACAGTATCAACAACCTGACCCTGATGGCTCTGACCATTGCGACCGGTTTCGTGGTGGACGATGCCATCGTCATGGTCGAGAACATCGCCCGCCATATCGAGCAAGGCGAGACGCCGCTGGCCGCCGCGTTGCGCGGGTCCAGGCAGATCGGCTTCACGCTGGTGTCCTTGACCCTGTCGCTGATCGCGGTGCTGATTCCGCTGCTGTTCATGGGGGACGTGGTCGGGCGGCTGTTCCGCGAATTCGCCGTCACGCTGGCCGTGGCCATCCTGCTGTCGCTGCTGATTTCCCTGACACTGACGCCCATGATGTGTGCGCGCATGCTGGGGCCGAGGCAGGCCGCAGGACAGTCTGCTGCGGACCGTCCTGCGTCTGGCGAGCCGGACCGCCCGGCAGGCCGCGACGTGGTGGCTGGTCGATCCGGGCAGCGTGAAGAACGCTGGATGGACCGGCTGATCGCCGCGTATGACCGGGGCTTGCAATGGGTCCTGGCGCATCAACGCGCAACCCTGTGGGCCGTGGTGGCGACGCTGTTCGTGACGGCGGGTCTGTACGCCGCCATTCCCAAGGGATTTTTCCCGCAGCAGGACACCGGGGCCTTGCTGGCCATCACCCAGGGGCCGCAGTCGGCCTCGTTCCAGGCCATGCATCGTCTGCAGCAGCAGGCTGTCGAGCGGGTGCTGGCCGATCCGGCGGTGGATTCGGTGGCGTCCTTCATCGGGATCGATGGGGACAATGTCACGTTGAACACGGGGCGCCTGCAGATTGCCCTCAAACCCTTGGCCCTGCGCGAGGATCGGGCGGGCGCCGTGATCGAGCGCCTGCAGGCGGCCCTGGACCCGATCGTGGGGCTGCAGACCTGGTTGCAGCCGGTGCAGGAACTGTCGGTCGAGGACCAGGTCAGTCGTGCCGAATTCCAGATGACGCTGTCCAGCCCCGATGACACCGCGCTGGGTGTGTGGGCCCCCCGGCTGGTGGATGCCTTGCGCGCGCTGCCGGAACTACGCGATGTGGCCGGGGATCTGCAGGACCGTGGCCTGGCGTTGTCCGTCGTGGTGAACCGGGATGCAGCGGCCCGGCTGGGCGTGACCCAGGCATCGATCGACGACGCCTTGTACGATGCGTTCGGCCAGCGGCTGATTTCCACGATCTACACACAGTCGGCCCAGTACCGGGTGGTACTGGAGGCGGGCGCGGCCCTGCTGGACGGCGGTCCTGCGGCGCTGGAGCACCTGCATGTGCCGACGGCTTCGGGTGGGGTCACGCCGTTGTCCAGCGTAGCCCGGTTCGAGCCGGGGCTGGCGCGCCTGGCCGTGCAGCGCCTGGACCAATTCCCTGCCGTGACGGTCTCGTTCAGTCTGGCGCCGGAGGCCGCGTTGTCCGATGCGGTCCGGGCCATTGAATCGGCGCGCGTGGCGCTGGGTGTGCCGGATTCGATCGAGGTTCGTCTTCAGGGCGCGGCCCAGGCATTCCAGGCGTCACTGTCAAGCACGCTGTGGCTGCTGCTGGCAGCCGTGGTGACCATGTATATCGTGCTGGGCGTGCTGTACGAAAGCCTGATCCATCCGATTACCATCCTGTCCACTCTGCCTTCGGCTGCCATCGGGGCGTTGCTGGCGCTATGGCTGGGCGGGGTGGAACTCGACATGATTGGCGTCATCGGCATCATTTTGCTGATCGGGATCGTCAAGAAAAATGCCATTCTGATGATTGATTTCGCATTGGATGCCCAGCGCGAGCGTGGCCTGGGGCCACAGGCAGCGATCCGCGAAGCAGCCCTGTTGCGTTTCCGGCCGATTCTGATGACGACCCTGGCGGCCTTCTTCAGTGCCATTCCGCTGATGCTGGCGTCGGGTTCGGGGGCTGAACTGCGCCAGCCGCTGGGTCTGGCCATGGTGGGCGGGCTGTTGTGCAGCCAGGTGCTGACGCTGTTCACGACCCCCGTCATCTATCTGCTGTTCGAGCGCCTGGGCCGGCGACGGGCGGCGGGTCGCTGACATGCGGTTTTTTGCCCTGTTCCTGCGCCGGCCCGTGGGCACCTGTCTGCTGTCCCTGGCGCTGGTGCTGGCTGGGGCGCTGGCGCTGCGATTCCTGCCGGTGGCGCCGCTGCCGCAGCTGGATTTTCCGATGATTACGGTCTCGGCCTCGTTGCCGGGTGCCAGTCCCGAGACCATGGCGTCCAGTGTGGCCATGCCGCTGGAACAGTCGCTGGGCGCGATTGCCGGCCTGAACAGCATGAGCTCGCGCAGCAGCGAAGGGCAGACCACCATTTCGCTGATGTTCGAACTGGATCGCGACATCAACAGTGCCGCGCGTGATGTCCAGGCGGCCATCAATGCCGCGCGCCCCATGCTGCCGTCGGGCATGCGCGACAATCCGACCTATCGCAAGGTGAATTCCTCGTCCTCGCCCATCATGACGCTGGCGCTGACTTCGGATACCGCCACGCGCGGCGAACTCTACGATCTGGCGTCCACCGTGCTGGCGCAGAAACTGGCGCAGGTCAATGGCGTGGGGCAGGTGACTGTGGGGGGCAGTTCGCTGCCCGCCGTGCGGGTGCTGGTGGATCCGAGGGCGCTTGAATCCATGGGGATCCCCCTGGACCGTGTGCGCCGGGTCCTGCAGGACATGAACACGATGCAGCCTGGTGGGCTGGTGCGGCGTGGCGACACCCAGTGGCAGATCCGTTCCGACGCGCAGCTGCGTACGGCGGCGGAATATGCCGCCCTGATCCTGGAATGGCGTGATGGCCGCCCGGTGCGGTTGAGCGACGTGGCGCGGATCGAGGACTCGGTCGAGGATACGAACCAGGTCGGTTATTTCAACGACCAGCCCGCCGTGCTGATGATCATTCGCCGGCAGGCCGATGCCAACATCATCGAGACGGTCGATGCCATTCGCGGCCTGCTGCCGGCGTTCCAGGCCCTGCTGCCGTCGCAGGTGCGCCTGACTGTGGCCCAGGACCGCACGCCCAGCATCCGGGCTTCGCTGTTCGAGGCCGAACTGACCCTGGTGCTGTCGGTCGTGCTGGTAGTGGCGGTGGTGCTGGTCTTTCTGGGCAACTGGCGCGCGGCCCTGATCCCGGCAGTCGCCGTGCCGGCGTCGCTGATCAGCGCCTTCAGCCTGATGTGGTGGTTCGGTTTCACTCTGAACACGATTTCCCTGATGGCCCTGATCGTGGCCACCGGTTTCGTCGTGGATGACGCCATTGTGGTGCTGGAGAACATCATGCGCCACATGGAACGCGGCATGCGGCCCGCGCGCGCCGCCTTGCGTGGCGTGACCGAGGTCGGCTTCACCGTGCTGGCTATGAGCCTGTCGCTGATCGCAGTCTTCATCCCCCTGTGGCTGGTGGGCGGCCTGGTGGGGCGGCTGTTCAAGGAATTCGCCGTGACCCTGTCGGTGGCCATCATCGTGTCGCTGCTGGTGTCCGTGACGCTGACCCCAGTCATGGCGGCGCGCCTGCTGCGCGCGCAGTCCGGACACGAGCCGCCGCCCCGGGGCCTGCTGCGCCGCTGGCTGCACCGTTGCGGTCAGGCCTGCGAGGCTGCCTATCGGCGCTCGCTTGGCTGGTCGCTGGACCACGGGCGCATCGTCCTGCTGCTGTTGCTGGCAACGGTGGGCCTGAATGTCTACCTGTACGCCAGCATCCCCAAGGGGTTTTTTCCGCAGCAGGATACGGGCCAGCTGATGGGTTTTTTCCGCGTCGATACCGGCACGTCCTTTGACGAGACCCAGGCCCGGTTGGACGCATTTCGCCGTGTGCTGCTGGCAGACCCGGCCGTGGACACGGTGACCGCCTATGCCGGCGGTCGGGGTGGCAGCAATTCCAGTTTCATCCAGATCCAGCTCAAGCCCCTGGATCAGCGCACGGCCAGTGCCAACGAGGTCGTCAACCGCCTGCGGCCGCACTTCGAGCACACGCCCGGCGCGCGCATGTTCCTGGTACCCCAGCAGGACATCTTCGTGGGCCATTCTTCGCGGTCCGGTTCCTATACCTATGTGCTGATGGGCAGCGACCTGGACTTGTTGAGCGCCTGGCTGCCGCGCGTGCGCAACGCACTGGCGGCCCTGCCTGAACTGGTTGACGTGGACAATGACGTCGAGGACAAGGGGCGCCGGGTGGAACTGGTTGTCGATCGGGATGCCGCCCGGCGGCTGGGGGTACAGATGGCGGATCTGGCGGGGGTACTGAACAACGCGTTCAGCCAGCGCTACGCTGCTGTCCTGTACGGCACCCTGAACCAATATCACGTCGTCATGGCGGTGCAGCCTCAGTATGCCCGGGACCTGCATTCGCTGCGGGCCTTGCAGGTGCTCAATGGTGCGGGCGAGCGTATCCCCCTGACCGCGTTCACTCGGATTTCCGAGGGCACCGCGCCGCGCACGGTCAATCACGAGGGTCTGCTGGCCGCCGATTCAGTGGCGTTTGGCCTGGCGCCCGGGGTGTCCCTGGGCCAGGCGCTGGCGGCCATCGACCAGGCCGTGGCGCGCATTGGCCTGCCGACACAGGAACTGCAGGGGGGGCTGGACCAGAGCGCCGCCATGATGCGCGATGCCGTGGCGCAGCAGCCCTGGATGCTGGTGGCGGCGCTGGTGGCCATGTACCTGGTGCTGGGCATGCTGTACGAGAGCACGATTCATCCTGTGACGATCCTGTCCACGCTGCCTTCAGCCGGGGTGGGGGCGTTGCTGGCCCTGCGGCTGGCCGGCATGGAATTCACCCTGATTGCGCTGATCGGCGTGTTTCTGTTGATCGGCATCGTCAAGAAGAACGCCATCATGATGGTGGATTTTGCCCTGCAGGCGCGACGCCGCGAGGGTCTGGACCCGCGCGAGGCCATCTACCGCGCCTGCCTGGCGCGCCTGCGGCCGATCCTGATGACCACCTTGTCGGCCATGCTGGGCGCATTGCCGCTGTTGCTGGCCACAGGCGCGGGGGTGGAAATGCGCCGTCCTCTGGGGCTGACGATCCTGGGCGGCCTGTTGGTCAGCCAGGTGCTCACGCTCTACACTACGCCCGTCGTCTATCTGAGCCTGGATCGCCTGCGTGGATCGCGCCGCCCCATGTCCCCTTCGTCGCTACAAGCGCCTGTCTCCCATGGCTGACCCGGTGTTCTCGCGTCATGGTGTGGATGCGGCGCAGCTGCCGCGGGGTGGGCGGCCTGCCCGCCGTGTTGTGCGGGCGCTGTTGTCCAGCGTGGTGGTGCTGGCCCTGGCGGGCTGCGCTGTCGGCCCCGATTACCAGCGCCCCGTCCAGGATGTCGGGGTGGCCTATGCCAACGCGCCGGAAGGCCGCTGGATTCCGGCCGATACCCCGCCGCGTGCACTGCCCGCCGACTGGTGGGCATTGTTTGGCGACGAGGTGCTGGACAGCCTGATGGAACGGATGCCCCATGGGAATCTGGACCTGGCCCGGGCCGAGGCCCAGTTCCGCGAAGCCCGCGCTGCGCTGTCATCGGCCCGGGCGGGCCTGTTGCCGACCTTGGGCGCGGCGGGCTCCATGAGCCGGGCCGGGCAGGGCGAGTCCCGGACCGGCAATCCTGCCAATACGTACAGCACATCGGTGACGGTTCGTTGGGAAGCCGATCTGTGGGGCCGTGTGCGGCGTGACGTCGAGGCCGCGCGCGCCGGCCAGCAGGCCAGTGCCGCAGACCTGGCTGCCATGCGCCTGAGTCTGCAGTCCACCTTGGCGCAGGCCTATTTCGGGGTGCGGGCCAGCCAGTTGCAGGACGCCTTGCTGGGTCGCACCCTGGACGAATACGCGCGTGCGCTGGAGATGACCCGCAACCGGCTGGCGGCTGGCGTGGCGTCTCCGGCCGATGTGGCAGCCGCTTCTGCGCAACTGGACCAGACCCGCGCCCAGCGCATCCGTCTGGGCTGGCAGCGTGCGCAGCAGATTCATGCGATTGCCGTGTTGCTGGGCCAAGTACCGGCAAGCTTTCACATGGCCGCAGGCGCCGATCTGCCAGATGTGCCCGAGGTGCCGGTCGGTGTGCCCTCGGCGCTGTTGCTGCGCCGCCCCGACGTGGCCGGTGCCGAGCGCCGGGTCGCGCAGGCCAATGCGCGCATTGGTGTGGCGCAGGCGGCCTGGTTCCCTGAACTGACCCTCAGTGCCCAGGGGGGCTACCAGGCGGCAGAATTTGCCTCCTGGCTGACGGCGCCCGCGCGGTTCTGGACCCTGGGGCCGGCCCTGGCCATGAGCCTGTTCGACGGTGGTGCCCGTGCGGCTGCCGTGGCTTCAGCACGCGCGGCCTATGATGCCCAGGCGGCGGCCTACCGCAAGACCGTGCTGGATGCCCTGCGCGAGGTCGAAGATGCCCTGGTGCAATCGCAGGCGCTGGTCGCGGAACAGGCTGCCCGGGATCGGGCGCTGGCGGCGGCCCGCGAAACCCTGCGCCAGGTCACCAATCAGTATCGGGCCGGGCTGGTGGATTATTTGAGCGTGGTTCAGGCGCAAACCAGCGCCCTGAGCGCGGAACAGGCCGCCCTGGACGTGCGCGCCGAACGCTTGACGACTTCGACGAAGCTGATCGCCGCGTTGGGTGGCGGCTATGCGTTCGATTGAGTCGTTCCGTCGATCAGTTGACCCCGGATGGCGGCGATGCCGTGTGCGCCATGCCGGC
This sequence comes from Castellaniella sp., assembly GCF_034007085.1. Taxonomy (GTDB): domain Bacteria; phylum Pseudomonadota; class Gammaproteobacteria; order Burkholderiales; family Burkholderiaceae_B; genus Castellaniella. Next base: position 17,956 of record NZ_JAVERO010000011.1, on the reverse strand, counting down.
GCGCCGCATCCAGTGTGGCCAGAGACTGGCCGCCGATGGCGAAGACCGGCCGGCCCGCAGTGTCCGCCAGGGTGCGGAACCGGTCCCAGCCCAGGGCCGGAAGATCCGGGTGGCTGGCCGTGTCCAGTGCGTGCCCCAGCACCACGAAATCGGCCTGGAGTTGGCGGGCGCATTCAATGTCTGCTGCTGTATGGGCGGACACCCCCAGCCAGCCTGGGGGCCGCGTGTCGTCCTGCAGGATGCGCGCCGCGTCCGTTGCGCGCAATTGCACGCCGTCGGCCTCTGGCCACCAGGCGGCGGGATGGGCACTGTTGATCAGGCACCGCGCACCGTGCTGGCGGCACAGGGCCAGTACGGCCCGGAAGGCCTTGTGCAGTGATTCCGGATCGCCTTGCCAGTCCGGTTCGCGGAATTGCACCAGTCGCAGGCCGCGCAGCAGTTCCTGGCGCAGGTCGGCCAACCAACCGGACAACTGGCCGGGATGACCGATCCGGCTGATGCGGTAGTGCATCGGCAGGCGCAGCCAGCGCAGCGGTGGCGCGGCGGCCGGCAGCAACGAACCGCCGCCTGGGCCGATCGGGTGCTCGGATTCGTCCAGGCGGATTTCCCAAGGATCCACCCAGTCCAGCGCCTGGTTTTCGCGGCCATGCGGTTCGCCTTGCCAGGCCGTGACCTGGCAGAAGGCCAGTTCGACGATGGTCTTGGGATATTCGTGGACATGCACGACCCAGGGATAGACGCAGGTCGCCTGGATGCCCAGTTCTTCGTCCAGTTCACGCGCCAGCGCCTGCTCGACGGTTTCGCCGGCCTCGATCTTGCCGCCGGGGAATTCCCACCAGCCGGGCCAGGCCTTGCCTTCCGGGCGCTGCCCCAGCAGCAGCCGGCCCCGTGGATCAATGATCAGGCCAGCGGCCACGCGGATGTAGGGTTTGGGATTGGCCATGGCAGATTCAGACATGGCGGGCTGCCCAGTCGCGGGCGAACTGGCGCGCTACCCGGCCGGACCGGGATCCGCGTTCCAGCGCCCATTGCAGGGCTTCGGTGCGCGCGTCCCCGACCTGGGTTTCGTTGCAGCCGTGGGCCCGCAGCCAGTGGCCGACGATGTCCAGATAGTCGTCCTGGGCAAAGGGGTAGAACGACAGCCACAGGCCGAAGCGTTCGGACAGGGAAATCTTTTCCTCGACGGTCTCGCCGGGGTGGATTTCGCCGTCGGGCTGGTGCTGGGCTTCCAGGTTTTCGCGCATGTATTCCGGCATCAGGTGGCGCCGGTTCGAGGTGGCGTAGATCAGTAGATTGTCGCCCGGCGAGGCGACCGAGCCGTCCAGGGCGGATTTCAGTGCTTTGTAGCTGGCCTCGCCTTCTTCGAAGGACAGGTCGTCGCAGAACACGATATAGCGTTCCGGGCGGCCGTGAATGAGTTCGATGATCTGGCCCAGATCCCCCAGGTCGGACTTGTCGATCTCGATCAGGCGCAGGCCCCGGTCCGCGTAGGCGTCGAGCAGAGCCCGCACCAGGGAACTCTTGCCCGTGCCGCGTGCGCCGGTCATCAGGACGTTGTTGGCCGGCCGCCCGTCCAGGAAGGCCAGGGTGTTGCGTTCGAGGATGGCCTTCTGCCGGTCGACGTGATGCAGGTCCTGCAGGTGGATGGGGGCGATGCGGCGGACGGCTTCGAGCCAGCCGCGCGCGCCCCGGCGCTGCCAGCGGTAGGCATGAGCGGTCCAGTCGATGGCGGGCGGCGCAGGGGGCAGCCAGGCCTCCAGCTGGGCCAGCACGCCCATCGCTTGGCTGATCAGGGCCTGCAGGCGGTCGTCGGCCACGGGATGGTTCATGGGTTTGGGTCCTGTTGAGGAGGATTCGTGTGTTCGGCTTCTGCGGAAAGTATAATCTGGGTCTTTGCGGTCGCCTGCGGCGGCTGCCCATCAGCATTCGGGTCCGCCTTGAATTCCTCAGAACTGTTCGCCCCCATCGTGTCCGATATGCGCGCGCTCGACGCTGTCATCCGCGCCCGCCTGGATTCCGAAGTCGTCCTGATCCGCACCATCGGTGATTACATCGTTGGTGGTGGCGGCAAGCGCATGCGCCCGGCCATGTTGCTGCTGGTGGCGGGGGCGTTGGGCTATCAGGGTGACAATCATCATCGCCTGGCCGCCGTGGTGGAATTCATCCACACGGCCACTTTGCTGCACGATGATGTGGTGGACGAATCGGATATGCGCCGCGGCCGCGAGACGGCCAATGCCGTGTTCGGCAATGCGGCCAGTGTCCTGGTGGGCGACTATCTGTATTCGCGTTCGTTCGAGATGATGGTCGAATCCGGCTCTATGGCCGCGATGGCCGTGCTGTCGGCGGCCACCACCATCATTGCCGAAGGCGAGGTCCTGCAACTGCTGAACGTCCATGATCCGGACGTGTCCCTGGATCGCTATCTGCAGGTGGTGCGCTACAAGACCGCCAAACTGTTCGAGGCCGCCGCCCAGGTGGGGGCCATCATTGCCGGCGCTTCGCCCGCGCAGGAAACCGCCGCAGCCGCCTATGGCCGGCATATCGGCACGGCTTTTCAACTGATCGACGACGTGCTGGACTACAGCGGCGACGTCCAGGCCCTGGGCAAGAATGTGGGTGACGATCTGCGCGAGGGCAAACCCACCCTGCCGTTGATCCGGGTGCTGGAAACCGGCACGCCCGAACAGCGGGCGCTGATTCGCAATGCCATCGAGACCGGCGATGCGGATTTCGAGGCCGTGGCGCACGCCATCCATGCCACCGATGCGCTGGATTACACGCGTCAGGCGGCCCGTGCCGAGGCCGATCTGGCCCGCGAGGCCCTGTCCGCCTTGCCGGATTCCGTTTATCGAGAAAGTCTGCTAAAATTCTGTGCTTTCGCGGTCGAGCGCGACCGTTGAAATTTTCCCGTCGGGGGACCTGGCCTGGTGATTTACGGCCCGGATATCCGCCGCAAGCAGCACCGTCGGGGTGTAGCTCAGCCTGGTAGAGTACTACGTTCGGGACGTAGGAGTCGCATGTTCGAATCATGTCACCCCGACCATTCATTCCGCAAAAACGCACGGTCAACAAGCCGTGCGTTTTTTGTTTTGGGTGCGGTTGCCGCATAATCGGGGATGGGCATTGAATCAGATGGCGGTTTGCCCGATTTTTCCTCAACCCTCCGGCTCCGAACCATGACGACTTCCTCGATGACGATGATGACCTATCCCGATACCCGGCTCCTGATCGACAATCAATGGGTCGATGCGGCGGATGGCCGCACGCTGGACGTGCTCAACCCGGCCGATGGCCAGGTGATCGGCCGGGTGGCCCATGCCGGGATTCCCGACCTGGACCGTGCGCTGGCCGCTGCCCAGCGGGGATTCGAAGTCTGGCGCGATACGCCGGCGCATGAGCGCGCCGCCGTGATGCGCCGCGCAGCGGCCTTGCTGCGCGAGCGCGCAGAGGACATCGCCCGCCTGTTGACGCGCGAGCAGGGCAAGCCGCTGGCCGAAGCCCGGGCCGAGACCCTGGCCGGCGCCACGATCATCGAATGGTTTGCCGACGAGGGCTTGCGTGTGTATGGCCGTATCGTGCCGTCGCGCAATGCGTCCGCCCTGCAACTGGTGATCAAAGAGCCCGTGGGGCCGGTGGCGGCCTTCACGCCCTGGAATTTCCCTGTCAATCAGGTGGTGCGCAAGCTGGGTGCCGCGCTGGCGACTGGTTGTTCCTTTCTGTGCAAGGCAGCGGAAGAAACCCCGGCTGCGCCGGCCGCGTTGCTGCAGACGTTCGTGGATGCTGGCCTGCCGCCTGGGGTGGTGGGCCTGGTCTATGGGAATCCTGCAGAAATCTCCGGCCATCTGATCCCGCATCCTGTGATCCGCAAGGTCACGTTCACCGGCTCGACGGCGGTCGGCAAGCAGCTGGCCGCACTGGCGGGTGCCCACATGAAGCGGGTTTCCATGGAACTGGGCGGTCATGCGCCTGTGATCGTCGCCGAGGACGCTGACGTCGAACTGGCGGTCAAGATCTCCGCCGCTGGCAAGTTCCGCAACGCCGGTCAAGTGTGTATTTCGCCGACACGTTTCCTGGTGCACAGCAGCCTGATCGATGCCTTCACGCGCGCTTTCGTGGCCCGTGCCGAGTCCCTGAAACTGGGTGATGGCCTGGCCGAGGGCACCACCCTGGGGCCGCTGGCCAATGCGCGCCGCGTTGCGGCCATGGAACAGGTGGTCCAGGATGCCCGTCAGCGCGGCGCCGAGGTCCTGACGGGGGGCGCACGCGTGGGCGATACGGGCAATTTCTTTGCGCCGACCCTCATCGCCGGGCTGACGACCGAGGCGGACCTGTTCAACAACGAACCCTTCGGTCCGGTGGCGGGCATTCGCGCCTTCGATCGTCTGGACGAAGCCATCGCCGAGGCCAACCGCCTGCCCTATGGCTTGTCCGCCTATGCCTTCACCCGCTCACTGCGCAATGCGCAGCAACTGATGAGCCGGGTTCAGGCGGGCATGCTGTGGATCAACCAGCCCGCCACGCCTTCGGCCGAACTGCCGTTCGGCGGCATCAAGGATTCCGGCTACGGCACGGAAGGCGGCCCCGAGGCGCTGGAAGCCTATCTGAACACCAAGGCGGTGTCGGCGGTGGGGATTTGATGCTCCAGGGGCGGGCGGCCCCGAACCTTCATACGCTGGTCACATTCAGTCCCTAGAATCCTTCTCGCTCGCTAATGAGTCTGACGAGAGAGAAGGATTTTCATGCAGACACAGACCTTGTCCCGTTTTTTCGCCGGCATTGCCGTTCTGTGTGCCGCGCAGGCCTGGGCCGCCGACACCACGCTCACTGTCTACACTGCGCTGGAAGCGGATCAACTGAAGGCCTACCAGCGGCAGTTCGAGGCGGATGTGCCCGGCATCCGGATCAAGTGGGTACGGGATTCCACCGGTATCATCACGGCCAAACTGCTGGCAGAAAAGGCCGCGCCTCAGGCCGACGTGGTGCTGGGGGTGGCCGCTTCGTCCCTGCTGGTGCTGGATCAGGAAGGCATGCTCCAGCCCTATGCGCCGCAGGGCGTGGACAAGCTGGACAAGACCTACGTCGATGACGCGAATCCGCCCGCCTGGGTGGGCATGGACGTGTGGGGCGCGACGGTCTGCTTCAACACAGTCGAGGCGGAAAAACTGGGCCTGAAGAAGCCCGCAACCTGGAAGGATCTGACCCGACCGGAATACCAGGGGCGGATCGTTATGCCCAATCCCGCTTCCAGTGGCACTGGTTATTTTGACGTCACGGCCTGGCTGACGCTGTTTGGCGAGCAGGGCGGTTGGGCCTATATGGACGCCTTGCACCGCAATATTGCCCAGTACACGCATTCCGGCTCCAAACCCTGCAAGCAGGCGGCCACTGGCGAATTCCCCATCGGCATTTCCTTCGAATACCGCGCCGCCAAGAGCAAGGCGGAAGGAGCGCCGATCGATCTGGTGTTTCCTGAAGAAGGCTTGGGCTGGGATGTGGAGGCCACGGCCATCATGAAGGGGACGAAACATCTGGAGGCGGCGCGCAAACTGGCCGACTGGGCGGCATCCCGCAGTGCCAACGAACTGTACGCGAAAAACTTTGCGGTCGTCGCTTATCCAGGCGTGGCCAAGCCTGACCCCCACATTCCATCGGACTATGAGTCGCGGCTGATCAAGCAGGATCTGCGCTGGTCAGCGGCTAATCGGGACGCGATTCTGGCCGAGTGGACGAAGCGTTACGATGGCAAGTCCGAGCCGCAACCAAAGCAGTGAGCAGGACCATGGAGACGCCGCGCTCCGACGTGTCCCGGGAGCCGGCCTTGGCCTTGGCCGGCCTGCACAAGCGTTATGGCGAGTTCACAGCGCTGTCGCAGGTGGACCTGACGGTGGCGCCGGGTGAGTTCGTCTGCCTGCTGGGGCCTTCAGGTTGCGGCAAGACGACCCTGCTGCGCCTGATCGCGGGACTCGAGGCGGTCAGCGGCGGGCGCATCCTGATGCGCGGACGCGACGTGACGCAGCTGCCGCCCATGCGACGTGACTATGGCATCGTGTTCCAGAACTACGCGCTGTTTCCCAATCTGTCCGTGGCCGACAACATTGCCTATGGATTGCGGGGCCGCCGCGAGGACAAGATGCGGCGGGTCGGCGATCTGCTGGCGCTGGTCGGTCTGAACGGTGCCGAGCGCAAGTTTCCCGCCCAATTGTCCGGCGGACAGCAGCAGCGAGTGGCCTTGGCCCGCGCTCTGGCGACCAACCCGGGGCTGCTGCTGCTCGATGAGCCGCTGTCGGCCCTGGACGCCCGCGTGCGTGAACACCTGCGCCGCGAGATCAAGGATCTGCAGACGCGCCTGGGAGTGACGACGGTCATGGTGACCCATGATCAGGAGGAGGCGCTTGCCATGGCGGACCGGGTGGTGGTGATGAGCCGAGGCCAGGTCGAGCAGATCGGCACGCCCAGCGAGATCTACGGTCAGCCTCGCACTGCCTTTGTTGCGGATTTCATCGGCCGAGCCAACTGGTTCGAGGCGACGGTGCGCCGCCACGGTGAGATCGCGGTGGATCGCGTCACGCTGTCCGTGGCGCAGACGCTGCCCGAACCGGGAAGTACAGGGCGGGTCTTTCTGCGGCCCGAGGACGTGCGCCTGCATCCGGTCTGGCTCGGCGGGCCCAACTCCGCCCTGGCTCGGCCGGTCAAGATCGAGCATCTGGGCGGTTTCTGCCGCATCAGTCTGACAGTGCCGTTGTGGGGCGATCTGCCGTTGCTGGCCGATGTCTCTCAGGATGAGCTGGCGCGGCTGCGGCTCGCGCCGGGCCAACTCGTGCCCGTGACCCTGCCGGCGGACCGGTTGCGCATGTTTACGGCGGAGATGGTGTGAACGGTGTGCGGGCCTTGCGATGGATGGTGGGCGGCAGGTGTAGCGCCGGCGCGTCTGCCGCCTTGCCGCAGGATTCCGCGCAGCGCCTGGCGGGAGGATTGGCCTGGGGTGTCGTCGCGCTGTTGCTGGTGTTCCTGGGGTTGCCCCTGGTGGCCATTCTGGGCCAGGCGTTGGCCGGCCCCGACGGGGGCTATGCCGGCCTGGCGCATTTCACAGCGATCACTGCGTCGCCTGGTTTCCTGACCCTGGTGGGCAATAGCATTGCGGCTGCGGCGACGACGACGGTCATCACGATCCCGCTCGCCTTCGGCTTCGCTGCATCGTTGACCCGCACCCGGATGCCTGGAAAGCCGCTGTTCCGGCTTCTGGCGCTGATTCCGCTGCTGGCGCCTTCTCTGCTGCCGGGGATTTCCCTGGTCTATCTATTTGGCAACCAGGGCGTGCTCAAAGGCTGGTTCCCGGAGGGGGGGATCTATGGTCTGCCCGGCATCGTCATGGGCGAAGTGTTCTACACATTTCCGCATGCACTGATGATTCTGCTCACCGCCCTGTCCTTGGCCGATGGGCGCCTCTACGAAGCCGCCAATGCCCTGGGTGCGGGGCCGCTGCGGCGCTGGTTCACGGTGACCCTGCCTTCGGTGCGCCACGGCCTGGTGTCCTCGGCCCTGGTCGTGTTCACGTTGACAATCACCGATTTCGGGGTGCCCAAGGTGATCGGCGGCCAGTATTCCGTACTGGCGGTCGAGGCCTACAAGCAGGTGGTGGGTCAGCAGAATTTCGCCCGGGGCGCGGTGATCGGCCTGCTTCTGTTGTTGCCGGCCGTGTTCAGCTTCGTCGTCGATCATCGTCTGCAGCAACGGCAGCAGGCGCTGCTGACGGCTCGGGCTCGCCCGCTGCAACCTTCGGGGTCGCGCTGGGCCGGCGGTGCCGGCCTGCTGTGCTGCTCGCTGGTCGGGGCTTGTCTGGTGCTGATCCTGGGTATGGCGGTGGCCGCCGCCTTCATCCGGTTGTGGCCGTATCGGCTGGACCTGACGTTCGTTCATTTCAATTTCGACGACATGGACGGCGGCGGCTGGCTGGCCTGGTGGAACAGTCTGCGGCTGGCCGTGCTGACCATGACGGCGGGGACCGTGCTGGTGTTTCTGGGCGCGTGGCTGCAGGAAAAACTGACTGGGGCCGGGGCGGTGCGGATACTGATCCGGCTGCTGGCCATGCTGCCCATGGCGGTGCCCGGGCTGGTCTTGGGCCTGGGTTATGTGTTTTTTTTCAATGGCAACCGCTGGCTGCCGCTGTACGGCACGATGGCCTTGCTGGCGCTGTGCACGATCGTGCATTACTACACCACGGCGCACCTGACCGCGACCACGGCGTTGCGGCAGATGGATCGGGAATTCGAGGCCGTGGCGGCGTCCCTGAAAGTGCCGTTCTGGACCACGTTGCGGCGCGTCACGGTACCAGTGTGCCTGCCGGCGATCCTGGAGATCGCCCGCTTCCTGTTCGTGTCCGCCATGACCACCGTATCCGCCGTGGTCTTTCTCTATACCCCGGACACAGTCCTGGCCTCGGTGGCCGTTCTCAACATGGACGATGCCGGCGACACGGCGGCCGCCGCCGCGATGGCGACGCTGATCGTGGCGACTTCGGCATTCGTTTGCCTGCTGTTCGCCCTGCTGTCGCGCTGGCTGGTGCATCGTACTCAGCGCTGGCGGCACGCCTGATCCAATCTTCCGATGGAGTATCCTTTTCATGAGAGAACCCATTCTGCTGACCCCCGGCCCGCTGACGACCAGCCTGGCCACCAAGACCGCCATGTTGAATGATTGGGGGTCCTGGGACGGCGCTTTCAATGCCTTGACGGCCCGGGTCTGTCGGCAATTGTTGCGGATCGCAGGCACCGATGACCGCTATGCCTGCATACCCCTGCAGGGTTCCGGCACGTTCGCGGTCGAGGCGGCGGTGGGGTCCCTGGTGCCGCGCGGCGGCAAGCTGCTGGTGCTGGTCAACGGCGCCTACGGCAAACGCATGGCACGGATTGCGGGCGCCATCGGTCGCCGTGTGGCTGTCCTGGAGACCCCCGATGGCGTTGCGCCCGATCCCGCTGCTGTCGAAGTGCTGCTGCGGTCTGATCCCGGCATTACCCATGTCGGCGTGATCCAGTGTGAAACCAGCACCGGCATCCTCAACCCGGTTGCTGAAATCGCGGCGGTCACGGCCCGCGCCGGCCGGCGACTGATTGTGGATGCCATGAGCGCCTTTGGCGCCCTGCCGCTGGATGCGGGTGCAGTGCCCTATGACGCGCTGATCGCCTCCAGCAACAAATGCCTGGAAGGCGTGCCCGGCATGGGCTTCGTGATCGCCCGGGTCGAGGCCCTGGAAGAGGCCGAGGGCCACTGCCATTCTCTGGCGCTGGATTTGCTTGACCAGTACCGGTACCTGCGGTCAACCGGGCAATGGCGCTTTACGCCGCCGACCCATGTGGTTGCTGCCTGCGGGGCCGCACTGGACCAATATTTTGCCGAAGGTGGGCAGCCTGCCCGCCTGGCCCGTTACGAGGCCAATTGCCGCCTGTTGTGCGAAGGGCTGGAGGGCCTGGGGCTGCGACGTTTTTTACCGGCTGAACGCCAGGCGCCCATCATTGTCACTTGGCACGCGCCGGAGCATCCGGACTATGATTTCCATCGTTTCTATGCCGCCGTGCGATCCCGGGGCTTTATCCTGTACCCAGGCAAGCTGACCCAGGTTGAGACGTTCCGGGTCGGCTGCATCGGCGCGATCGATGAAACCGAAATCAGACAGGCGGTCGATGCCATCCGGGCTGCGCTGGATGCGCTGGTCTGGCTGGAAGAACCTGTCCAGCCATGATGACGACGAGACTTGCCATGGATGATTCTGCTTTGACTCGTCGGCCTGCCGGCGCTCTTGATACCGTGATTTTCGATTGGGCCGGCACCATCGTCGATTTCGGCTCCTTTGCCCCGACTCAGGTCCTGGTCGACGCGTTCGCCGAAGCGGGCGTAGCGATCAGCCTCGACGAGGCGCGCGGTCCCATGGGGCTGGCCAAATGGGATCACATCCAGGCTTTGGGCCGGATGCCGGCGGTCGCCGCGCGCTGGCGCGAACGTCATGGGCGCGACATGAGCCGCGAGGACGTGGATACGGTCTACCAGACCTTCATGCCGCTGCAGGTGGCGCGCGTCGGCCACTATTCGACCCTGATCCCCGGGGCGTTGCAGGTCGTGGAAATCTTGCGCAGACGCGGCATGCGCATCGGCTCGTGCTCCGGCTATCCGCGGGTGGTGATGGATGCGCTGGTGCCGCTGGCCGCGCAGGCCGGCTATGTGCCGGATTGCGTGATTGCTTCGGATGATCTGAAGGCTGGCGGCCGGCCTGGTCCCTGGATGGCCTTGGCCAATATGCTCGAACTGGGCAGCCGCGACGTGGCCGCCTGCGTCAAGGTGGACGACACGGTGCCGGGCATTGCCGAGGGCCTGGCCGCCGGTATGTGGACGGTGGGCCTGTCGGCCTCCGGCAACGAGGTTGGCCTGAGCTGGGAGGAGTGGTGCGCGTTGACGCCGGACGAGCGGGATGCCCGCTGTCGTCCGGCCGAGGACAAACTGCGCGCGGCCGGCGCGCACGAAGTGATCCGCACCGTGATCGACCTGCCGGCCGCGCTGGAGCGCATCGAAGTGCGGCGGGGCTGCGGCGAACGGCCTTGAAAAACACAAACCCCGTCCTTGGGGACGGGGCCATGTGGTGCGCGGTGGGGCCGGTCGCTCAAGCGTACGACACCAGCCCCTTGATCTTTTCCTGGTCGTAGCCCGACCAGGTCTCGCGTTCGGTCTCGACCACGGGCGCGCTGCGATGACCCAGGCCGATCAGGCGTTCCAGCTGGTCCTGGCGTTGCGTCAGGTCCACGGTTTCATACTCGATGCCCAGGATGTCCATGTCACGCTTGGTGAGTTCACATTGCGGGCAGTTGGGCTTCGAATAGACGGTGATAGACATAGCGGATCCTTTCTGGTGGGGCGGGGGGGATTGATCGGGAGCGGCTGGCGCGGGTTCAGAAATCCACGTCGAACACTTCGTCCTCGTCGTCGCGTTTCATCACGCCGACTTTGTACTGGGCGGTGTCCTCTTCCTGGTTGGATGCCTGGACCTTGCTCATGTTGAGCCAGCTTTCCATGTATTTCAGGGGGTTCTCGGTGATGATCGGAAAGGACACCAGGTTCTCGATGCTGAAGAAGCGGGCCACGTCGGTGGCGCTGAAGTGGACCCAGTCCTTCATCATCTGGCAGGTCACGCCGGTCAGTTCGCGGCCTTCGGAGAAGGCGTAGTTTGTCCACTCGATTTCGCTGGCGGTCACTTCATTGAGGATCTGGACGATCCTGTCCCGGCATTGCTCAAAGGCAGTGCGCCCGCGTTCGGTCTTGAACATGGCGCGCAGGATTTCCTTGCCGTACTGGACGTGAACCTCGAATTCATCCTGGGCGATTTTCTGGACGGCCTTGCCGATGGGCTGGAACAGGCCTGTGCCGTCGCAGATGCCGAACGTCACCGCGAACGAGGCCAGGAACTGGATGCGTTCCATGCACAGCATGGCGACGATGAACAGGTAAATGGTGTTGTAGGTTTCCTGGTTGTTTTCGCGCTGTCCCCGGGCGTAGTCGTAGCTGACCTCGAATGCCTGGTTGAAGACCTCGCTGACGACGCGCAGGCGGCTCATGGCCTCTTTGACCGACAGGATCTCGTTGAGAATGTCGTCCGGGTTGTCGAAGCTGTTGCGGACGATTTCGGAATAGGTGGCGGCGTGGACGATTTCGTTCTTGGTGATTTCCACCCAGCCGGACCAGGCTTCGCTGCTGGTGCAGACCGGGGCCAGCACGGCGGCGATGGAACGCGACGCGACGCTGTCGGCTTCCCATTGCCATGCCAGGGTCTTGACCATCATGTCGTAGGTATGGCGGTCGCAGGTCTTGAACTGCACGTTGCAGGTGGAATAGTCGAACTCGTTTTCGTCCCAGTCCTGGTTCTTCAGGGTCTTGTAGAGCTTCCAGATCTCGGGGTAGTACTTGTTGATCGTGTCGAACAGGCCGAGATCCTGGCCCAGGATGATTTCCGGGAAGGCGTAGTCGGACTTTTCGGTATTGAAGATCTTGGTGGGCAGGGCGGCTTGTGTCATGGTCAGGTCATGCCGATCGGGCGGTCAGGGGCCCCGGGATGCGCGTCCGGGGCCAGGTGGGTCGAGTGCGGGCCGTGCGGCCCGGGGGATGTTGGGCGGTGCCTACATCGTGCAGCTTTCGCAGACGATCTTGTCTTCCACGGCATCGTGGATGCTGCCGGCGTTATCCAGCGTCTTGTCCGACGCCACGTTCGAGTTGTAGTAGTAGCGGGTCTTCATGCCGTACTTCACCATGGTGAAGTAATGGGTCAGCAGTTCGCGGCTGGAGACCTTGTCGTCATCCTTGATCCGGCGCCACAGATCGGCGGAAATCGCCTGGTCGGTGAACTTCTGGAACACGGCATAGGCCTTGATCATGTCGACCTCGGAGATATCCCAGGCCGATTGATAGACGTAGGCCGGATTGTCGCTGTCGGGCGCGGCCCAGCGGATCGTGACCGAGCCGTCGGTCTTGTTCAGCGTGATGTCGCGCACGGGGTAGATTGAATTGGGCTTGCCCAGCGCCTTGGAAGACGATTCGCCGGGCATGTACGCGACCAGGCAGGAATGGCCGATGCCGCCGTTCTGCATGATCTCGGTGCGCAGGGCTTCCCAGTCGTAGCGATTGTGGAAGTCGCCCAGTTCGTCGACATTGCGGTTGTAGGTGTCCAGCGGCAGCCAGCCGTCGGGCCAGCGGGTCTTGTGCATCCAGGGCGCGACGCCGCGTTCCTTGCTGATGCGCAGCGAGGCCCGGATGGCGTGGTACATGTGGCGTTCGGCGATGCGGTGCAGTTCCTCGCGGCCGGCCTCGGTATCGTAGCGCAGGCCCTTGCGGGCCATGTGGGTGGCCACGCCCATCAGGCCCACGCCGGCGTTCATGCGGGCCTTGGCCGTCACGGCCACGTGGGGCAGCACGTAGTGCGAGTTGAGGATGCAGTAGTCGATCATCTTCAACGTCAGGTACATCGCTTCCTGGTAGGTTTCGTCGTCATCCTCGGCGATGGCGTCGTAGGCGATGGCGCCCAGGGAACACAGGGCGATTTCAGGTTCTTCGTGGACCTCGACCACGCGGGCCACCCGGCCGCCCTGGCCCGGCTCATCGGACAGGATGTCATCGCCTGCCTTGAGCTCACCGGCGAAGATGACGCGCGGCAGGGTGGAATCGGTGACCGCGACGGTCAGGGGAGCGTTGAAATTGAACGTCTGTGTCGTGCCGTCTGCCAGTTCGACCGTGATGAAGCCCACTTCCTGGTCGGAATACAGGTCCTGCATTTCCTGGTAGGGGCGATTGGGTTCGCTGATTTCCAGGCACAGGTTGCTGGAATGGATAGGTTCTTTGAAGGGCGTGTGGCGATTCATCTCGTCGATGTTGGCCAGGTAGGCCACGCCGGTCTCCAGCGCCTCGTTCAGCGACGTCAGGATCAGGTCGCGGGGTTTGAAATATTCCTTCTTGAAGGACGGGTCGTGTTCCAGGCGGTCGTATTCGCGCTTGAAGGCAGCCGAATCCGGGCCGAAGAACAGCCGGGTGAGTTCCGGGGCGGTGCGCACGTTGAATGAAAAAGCTTCCTCGTTGCGGGCGACTTTTTCGGCGAAGAGCTTGTTGGTGACCAGGGCGTAGTGCAGGTCGCGGTTCTTGCGGTCTTCGGTGCTGCGCGGATTGCGCAGGTACGCGATGACCTCGGCTTCGGGGTCGAAGCCGGAATAGTAGGTGGTGCAGGCGCCGCCGCGTCCGGCCTGCATGTTGGCGTGGACTGCCTTGCCCAGAGACGCCAGGTAGGGCAGCTTGCCCTGGTGCTGGATCAGCCCGCCGCGCACCGGGTCGCCCTTGCTGCGGGTGATCAGGTGGCTGCCGATCCCGGCCGAGGCGGCCGTCATGCGGTAGGCGATATGATCGCCGATGGCCAGGGACGATTCGTTGTCGTCCACCACGTACAGGCAGCACGAGGCGAAGCCGCGCAGTTTCGTGCCCAGGTTGACGTAATTGGGCGTGGGCGCCGAGATCCGCTTGGCGGAAAATTCTGTATAGAACCGCCGCACCAGATCGATCCGGCGTTCGGCGGGTTCGTTTTCCGACAGCGCCATGGCCATGCGCATGTAGACGAACTGCTGTGTTTCGTATTCCTGCCGGGTGACGCGGTTCTGCAGACTGTATTTTTTACGGATGTAGTGCAGTGAGAAGTGCGGGGTATCGTAGTCCTGCTCGTGATTGATGAAGGACTCGATTTCGGCGTATTCGGCCTCGGTGTAGTTCATGCGCACCATCACCCCATCGGCCACCATCCGGTCATGCAGCGCTTTGACGCTGGGGATGGTGGGGCCGTGGATGATCTTGTGCAAATGGGAAGCATAGAGCCGCCCCGCCATCAGGTAGTAGGACCAGGTGTCCTTGTCCAGGCAGTTCTGGATCAGTTTTTCCTGCAGATCAGAGGTAGAAACCGTCTCGGGCATGGTGCTGACGGCCTGCAGTACGATGCTGCTCCAGTCGACCTTGTTGCCCAGATTGGCGGCGGCCCATCGGCCCCAGCCATTGAGCTTGCTGGGGATGTAGGGTTCGATGCGTCCATCACGCTTGACGATGTTCTTGATCACGTTCGTCGGTCCTTGGGGGTCAGGCTTTGTTTGCTACATGTAGTGTGGTTGGAAATCATAAACACAATATATAGTGTGATCAAGCGACGTTGCAATTTCTTTTCCTGAAACATATTCGAGGTTTCGAATGCCTTGGACATCGTGGTACCCTGGACCGCTTCGAGGGTTTTCACACGCGTATCCGGGTCGGTAAATCCCCGGGGACTTCGCACGGCCCCCAGGGTCCGGAGCCTCTGCGCATCCCGTCATGAATCGGCTCGTTTGGCCATTGATCCTGTTGCTCTTCCTGGGCGGCGCCGGCCTGGTGCCGGCCCGGGCCTGGCAGGCGTCCGATCCGGATGAGGCGCTCCTCGATCTTGCTCCCCAGCGCTACGCCGTGCCCGACGTGCCTCGCGATACGCCGACTGCTGTGGTCCCCCCCGATGCTGACACTGACGAGGCTTCCGGACCGGACCCGTCGCCTGGCCTGCGTGTGGTCCCGTTGTTTCTGGACGAGTTCATGGCGGAATACGGCTACCGCCCGGACGGGACGCGGTTGCGCTGGTTCGGCAGTGCCGCCGATGCGGCTGCCGGACCTGGGGTGTCGGATGGACTGGGACCGCTGGCTTCCGGCGGACTGAACACTTGGTCTTTGGGGGCGCGAAACTGGCGCTACCGCAGTTCTGCCGGCTACCGCGTGACGCTGGGCAATACTTCGACGGGAGGGCCGGACTGGGCGCGGCCGGTCCGCCTGGCGGGGGTGGGGCTGTCGCGATTTCTGCCTGCCGGGCGCTTGCGCGCCGGTTCATGGGATTATGCGGTGGCAGCCGGTGCCCTGGACGGCGCGGCGGGCAGGGCGGCGGCCACGGGCGATCTGGCGTATGGACCGATGGCGCTTGACGTGAGCACGCGCTATGCCGTGGACCACGATCTGACTCTGGGCTCGCGTCTGCAGAGTGCGCAGGACCTGACTGCGTTTGGTTTGGGCGGTGACTACGCCACGGGCGATCTTGGCGCCTGGCGGTTCGGCGTGTCTGGTTCGCGCCAGGCGTTGGCCGCAGGCTGGCGTCGCCAGCTGGGCTACACCCTGAATCTGGCGTCGGACTGGACGCTGTCCTGGATGAACGCGCGGCAAGGAGCCGGCTATGCTGATCTGGCCACGGTTGGCGGAGCGGCGGGCGGTGACTGGGCCGGCAACCAATGGCAGCTGGATCTGGCCGCAGGCCGCTGGGGTTCGTTCAGCGGGATGTTCGAACGGCGGCTGGATGCACAAGGCGGCTTGGACGAACGGGTCGGCCTGATCCACGGTTTTCGTTACGGCCCGCATTTGCGGGTACGTCTGGAAACGAACCGCAATCTGACGTCTGGGGCGTATGGACTGGGCGCACGGCTTTCACTGCCGCTGGACTGGTAGCGCTGCCGCCGGTTTCAGGGGGTTGATCGCCGGGGGGAAAAATAAGCCTGCAAGTGCTCGATGCAGGCCTTGACCTTGGCGGAATTGTCCAGCCGTTGCGGATAGACGGCCCAGATGCCGGCGTTCTGCCGATAGCTGGGCAGGATGTGGACGAGTGCGCCTGTTTCCAGGTGCCGTCGGGCATCCCAGAGCGAGCGCAGGACGATGCCGTGGCCCGCCAGGGCCCAGGCCAGGGCGATTTCGCCGTTGTTGGTCACCAGGGATCCGTTCACCTTGACGTTGGTGGTGACGTCCTTGCGCGACAGGGCCCAGATGCCCACCGGGTGGTCGCGTTCGCGCACGATCAGACAATTGTGGCGGGGAAGATCCTGCAGCTTGCGGGGCAGGCCGTGCCGTTCCAGATAGGACGGTGCGGCGCACAGGACGCGGTGGTTGTCCGCCAGGTGGCGGGCAATGTAATTCGGATCGATCATGTCCCCGATGCGGATGTCCAGATCGTATTGTTCCTTGGTCATGTTGACCAGTTGGTCGAGGATGTCGAGCTTGATCTGGATGGCAGGATAGCGCAGGGAAAATCCGGCCAGGGCGGGTGCCACGACCTGGCGTCCAAAACCCATACTGGTCGAGATCCTCAACGTGCCCCGGGGTTCACTCTTGAATTGGGCCATTCTGTCATGCAGCTGCTCGACGTCCTGCAGGACCTGCAGGGCCATGATGTGGGCCTGTTCGCCTTGTTCGGTGAGCGTCACCTGGCGCGTGGTGCGATGGAAAAGCAGCGTGTCCAGTTCAGATTCCAGCAGCTTGATTTGCTTGGTGACGTAAGCGGGTGAACTGCCGATCATTCGCGCGGCCTGGGAAAAGCTCTGGTGCTGTGCTGCCTCGCAGAAGACCCGCAGGGCGTCGATGGTCAGGTTTTCTTTCATGATTCGTAAAAACTGTTTCAACAAATTGGGAATTGTAGGCGGAGAAACTTCTTTATATAGTCCATTCGAAATTAAACACACAGTGGCCGGTGGTGCCCGGGTCGGGGCGGCGGCACGCAGTGGGCAGGGGCACATTCATGGATCTGACACGTCTTTCTCTTGAGCAGTTGAGCGCCGGCTTGCGCCAGGGCTCATGGTCTGTGGCCGACCTGGTGCGCCGTTGCGAGGAAAACCACCAGCGGCACGAACCATTGCTGCAGGCCTACAAGACCTGGGATGGCAAGGGGGCGGCCGACACGGCGGTGCTGGCCGACCAGCTGCTGGCGCATGGCGTGGACCTGGGCCCGCTCATGGGCCTGCCCGTGTCGATCAAGGATCTGTTTGCCGTACGTGGCCTGCCGACCTTTGCCGGTTCGATTGCCGCACTGGGGCCGGACTGGGAACAGCCCGGTCCTTTGGTGGCCGGCCTGGAGCGTCAGTTGGTTCCGGTCATGGGCAAGACCCATACGGTGGAATTCGCATTCGGCGGCATCGGCGCGAATGCCCACTGGGGCACGCCGCGCAATCCCTGGAAAACCGAGGAGCACCGCATTCCGGGCGGTTCCAGTTCCGGTGCGGGAGTGTCGCTGGCGCAGGGGTCTGCCGTGCTGGCGCTGGGGACTGATACGGCGGGTTCCGTGCGGATCCCTGCCTCGGTGACCGGGCAGGTGGGCCTGAAGCCGACGCACGGTCGTTGGCCGCAGGCTGGCATCGTGCCCCTGTCGCCTAGCCTGGACTCGCCGGGTATCCTGGCGCGCTCGGTCGAGGATCTGGTGTTCGCTTTCCGGGCCATTGAACAGAGCCTGGGCCGCGTCCCCGCGTCGATCGCGCCGCCGGAGGCCATGTCCGGTCTGCGGCTGGGACGGGTGGATGCTTTTTTCCTGGACGACGCGGATGCGGCCGTGACGCAGGTCTATGAACAAGCCATGCAGCGTCTGCAAGTCCTGGGCGCAGGTGTGCGCGGACTAGAATTGCCG
>NZ_JAVERO010000015.1:0-30211 GCF_034007085.1 Castellaniella sp. | reverse complement strand
TGTATTCGCTTTCCATGATCAGGCCCCCGCAATCGCCTGACGCTCAGGCAAGGATTTACGCGTATGCAACAAGGCAGGACCCACGCGGCTCGTGCCATAGCGCAGGGCCATCAGCACGAAATGAACGGCAAACACCAGATGACCCAGGGTCATCATGGCGCCACCCAGCGTGCGGCCTTCGAGATAGGGCATCGTGACCCGGACCGAGTCCATGAAAGGCCTGGTCGCGTCCAGCATGGCCAGGCCCTGCAGCCAGCCGCCAATGGACAGGCTGACGACATAGATGCCGATCCCCAGGGCCACCAGCCAGAAATGCGCGATGATGAGTTTCGGATGTGGCCATTCCCAGGACATGACGCGCGGCATCACGAAATAAATGGCGCCAAACATCACGATGGAGAAAAAGGCGTACAGGCCCAGGTGGGCATGCGCCACCGTGAAATGGGTGAAGTGCGCGACCGTGCTGATGCTGCGCAGGGCCTCGAAAGAGCCCTCGATGGAACTGACGGTGTACATTGTGGCGCCCAGCACGATGAAGCGCAGCGTGGGCGAGTAGTACATGGTCTTGAAATGGCCGCGCATCGTCAGGTGCTGGTTCACCGAGAATGCCAGCACCGGGATGATCATCATCATGGACTGGACGATCGACAGCGTGACCAGCCAGTGCGGCACCGGGCCGCCGACCAGGTGGTGGCCGCCGACCTGGCCGTAGAAAAAGGCCAGCGCCCAGAAGCCGATCAGCGACAGGTTGTAGGACTGGATCGGACGGCCGATGATCTTGGGCAGGAAATAATAGACCGAGGCCAGGGCGATCGGCGTGTAATACAGGCCCAGCACATTGTGGCCGAACCACCAATTCATGGTGGCCTGTTCCACGCCGAAGTGCACGCCCGGCATCTTGCCCACCAGATACAGGACCGGGAACCAGAACAGCGCCGCGCCCATGTACCAGATCGACACATACAGATGATCGACCTTGCGGTTGCGCAAGGTGAACACCAACGGCAGCGCGATCAGGGCGCCGCCCAGCACCAGCAGGATGCTGATCTGCCAAGGGATTTCCAGCCATTCCAGGCCATCGTTGATGCCCACGGCGATGCTGCCCAGACCGGCGATCAGGCCGGCATTCCACAGCATGCAGCCCAGCAGCGCGAAGCGCCCGCCGTACAGACGCGTCTTCAACAGGCGCGGCAGCATCCAGATCGCCACGCCAAACGCCGCCATCGGGCACCAGCCATAGGCCACCATGTTCAGGTGCAGCGTGCGCGTGCGCCCAAACGTCAGCCAGGCATATTCCGTGAGAAATTCCGGATTGTGCAGCTTGATGGAACTGATCAGGCCAAAGGCCGAGGCCAGCACCAGCCAGACGATGGCACAGCACAGGAAAGCAAAGGTCACGTAGGCCGTGGATTGATCGGCCTCCAGGCGCGCCGCCAATTCCTGCTTCAATCGACTGGCCAGGGACGGATCGACGACGGCCTGGCCGCCGTCGGTGACGACCTGCTGCAGACCCGCCCGCTGCTCGGGCGTGGCGGACGGGTCCTCGACATGACCGATTTCGCCGGTCGAAAAAATCACCGAGGCGGCTTCGGGGTTGTCATCGAACATGTTCCGCCGCAGCGACCAGATGAACACACCCAGCCCTGTGACGGATAATATGAAGGTCAGGAGTAATACGGTGACGGTATCCACGGCACTTCCGTTGAAAGACAAAAAACGCGCGGGGCATGGAAAGCCAGCCCCGGCAGCCAGCTATTTTAGGCATAGAATTTATTTATGTTAAATCTAGCGGGTGCTTTCAAGCCTGAATTACCCTGATTTCGATGCGGGCATCCTGCCCACCCAGGCATCGGTCTGCCGGGGGACGCACCGGTTTTCAGAACTCACACAGGAAACAGACTCACCATGGAATGCACCATCGACTGGCAAGGCCCCGAGGGCATGCTGTTCATTTCCCGCACCGGCAGCGGTCACGTCCTGGCCATGGACGGCGCGCCCGAAGGCGGCGGCCGCAACCTGGCCCCCCGGCCCATGGAAACCGTCCTGACCGGGGCCGGCGGCTGCGCCGCCTATGATGTCGTGCTGATCCTGAAACGTGGCCGCCACGCCGTGACGGGCTGCCAAGTGACCCTGATGGCCGAACGCGCCGACACCGAACCGAAGGTCTTCACAAAAATCCATTACGCGTTCCGGATCACGGGCCGCGCCCTGCCCGCTGCCGCCGTCGAACGCGCGGTATCGCTGTCGCACGAAAAGTATTGCTCGGCCATCGCCATGCTGGAAAAAACGGCCGAGATCACGCATTCAATCGAGATCGTCGAAGCCTGAGCCGTCCTCCGGCGTCAGAACGGCGCGCACCCCGTTTCTGGACTGTCAGCAGTCTGTTCCGACACGAGGGTGCGTGCTGGCCGAGATCTGGGCGGGCAGGCCGCCTACACCGCCATGGGCGCCGTCAAGGGCGCATGGTGGCGATAATCATCCAGCGCGAAATCCGTCGGCTCCAGACGTTCCAGCCATTCGGGCTCGTAGCGGCCCGTATCCGCATAGGCCGGGATGCGGTCCGACAGCCGCAGCCGGGGCGCCGGCAGCGGATCGCGGGTGAGTTGTTCGCGCAGCATGTCCACATGCGTCTCGTAGATGTGCGCGTCCCCGATGAAATAGGTGAACCAGCGCGGCTCATAGCCCGTCAGGCGCGCCACCAGATGCGTCAGGGCCGCGCCTTCGGCCAGATTGAACGGCGTCCCCAGCCCCACGTCATTGCTGCGGATGTACAGGCACAGCGACAGTTCGCGCGATGCCGGATTCGCCAGGAACTGGTACAGCAGGTGGCAGGGCGGCAGGGCCATTTCGTCGATCTGCGCCCAGTTCCAGCCATGGAACAGGATGCGCCGGCTGCCCGGATCCCGGATCAAGGCATCCAGGCAGGCGCGCAGCTGATCCACGGCCTTGTACAGCAGCACGTGCGGCCGCCCCTGGTCCAGGACTGGCCCGACCACACGAAACCCCTGCCCTTGCGCGACCTCGATGCGTGTGATGGCGTCTTGTGGCAACAGCTTGTAGGCAGGCCATTGGCGCCACTGCACCCCGTAGACCGGCCCCAGGTCATCGGGGCCGTCGCGCCAGGGGCTGTCCAGCCAGGCGCGGTTCTCGTTGGCGTTCTGGTCCCAGACCCGACAGCCCAGCGCACGAAAATCCGCCGCGCTGTCGGCCGCCCGCAGGAAACCGACCAGTTCGCCCATGGCGGACTTGAAAGCCAGGCGCTTGGTGGTCACGGCAGGGAACCCCTGGCGCAGATCAAAGCGCAGGCAAGCACCCGGCAGGCTCAGGGTACGCACCCCGGTGCGGTTGTCCTGCCAGGCACCCTGATCGAAAATCGAGCGGACCAGATCCAGATAGGCCTTCATGCGAACCGTTCCAGAATGCGCCGGGCCCGCTCGATCAGGGGGAGATCGACCATGCGGCCATCCAGGCGAAAGGCATATTCGCCCGTCGAATCGGCATGCTCCACGACCCGGCGCGCCCAGTCGGCTTCCTCGAGCAAGGGCCGGTAGACGCGATGCGCCACAGGGATCTGGGCCGGGTGGATGCACATCATCCCGCCGAACCCCATATCCCGGGCCATCGTGCATGAACGTTCCAGTGCATCCAGATCGGTGAAGTCCGGATGGACGCAATCCAGCGGGTCGGCCAGCCCGTGCATGCGGCTGGCTTTCAGGATGTCGAAACGGATCTGCCCGAGCACGAGGCGGGAGGCTTCCGTCATGGGCCGCGTGCCCAGTTCGACCAGCAGATCCAGGCTGCCGAAGGACAGCCGCGCCACGCCGTGGGCTTCGGCGATCCGGTCCAGCGCCCGCAAGCCGGCGGTGGATTCGATCACCGGCATCAGGGGCTTGCCCGCCCCGGATACGATATAGACGTGTTCTGCGGCCTGTGCCTTGGGCAGGACGATGCCGGTGACCGACGGCAGCGACCGGCACAGAGCCAGATCGTCCTCGAACCAGGGGGTGGTGCCATCATTGATGCGCACCCACAGGCGATCGGCCGGATGCGCCGCCGCATGGCGTGCCAGCGCATCGCGCGCGCTGGCCTTGGCCTCGGGCGCGACGGCGTCCTCCAGGTCGACGATGACGGCATCCGCGCCGCTGGCGACCGCCTTGGATATGCGTTCCGGCCTGCTGGCCGGGACGAACAGCGCCGAACGCATCAATGTGTTACGCATGGTAATCCCCTTGCTTCAAGTCGGCCTTCAGGCCTGCGCCGGAACGATGCGCGCGGCGATGCGCTCGCGCCATTCGCGCGGCCCGGTCTGGTGAACCGAGGTGCCCTGGGCATCGACAGCGACCGTCACCGGCATGTCGCGCACTTCGAATTCGTAGATGGCCTCCATGCCCAGATCCTCGAAGCCCAGCACCCGCGCGGAACGGATGGCCTTGGATACGAGGTAGGCGGAACCGCCCACGGCCATCAGGTAGGCCGAGCCATGGCGGCGAATGGCCTCGATGGCCTCGGGACCGCGTTCCGCCTTGCCGATCATGGCCAGCAAGCCCGTCTGCCCCAGCATCATATCGGTAAACGCATCCATCCGCGTGGAGGTGGTGGGGCCAGCCGGGCCGACGACCTCGTCACGCACCGGATCGACCGGGCCGACGTAGTAGATGACGCGCCCGCGGAAATCCACCGGCAGGGATTCGCCGCGCGCCAGCATGTCCTGAATGCGCTTGTGGGCCGCATCGCGCCCGGTCAGGATGCGTCCGGACAGCAGCAGGCGCTCGCCAGGTTTCCAGGAAGCGACTTCTTCGCGGGTCAGCGTGTCCAGGTTCACCTGGCGCGAAGCCTTGTAATCGGGCCGCCAGTGGACTTCCGGCCATTCGGACAGCGCGGGCGGCTGGAGCGCCGCCGGGCCACTGCCGTCCAGCGTGAAATGCACATGGCGCGTGGCCGCGCAGTTGGGAATCATGGCCACGGGCTTGGATGCCGCATGCGTCGGATAGGTGAGGATCTTGACATCCAGCACCGTGGTGAGCCCGCCCAGGCCCTGGGCGCCGATGCCCAGGGCATTGACCTTGCGATACAGGTCGATGCGCAGTTCTTCGAGCTTGTTCTGCGGACCGCGCTGCAGCAGTTCGTACATGTCGATGTCCTGCATCAGGGACTGCTTGGCCATGAGCATGGCCTTTTCCGCCGTGCCGCCCACCCCGATCCCCAGCATGCCCGGGGGACACCAGCCCGCGCCCATGTGCGGCACGGTCTTGAGCACCCAATCCACCAGGGATTCGCTGGGATTGAGCATGGCGAACTTGGTCTTGTTTTCCGAACCGCCGCCCTTGGCCGCGACCTGGACATCGACCGTATCGCCGGGCACCAGTTCGACATGCAGCACACAGGGCGTGTTGTCGCGCGTGTTGCGGCGCGCAAACAGGGGGTCGTCCAGCACCGAGGCACGCAGCGGATTGTCGGGGTTGGTGTACCCCCGGCGCACGCCCTCGTCGCACAGTTCCTGCAGGCTGCGGCGCGTATCGAACCGCACGTCCATGCCGATCTTCAGGAACACATTGACGATGCCGGTGTCCTGGCAGATCGGGCGGTGGCCTTCGGCGCACAGGCGGGAATTGGTCAGGATCTGGGCAATGGCGTCACGCGCCGCAGGGCTTTCTTCGAGTTCGTAGGCGCGCGCCAGATGCTGGATGTAATCCAGCGGATGGTAAATGCTGATGAATTGGACTGCGTCCTCGATCGACTGGATCAAGTCGTCTTCGGTAATCGTGGTCATTATTTTCCTTTCCAGACCGGGGGGCGTTTTTCGGCGAACGCGGTGGCCCCTTCACGGGCGTCCTCCGAGGTGAAGATATGGGCAATCAGGGGCCGTTGGCGCTCGAACATTTCGTCCGGCCGCCAGCTGCGCGACTGAGAAACAATGGACTTGGCCGTGCGTACCGCCAACGGGCCGTTGGCCGCAATGGTCCGCGCCAGCGCCAGCGCCTCGTCCAGCGCCGCGCCCGGCTCGGCCAGCCGATTGACCAGGCCCAGCTGGTGCAGGCGTTCGGCGCCAAACATCTCGCCCGTGAGCACGGCTTCCATGGCGACATGATAGGGGATGCGCGACGGCAGGCGCAGCATGCCGCCCGACCCCGGCACCAGACCGCGCCGGACCTCGGGCAGGCCGAAACGGGCGTCGCGCGCCGCCACGACCAGATCGCAGGCCAGCACCAGTTCGCAGCCCCCTGCCAGCGCGTAACCCTCGACGGCAGCGATCAGAGGCTTGGCCGGCGGTTGTTCGCACAGCCCGGCAAAGCCACGCTTGCCCACGTACGGACGCTGGCCGGTCGCGGCAAAAGCCTTCAGGTCCATGCCTGAGCAGAAATTTCCCCCCGATCCGGTCAACACCCCCAGACGCAGGTCCGGGTCGCTGTCCAGGACATCCAGGGCTGCCGCCAGGGCCTGCGCGGTCTCCAGGTTGATCGCATTGCGCGCCTGGGGCCGGTTGAGCTGCATGACCAGCACCCCGTCCAGACGCTGCACGTCGAGGCAATCACTCATGTTTTCTCCGAAAAAAGAGAAGTGGATAAAATGGCCGTTTCGGACACGGCCCAGGCCGCGCCATCCGGACGACACGAACTCATCGCGGGCCGGGCCCGCCACGCCATGCTCACATTCCAACAACTGATTTTATCGCTCCAGCAATATTGGGATCGCCAGGGGTGCGCCCTGCTGCAACCCTACGACATGGAAGTCGGCGCCGGCACGTCGCATACCGCCACATTCCTGCGCGCCATCGGCCCGGAACCCTGGCGTGCCGCCTATGTGCAGCCTTCGCGCCGTCCCAAGGACGGCCGCTATGGCGAAAACCCCAATCGGCTGCAGCATTATTACCAATTCCAGGTCGTGCTCAAACCCGCACCGCTCGACATCCTGGACCTGTACATCGGTTCCCTGCGTTCTCTGGGCATCGATCCGCAGCAGCACGACATCCGCTTCGTCGAAGACGACTGGGAAAATCCGACCCTGGGCGCCTGGGGCCTGGGCTGGGAAGTCTGGCTCAACGGCATGGAAATCACCCAGTTCACCTACTTTCAGCAGGTCGGCGGGCTGGACTGCAACCCGACCATGGGCGAAATCACCTACGGCCTGGAACGCCTGGCCATGTACCTGCAGGGGGTGGAGTCGGTCTATGACCTGGTCTGGACCCGGGGCCCGGACGGCACCCCTGTGTACTACCGCGACGTCTTCCATCAGAACGAGGTCGAGCAGTCTACTTATAACTTCGAATACGCTTCCACCGACATGCTGTTCGCTCATTTCAACGACTACGAGGCCGAGGCCAAACGCCTGATCGAAGTCCCGCTCGCCCTGCCCGCCTACGAAGCCACCCTCAAGGCCGCGCACACGTTCAATCTGCTGGATGCGCGCGGCGCCATCAGCGTCACCGAACGCGCCACCTACATCGGCCGCATCCGCGCCCTGTCGCGGGCCGTGGCGCAGGCCTACTACGACGCGCGTGAACGCCTGGGTTTCCCCATGCTGCGGGAGGTCGCGTGATCATGAGCACGAATCCGCACACGCGCACACTGGTCGTCGAACTGGTCACCGAAGAACTCCCCCCCAAAGCGCTGGACGCGCTGGGCCGGGCCTTCGCAGAAGGCATCCGCAAGACGCTCGACACGCTCGGCCTGCTGGCCGGGTCCTGCGCCTGCACCGCCTACGCCACGCCCCGGCGACTGGCCGTGCAACTGGACGCCGTCCTGGGCCAGGCGCCCGACCAGGCCTACGCCGAAAAACTCATGCCCGTGGCCATCGGCCTGGACGACACGGGCAAGCCCACCCCGGCGCTGTTGAAAAAACTCCAGTCCAAGGGACTGGGGCACCTGGGCGCCGACCGTCTGGCCCGCAAACACGACGGCAAGCAGGACGTGCTCTACGCCGAAGGCACCGCCCCCGGCACCCGCTTGGCCGACGGCCTGCAGCAGGCCCTGGACTACGCCGTCACGCACCTGCCCATCCCCAAGGTCATGCAATACCAGCTGGCCGACGGCCACAGCAGCGTCAAATTCGTGCGGCCGGCCCAGCGGCTGCTGGCCCTGTGGGGCACGGACATCGTGCCCGTGCGCGTGCTGGGCCTGGAAGCCGGCCGAACAACCCTGGGCCACCGCTTCCTGGAAACCGGCCCCCTGTCCATCGAATCAGCCGAATCCTGGCCCGACCGCCTGGCCACCGATGGTCTCGTGGTCCCGTCCTTCGCCCAACGGCGCGCGCTCATCGCCCAGCAACTGGCCGAATCTTCGGCCTCGGTCGGGGCGACCATCGGCCAGGGGGCCGAAGTCGATGCGCTGCTCGACGAAGTCACCGCCCTGGTCGAACGCCCGACGGTCTACGTCGGCGCCTTCGAGAAAGCCTTCCTGGCCGTACCGCCGGAATGCCTGATCCTGACGATGCGGCTGAACCAGAAATATTTCCCCCTGTTCGACCCAGCCACCGGCGCGCTGACCCACCGCTTCCTGATCGTCAGCAATATGCGGCCCGCAGACCCGGTCCACATCATTCAGGGCAACCAGCGAGTGGTCCGCCCGCGCCTGGCCGACGCGCAGTTCTTCTACCAGACCGACCTGAAAACCCCACTGGCCGACCGGGTGGCCGACCTGGCCAACAGCGTCTATCACAACAAGCTGGGCACCCAGCTGCAGCGCACCGAGCGCGTGCGCGCGCTGGCGCGCTGGCTGGCGCCCCTGCTGGGCGGCCAGACCGAACTGGCCGACTGCGCCGCCCTGCTGGCCCACGCCGATCTGGGCACCCAGATGGTGGGCGAATTCCCCGAACTGCAAGGCGTCATGGGGGCCTATTACGCCACCCACGACGGCGAGGCCCCAGAAATCGCGCGCGCCTTGCGTGACCAATATCGCATCCGCCTGGACGAGCCCGTCTCGGAACGCACGCTCACGGCAGCAGTCCTGTTCATGGCGGAACGCGCCGAAACCCTGGTGGGCATCTGGGGCATCGGCCTGGCTCCTACCGGCGAACGCGATCCCTACGGCCTGCGCCGCGCCGCCCTGGGCCTGATCAGCGCCTATGAACAGCTCACGGCGGGTGGCCGGCTGCAGGCCAGCCAGGACACTCCGGCACGCCTGGCTGCCCTGCTGGCACAGGCCGCTGCCGGTTTTGCGCCCGGCCTGATCGCCGAAGGCACGGTCGAAGCCGTGCTGGACTTCGTCTATGAACGGTATCGCAATCAGCTGGCCTCTGGCTACCACCGCTCGGCCATCGATGCAGTGCTGGCCCTGCGGCCCCCGCTGCATCAGGTCGTCGCGCGCGTCCAGGCCTGCGAACGATTTGCCTCGCTGCCCGAAGCAGAATCCCTGGCGGCCGCCAACAAGCGCGTCAGCAACCTGCTGAAAAAAACCGATGGCTCACAACCCGGCTTCGATCCAGCGCTGCTGACAGAGCCCGCCGAATGCCAGCTGGCCGACACGATTGCCCGCCTGGAACCCCAAGCCACCGCCCTGCTGCAGACCGGTGATTTCGCCGCCAGCCTGGCGATCCTGGCCCAGGCCCGCACCGCCGTCGATGCGTTCTTTACCGACGTCATGGTCATGGCCGATGACCCTCGCGTACGCGCCAATCGTCTGGCATTGCTGCGATCCCTGCATGGCCTGATGAACCAAGTGGCCGACCTGTCGAGGCTGACCCAGTGAAGCTCATCATCCTGGACCGCGATGGGGTCATCAACCACGACAGCGACGCCTACATCAAGTCGCCGGAAGAATGGATCCCGATCCCCGGCAGCCCAGAGGCCATCGGCCGCCTAAGCCAGGCCGGCTGGCGCGTGGTCGTCGCCACCAACCAGTCCGGCATCGCCCGCGGCCTGTTCACCATGGAAACCCTGGGTGCGATCCACGCCCGGATGCGCCAGGTGGTGGCCGATGCCGGTGGGCGCATCGATGCCATATTCTGCTGTCCCCACGGCCCAGACGATGGCTGTCGCTGCCGCAAGCCGCTGCCCGGCATGTTGCACGACATCGCCCAGCGCCTGGATGTGCGCCTGGACGGCATCCCCTTGGTGGGCGACAGCCTGCGCGACCTGCGGGCAGCGGCTGCGGTACGCTGTGTCCCCTGGCTGGTCCTGACCGGCAAGGGCCGCAAGACCTGGGAAACCTCGGGCACCAGCGGCGAACTCCCTGCCGGCACCCAGGTCTGTGACGATCTGGCGGCCGTGGCCGACACCCTGCTGAAGACCACGCCATGACCTACCTGCGTTCTGCCTGCTACATGACCTTTCTGGTCGTGACGGTGATCCCCTACGCCCTGTGCTGCGTGCTGTGGGCACCGCTGCCCCTGTCCTGGCGCTATCGCCTGACCCTGGGCTGGCCGCGCATGGCCCTGTGGGGCGCGCGCTGGATCCTGGGGATGCGCTATCAGGCGCAAGGCTGGGAACACCTGCCCACGACAGGGCCGGCCATCATTCTGTCCAAGCACCAATCGGCCTGGGAAACCCTTTATTTCGCGGTCAAGCTGCCGCGTGACGTCGTCTTCGTCTACAAAAAGGAACTGCACCGCGTGCCTTTCTTTGGCTGGAGCCTGGCGCTGCTCAGCATGATTCCCATCGACCGCACCAAGGGCAAGGAATCCTTCGATCAGGTCGTGAAGATCGGTAGCAGGCGCCTCGCAGAAGGCCGCTGGCCCGTGCTGTTCCCCGAAGGCACCCGCGTCGCACCCGGTGAAACCGGGCGCTACAAACAGGGGGGCGCGCTGCTGGCCTGCCGCACGGGCGCCCCGGTGATTCCCGTCGCCCACAATGCCGGGGAATGCTGGCCACGCAATGCCTTCCTGAAAACACCGGGGCTGGTCACCGTGTCCTTCGGACCCGCCATCGACCCGGCGAACCACACCCCGGCGTCCCTGAACAACGCCGTGCGCGACTGGATCGAGGCCGAAATGCGGCGCCTCAACCCCGAGCGCTATGCCCGCCCCTGAAACCCGCCAGCTCGATCTGTTCGGGCCGGCCGACTCTCCCGTGGCCGGCCCCGGCACCATCGAGCCCACGCCTGTCCCGGAGCATGCACCTCCCCCCGGACTCCGACGACCGGCATCCACACCAGACCGATTGACGCCGGACCGATTGACGCCGGACACCCCGCCGCCTGGGCTCCCCCCCGGCACCCGCTGGCAGACCCTGGACCTGAACGGCTGGACGCTGGACTATACGCTGCGCCGGGCGCGGCGCAAGACCATCGGACTGCACATCCGCGACACTGGCCTGGCGATCCAGGCCCCTGCCTGGGCCACACGGACTCAGATCGAAGACGCCATCCGGCAGCGGTCCGCCTGGATCCGGGACAAGATCCAGGACCGTGAGCGGCGGCTGGAATTGCTGGCCCTGCAGGCCGATCAGTGGCGTCCGGGCGGGCGCATCCCATACCTGGGCGTGGCCATCGAACTGCAATTGGATGGCGCCCGGCCTGCCCACTACGAAGGCGACCCGGCAGCACCGGCCACCGGCGATCGGCTGTACCTGCCCTTGCCGGATGGCGCCGAACCCGACCGCATTCAGGACCGCGCCCAGGCATGGCTGCAGGCGCGTGCGCGCATCGATTTCGAGATACGGCTGCAACACTGCCTGCAGCAGGCAGGACAATCCATCATGGGCTGGGGACTGTCGTCCGCCCAGGGCCGCTGGGGTTCCTGCACCAGCCAGAAACGCATCCGCCTGAACTGGCGCCTGATTCATTTCGACCCGGCGCTGATCGACTACGTGGTCGCCCACGAAGTCGCCCACCTGAAAGAAATGAACCACGGTCCGGATTTCTGGCGCGAAGTCGAGCGACTTTGTCCGGACTTCCGGGCGGCGCGTGATGCGCTGCGCCATCAGATTCCGGATACTTTGCCGCTGATCTGAGTATGATGAGACATTGCTGCGCAACCGGAGGAGGATCACACCATGCGCCTGCTGCACACCATGCTGCGAGTCGGCAATCTGGACCGTTCCCTGATGTTCTATACCGAAACCCTGGGCATGCGGCTGCTGCGCCGCAAGGACTACCCGGAAGGCCGCTTCACCCTGGCGTTCGTCGGCTACCAGGACGAGGCCGACGGCGCAGTCATCGAACTGACGCATAACTGGGACACCGACCGCTATGACATCGGCACCGGCTACGGCCACATCGCCATCGAAGTCGAGGACGCCTACGACACCTGCGCCACCATCAAGTCGCGCGGCGGGCTGGTCGTGCGCGAAGCCGGCCCCATGAAACACGGCACCACCGTAATCGCCTTCGTCGAAGACCCCGACGGCTACAAGATCGAGCTGATCCAGCGTTCGGGGAGAGAAGACTAGGGTTTTGCGCCTCGTGGATCGTCGTGGATTGCGGCATCTCCCCACGTCGCGCCTTGCAAGGCGCTCCGATTTCGCCTTGGGGCGGCCCGGCGGCGAAAAGGGGGTTCTCTCATGCAGTCGGGATCACACCAGCGGCGGACAGGGCGTCGGCCATGTCCATGAACTGCGCCACCGTCAATTCCTGGGGCCGCGCCGTCGAGGCGATCCCCAGGGCATCCCAGTCCAGCCATTCCGCCCAGGCGCCCATGCTGCCCCGGATCATCTTGCGGCGCTGCTCGAAAGCCCGCGCCACCAGTCGTTCGAACACCTGCGCATCGCGCGGCTGGCGCAACGCATCATGCGCCAGAGGGCGCATGCGCACCACCGCCGACATCACCCGGGGCGGCGGATCGAAGGCATCAGGCGGCACATCGAACAAGTGCGTCATCCGGTAGCGCGCCTGCAGCATGACGGACAGGCGCCCATACTGGCTATCGCCGGGACGAGCCACCATGCGCTCGATGACTTCGCGCTGCAGCATGAAATGCTGGTCGCGCACCCGGTCGGCCCAACGCAGCAAATGAAACAGCAGCGGGCTGGAAATGTTGTAGGGCAGGTTGCCCACCACCCGCAAACGGGCGGCATCGGCCTGGCCTGAACCTGCATCGGCGGCAGGCGCCAGATCACCGAAATCCACGGCCAGGGCATCGGCTTGGACCACCCGCAGGCGATCCTCACCCCAACGGCCACGCAGGCGCTGGGCCAGGTCGCGATCCAGTTCGACCACGGTCAACCGAGCCAGCCGGTCCAGCAGCGGCGCCGTCAGCGCCGACAGGCCCGGGCCGATCTCGACCATGACATCATCCGGCTGCGGATCAATGGCGTGCACAATGGCATCCACCACCGACTCATCGACCAGAAAATGCTGGCCGAAGCGTTTGCGCGCCTGGTGCCCTGCCCCCATGTCAGCGCGCACCGCCACCTGCTGCCTTTTCCAGGCGATTGTCGATGTAGGCCTGGCTGCGCAGCTGATCGAGCCAGTCTTCATAAGCCGGCCCGATGCGGCGTTCCATCAGTTCGCGGCGCGCCTGCATGCGACGGAATTCCTGTTCCATGTTCTTGGTCTGCCGGCCCTCGACCTGGATCAGGTGCCAGCCGAACGGCGACTGGACCGGTTCGCTGACCTGACCGTCCTGCAGGGCATTCATGGCCTGCTCGAAGGCCGGCACGGTTTCGCCAGGATTGAGCCAACCCAGGTCGCCGCCCTGGGGCGCGGACGCATCCTCGGAATAGCGCTTGGCCAGTTCGGCAAAGGATTCGCCATGCGCGATGCGGGTGCGCAAGCTTTCGAGGGTAGCGCGGGCCTTGGCATCATCCACGACCTTGGAGGTCTTGATCAGGATGTGGCGGGCATGGGTCTGCGTGACCATCATGGGGCCTGCGGGACCCCGGGCGACTGCGGCGGCAGGCGGTTGGGCGGGCTGCGCCGGCGCAGCCTGGGCCGACCTGGGCGCCGGGCGCTGGGCATAACCCCGGCGCAGGACCTTCAGGATGTGGAACCCGCGGCCGCTCTGCACGATCCCGCTGATGCCGCCAGGCGGCGTGTTCGCAATGGCCTGCACGAACAGATCAGGCCAGTCACGCAGGGGCCGGATGCCCATGTTGCCCCCTTCCAGGGCCTGGGGGCCATTTGACGCGGCCGCCGCCATCCCGGCGAAATCAGCGCCAGTCCGGAGTTTGCGCAATATGGCCTCGGCCTGCTGGCGCTTTTCCTGGACAACGCTGTCGGCGGCGTAATCAGGCACCTCGATCAGGATCTGCGCCAGTTCGACCAGTTCGGGGCCCACCGGGGCCGGTGCCGGTTCGGGTTCGGGTTCGGGTGCCGGCGCAGCCACAGACGAGACGTCCATCGGCTGATCAGCGTGCATGGACAGAAAGGCATCGATGTCGCTGTCGCTGATGGTGATGCGGTCCTCGACGAAACGCTGGCGCAGGATATCGTCCTGGATCTGGGAACGCAGATCGGCGCGGTAATCGTCCCAACCCATGCCACTGTTGGCGATCTCGCGCTGCAACTGCTCGAGCGTGATGCGGTTGCGCTGGGCAATGGCCTGGACTGCGCGATCGACCTGGGCATCGGACACCCGGATGCCGACGCGCCGGGCCTCATGGTCCTGAAGGGTGGCATTGATCATCTGTTGCAGCACCTGGCGCCGCAAGATGGACGCTTCAGGCACGGGGATGTGCTGCTGTTCCATCTGGCGGCGCACCTGGACCGTCTTGGCATCGACCTGGGCCAGCGTGATGACTTCCTTGTCAACGATGGCGGCAATTCCATCCACGAATTGCTCGGACACGGCGGCTGGCGCCGGCGAAGACTGGGCGGGTGCCGCGCGATGAGCCGGCTTGCCGGCCGCCAGTGCGGACGCCGACACCCAGGCACCCAGCACGATGGCCAGCGCCAGGGCGCGGGCGGGATGACGCAAGCCAGACATCATTCGTACCTCTCGAAAACGGTTTTTTCAGGTATGGGGGGAGTCACGGGCCGGTAGCCGATGACGCGATCAGCCAGCAAAGACATGGGGTCGGTTCCCAGAGACCCTAGGCCGGTCAATTCCAGCTGCAGGAACAGTGCCGTGTTGGTCTTCTGGGCCGACACGGCGTAGCGCTGCATCACCACGCGCGCGGCCCAACCGCCATCCCCGCGGTATTCCAGACCCACGATGGACTGCGTGTTGCGCTTTTCCGCCAGGGAATAATCATAGCGGCCCACCCCGTACCAGCGCCGGCTGAAAGGCCACTGGCCGCTCAGGCTGAGCTGTTCCCGGCTGGTCGGCACGGTCCCCTCGGGCAGTACCCGATAGGGGTCGGCATAGCTATTGATGTCACGTTCGTAGCGGTAGGACAGCGAGACCGTGGCCAGGCGTTTTGGCGTCCAGCGAACGCCGCTGCTGAGCCGGTTGCGTTTCTGGGTCTCGTGGTCGAACAGACCATCAAAATACACCGAGAACGTATCGGTCAGCGCCGCCTTGGCCCCGACCAGGTAGTCCGACTGGGTATCACTGCGGGGGGTTTCGCTGGACAGCGTGACTTTCTGCGAATCGAAATAGAACCGCTGGGCCAGCGACAGGGACAGGCGCTCGAACCCGGTATCGGCATCCAGCCAGCGGCTGGTCAGGCCGACGGTCAGCTGGTTGGCGTTGGCGATGCGGTCCCAGCCACCGCTGAAGATGTTCTCATCGAAGGCCTGCTGATAATTGAAGGTGGCCAGCCCCGTGTCGAAGACGGGCAGATCCGTTTGGTCCCGGTACGGCACGTACAGGTAATACAGACGCGGCTCCAGGGTCTGGATGGCCGCGTTGCCAAACAACGAGGCCTGGCGTTCCAGCGTCAGCCCCGTGTCCACCGAAGCGATCGGCAGCACCCGCGACTGGCTGCGGGGACGACCGGCAAACTGCCCCATGCCCGGCGTGGCGGCAAACCATTCTGTCTCGTACTGGGCCATGTGCAGGCCGACCTTGGGCGTCAGGTAGGCGCCGGGCAGCACGAAGGGCCGCGCAATCGAGGTATAGGATGTCAGGCGCGTGCCGTTGGGCATCAGGCGCCGGCCGGACATCTCGGGAAAGGCATCGCCATGATAGATCGGCGCCACGAAACGCGTGGCCGTGTTCGTGGACACCACATCCAGGCCATGCCAGCCATAGCGCTGCGCGTTGAAGGTCAGCTGGGGCAGCATGTCGTAGGGGGGTGCCAGGAATGAGCCCGTGCTGTCCTGCAGGGTCTGGTAGCGGTAGAACTGCAGGGATCCGGACAGATAGCGGTTGCCAGACCAGGACAGCAGCGCCTGGCTGGGCATGTAGGTGATGGCGGCGTCCGTCAGCCCGAAGGATGAAAAATCACGGAAGTAGTCATCGTCCGAGACCTTGCGCGCGTCCAGGTAGGCGCTGAAGCCCTTGCCCAACGTCTGGGTATGCTGCACGGAATACATCCAGCGCTTTTCGCTCGTCTGGCGGTCGCGCATGATGTAGGTGCCGAACAGTTCCGAATGGGACGCAGCGCTCATGTGGCGGAATTCCGTGCCCAGCAACAGGCCGCGCTTGCTGAGGTACCGGGGATACAGCGTGGCGTCGTAGTTCGGCGCCAGATTCAGGTAGTACGGGGTGGTGATCTCGACCCCCCCGTTGCTGGATGTGCCGTAGGTCGGCAACAGGAAACCAGTCTTGCGATCCTTGCCCAGCGGAAACGTCAGATAGGGCGAATACAGGATCGGCACACCCTTGAAATGCAGCACCCCGTGACGCGCCACACCCTCGTTCTTGTCCAGGTACAGATCGACACGGCTGGAATCGATGGTCCAGGCCGGATCCGGCCCGGGCCAGCCGCTGTAGCGCACGTTCTTCAAGCGCATGTGCTGGCGGCTGAGGACTTCGGCCTCGTCGGCCGTGCCTGCTCCGGCCGCGCCGCCCAGCCAGAAACGCGGCTGTTCAATCAAGCCTTGCTCGGTCTCGACGTTGTAGCGCAGGTGCGGACCGCGCACGAGATTACCGTCGCGGATGATCAGACCGTTGCCGCGGACATCGGCCTGACCTGTGGATTGCTGGTAATCGATGCGGTCGCCCTTGATCACGGCGTCCAGCCGACGGACCTGGGCCTTGCCGCGCAGCATCACCCGTCCATCAGCGTCCCGGCTGATGTCGTCACCGATCAGAAACGACGCCAAGGCGTCGTCTTTCAGGGTGGGGTGCAGCCGCAGACTGCCGACCATCCGCATCCCATCCGCATCCGGCGAAGGCTGTGCCGCAAAGACTGGCGCCGGCAGGCACAAGCCCAGGAAAATGATGCGACCGATCCAATGCGTCAAAACCCGGTTCCCCGAAATGGTTGAAAGAGACGGCGGCCGATCAGTCCTCCCGCGACGACCAGCGACCCAGTATTATAGAGAAGCCAGGCCATATCGTGTCCTGGTCGATCCGCCGTCTTGACCTTTCATCGAATCTTTTCCGAATCCCGCGCATGACTCCTACCCCTCATCCGGATCTCCGCCTGGACGCCCTGCGCAGCTGGCTGGACCAACAGGCCAGCCAGCTGGGCCTGATCCGGGACAGCCTCGCCCCAGTGTCCGGCGACGCCAGTTTCCGCCGTTATTTCCGCCTGCAGGCGGTGGACGGCACTGTGATCGCCATGGACGCTCCACCGCCCCACGAGGACTGCGCACCCTTCGTGCGCATCGCCAGTCTGCTGGCCCGGGGCGGCCTGTGCGTGCCCAGGATCCTGGCCCAGGACATCGACCAGGGTTTCCTGCTGCTCTCCGATCTGGGCCAGCAGACCTTCTATGACGCCCTGCGCAATGGCCTGGAACAGGACGAGGCCGCCTTGCAGCAGCACTACCGGGGCGCCCTGCGCGCGCTGGTCGCCCTGCAGCAATGCCCGGCCGACGGCCTGCCGCCCTACGACGAGGCCCGCCTGCTCGAAGAACTGGCTGTCTTTCCACAGTGGTACCTGCGCACGCACCTGGGCCATGCGCCTGACGCAGGCGCCCAAACCGCACTGGCCGGGATCTTCGACCTGCTGGCGCGGCGCGCGGCTGCACAGCCGCGCGTGCTCGTGCATCGCGATTTCCATTCGCCCAATCTGATGCTCGGGCCCGACATGCCGGACACGACGCCCGGCATCATCGATTTCCAGGATGCCCTGGCCGGCCCGATCAGCTACGACATCGCCTCACTGGCCATGGACGCCCGCACCACCTGGGACGAGGCCCGCCAGCTCGACTGGGCCATCCGCTACTGGGAATACGCACGGGCGGCCGGGCTGCCGGTCCCGGATGACTTCGCCCAGTTCCACGTCGATTACGAATGGATGGGGCTGCAGCGCAACCTGCGCATCCTGGGCGTCTTCGCCCGCCTGTCGCACCGCGACGGCAAGCACCACTATCTGGATCACATGCCCCGGGTGCAGGCCTATGTGCGCCAGGTCGCAGGGCGCTACGCCGTCTTCCACCCCCTGCTGCGCCTGCTGGACCAGGCCGAGCGCGTGCCACAGGCAGACGGGTTCTCTTTCTGATGCGCGCCATGATCCTGGCCGCCGGCCGCGGCGAACGCATGCGTCCGCTGACAGACACCTGTCCCAAACCCCTGCTGCCGGTGGGCGACCGCCCCCTGATCGCCTGGCACCTGGAACACCTGGCCCGGGCCGGGATCACCGACATCCTGGTGAACCACGCCTGGCTGGGCGAACGCATCGAAGCCGCGCTGGGCGACGGCCGGGCCTATGGCGTGCAACTGCGCTACTCCGCCGAATCCCCCGCTCTGGAAACGGCAGGAGGCATCGCCCGGGCCTTGCCTTTTTTCCGGGGCCGGCCCTTTCTGGTCATGAACGGCGACATCTGGTGCGACTGGGATCCGTCACGGGCCATCCGGCTTGCAGCCACCTGGCCTGCGGAACGCCTGGCGCATCTGGTCCTGGTCGACAATCCCGCCCACCACCCGGAAGGCGACTTCGCGCTGCAGGCCAACAATCGGGTCGCGCCGCGTCCGGACGCGACAACCCCGACACTGACATTCGCCGGGATCGGCGTGTACCACCCTTCCCTGTTCGCCGACACGGATCCGAATCGCGCCGCGCCGCTGGCGCCGCTGCTGCGCCGCGCCATGGCGGCCCGCGCCGTCAGCGGCGAACGGCACGGGGGGCGCTGGATCGACGTCGGCACACCAGAACGCCTGGCCGCGCTGGACGCCACGCTGGCCGGGCGCCCTGTCTGACCACATCCATAAAATCGCAACCGGATGTGGCTCAGTCCCAGCGTGGCCCCGAAACCGTTTATCCTAATTAGTTTCGCACCTGCGCCTCCATGGCGCGCTGCCGCACCATATTATTCAAGCATCAAGCAATTCAGGATTTTGCCATGTCGCTCGGCCCGAAACGCCCTACGTTCAAACCCACGCCCTATGGCTATACCCGGCGCAGCCGCGGGATCCCTCGCTGGCTGTTGCTGCTGATCACCGGCGCGATCCTGGGCGCCGGAGGCGTGCTGTTCCTGCAGCGCAGCTACGGTCCCCAGCGCCTCACGGTTGAACAGTCCGAACAACTGCGCACGGACCTGAACACCGTCAACCTGGAAAACCAGCGCCTGTCCGCCGAATCCAGCAAGATCCAGGCCCAGATCCAGCAGGCGCAGCAGGACCTGCAGGCACAGACCGCCCGCGCCGAACAGCTGCGCAAGCAGGCCGCCGACATGCAGGCCGGCGTCGCCAGCCTGATCCAGGCCATTCCCCCCGATCCGCGCGGGACTTCGCCCGGCATCCGCAGCGCTGACATGATCGCGCGCGACGGCGGCCTGGACTACCGCATCCTGCTGATCCAGGATCTCCCGGACGGCCAATCCGAAGCCCCCACCCTGCACGGCCGGATCAAACTGATCGCCCAGGGATCCTATCCCAACGGCAACACCGCCTATGCCGATCTCGTCGAGCAGCCCCTGGACATGGGCCGCTACATCGTCGTCGAAGGTCGCGCCGACCTGCCGCACAAGGCCTTTCGCCCACGCCAGGTCACCATCCAGATCATGGCCGACGGATCCGACAAAGTCATCGCCACACGCACCTTCCGCGTCACTTCCGGACGCTGACCGCCGCCTTCCAGCCTGAATACGCCGCCCGGCCAGCCCGGGCCGGCGCATCCGCGCGCTTATGCGACGTGCTGCAGAAAATCCCGCAGCCGCTGGCTGGGCGGCTGGCTGAGCAGAGTCTCGGGGTCGCCATCCTCGGCGATCTTGCCGCCGTCCATGAAGATCAACCGGCTGCCGACCTTGCGGGCGAATTCCATTTCGTGCGTGACCACGATCATGGTCATGCCCGCCTCGGCCACGTCCTGCATCACCCGCAGGACTTCGTGGCGCAATTCCGGATCCAACGCCGAGGTCGGTTCATCGAACAACATCAACATCGGCTTGATGGCCAGCGCACGGGCAATCGCCACACGTTGCTGCTGGCCACCGGACAACTGGCCCGGATAATGGCCGGCACGGTCAGCCAGCCCGACCTTGGACAGCAGGTCCAGCGCCTGTTCGCGAGCCTGGGCACGGGGCGTGCCGCGCGTGTGGATCGGACCGAACATGACGTTCTCCAGCGCGGTCAGCTGGGGAAACAGATTGAACTGCTGGAACACCATGCCGGCCTCGCGGCGCAATTCGCGCACCTGGGCAGGCGGCCCCAGGACACTGTGACCATTGACGATGATGTCCCCGCCCTGGATGGTCTCCAGCACATTGATGCAGCGCAGGAACGTGGATTTGCCCGACCCGGAAGGGCCGACCACGACCACGACCTCGCCCGGCTCGATGCTCAGGTCGATGCCGTCGAGCACGACATTGTCACCGAAGCGCTTGGTGACGTTCTTGAATTCGACGATGCTCATACGATGCGCGTCCTGTGTTCGATGAATTTCAGCGCCAGCGCAATGCAGCCCGTCATGAACAGGTAGATCACCGCCACCGCCCCCCAGATTTCCACGGCGCGGAAATTGCCGGCAATGATCTCCTGGCCCTGGCGCGTCAGTTCGGCCACCCCGATCACGATGAACAGGGACGAGTCCTTGAGACTGATGATGCACTGGTTGCCCATGGTCGGAATCATGCGCCGCAACGCTACCGGGCCGATGATGCGGGCCAGGATCTTGTGAAACGGCAGGCCCATCGCCTGCCCGGCCTCGTACAGCCCCTTGGGCACCGACTGCAGGCCGGCACGCACGATCTCGGCAATGTAGGCCCCGGAATTGATCATCAACGTCACGGTCGCAGCCGTGAAGCCATCGATGCGCAGGTTCACCAGCAGTGGCAGTGCAAAATAGATGAACATCACCTGCACCACGATCGGCGTGCCCCGGATCACCAGGATGTAGACCTGGGCCAGGAAAGACAGGGCCAGCGGAATCCAGGCCAGGAAACGCCAGCCCAGCAGGGCAAGCACGGCCAGCCGCACGGCCCACCAGGCCGATTCGGGCACACCGGCCAGGGGGCCATCGCCCAGCCAGGACGCCAGCCGCAACAGGGCCACGGCGGCCACGACCGCCACCACACTCCAGAACAGCGTGCGGCGGGTCACAATCACCGGCACATACGTCACCACGACACCGGACAGCGCGCCGATGATCGTGCCGCCGATCAGGCCAAGCAGAGTGATCTGGATCGTCATCCAGGCCCCGGCCATCAGGTCGGGCCAGGCAGCCCAGATGGCGGACCATTCAAAACTCATGGTCGTTCTCCATGAAGATCAGCATCCGCAGGACGGACACCTGAAAAACGGCGGCGGCCGGACGCATGCATCCGGCCGCCGCCGTCCGATCAAACACACGCAATCAATTCACGGCGCTGGTTTTCTGGCCGAACCAGGTCTCGTACAGCGCGTCATAGGTGCCGTTGGACTTCAGTTCGGACAGTGCCTTGTTGACCACGGCCACCAGTTCGCTGCCCTTGGGGAAGGCGATGCCGTAGAAGTCGCCGCTCTTGAGCGAACCCACGACCTTGACCTTGCCGTTGCCTGCGGTCTTGGCGTAGTACTGGACATTGGGCGTATCGTGCACCACGGCGTCCACACGGCCCGTGGCCAATTCCAGGAAGGCGTTGTCGATATTGGGGAAGAGCTTGAGCTTGGCCGAAGGCACGTTGGCCTTCATGTAGTCCACCGTGGCGGTGCCGATCTTCACGGCCACCGTCTTGCCTTCCAGGTCCTTCGCGCTCTGGATGGGGCTGTCGCTGGCGACCAGGATGGCCAGGCCGGATTCATAGTAGGGCTCGGAAAAATCGATGACCTTGGCGCGGTCCTCGCGGATGGTGATCCCGGCCAGGGCCACATCCACGTTGCGCGTCTGCAAGCCCGGAATGATGCCATTGAAATCCATCGGCTGCAGTTTGTAGGTCAGGCCAGCCTGCTTGGCGATGGCTTCCCACAGCTGGATGTCAAAGCCGGTGTATTTGCCATCCTGCT
This sequence comes from Castellaniella sp., assembly GCF_034007085.1. Taxonomy (GTDB): domain Bacteria; phylum Pseudomonadota; class Gammaproteobacteria; order Burkholderiales; family Burkholderiaceae_B; genus Castellaniella. The sequence goes on along the minus strand of NZ_JAVERO010000015.1, from coordinate 7,927 downwards.
TGAATTCGAACGGCACGAACGCCGTGTCGGTCGCTACGATCAGGTCCTTGGCCACGGCCTGGGTCATCGGCAGGGCCAGGGTCAGCGCCAGCCCCGCCAGGGCAGCCTTGAGGGTTTTCGACAGCATCATGTGTGAGATCTCCTTGTGGGATTCATTGGCTGCGACTGACTCGCCGCGTCCTTTTTCATGTTAACTGAAACATCCGTGATTTCTGCCCCAAAAGGGGGCTGAACCCTGGGTGTGAACCGTGATTTCGGGGAAATCCCTAGGAAAATCCTGATCCAGTCGCACGGCAAGTGGGCGCTGCGGGCGGCCCTTGGCCCTGAACTGGAACAGGCGAAGAACGGGCCTGCCGGGAACCTCAGGGCAAGCCGTTACGGCCATGCACCATGAAGGCCGGGCGTTCGCTCAAGCGCTCGTAGTAGGCGGTGATGGCCGGCAGTTCGGGGCGCTCGAAGGGCGTCTCGAACCAGCGGTTCACCGATAGACCAATGGCAATGTCGGCCAGACTGAAATCACGGCCCGCAACGAATGCCCCGGTGCCCGCCAAATGGCCGTCCAGCACGGACATGAAGCCCGCCCAGGCGTGCAGAGACGCCTGGATCTGGTCCGGATCGGCATGCGCCGGCGATTGCCGGACCCGGGCCATGAAGGCATAGCTCCAGGCGCGATTCAGATCCGACGCCTGCCAGTCCAGCCATTGATCCACCCGTGCCCGCGCCCGGGCGTCGAGCGGGTACAGGGCACCGCTGCCCTGGCGATTGGCCAGGTAGCGGATGATGCTGTTGGATTCCCAGAGCACGAAATCCTTGTCGAGCAGCACCGGCACCATGGCATTGGGATTGAGTGCCTTGAATGAGGCCGCGCGGGTATCGCGGAACCCGGCGCCCCAGTCTTCCCGCTGCCAGGCCAGACCCAGTTCATCGCAGGCCCACATGACCTTGCGGACGTTGATGGAATTTGGCCTGCCAAGAATGGTCAGCATCCGGGGTCCCTTTGATCAAAGCGCCGGCAATCTTCAGAACGCGGGCACAATGGCGCCCTTGTAGTGTTCCAGGATATAGTCGCGCACCTTGGCCGAATGCAGGGCCTCGATCAGCTTGAGGATCGCGGGATCTTCCTTGCGATCGGCACGCGCCACCACGATGTTGGCGTAGGGGGAATCCTTGTCCTCGATGAACAGCGCGTCCTTGACCGGATTCAGGCCCGCTTCCAGGGCGTAGTTGGTATTGATCAGGGCGACATCCACATCAGGCAGCACGCGCGGCAGGGTGGCAGCTTCCAGTTCGCGGAATTTCAGATGCTTGGGGTTTTCCGACACATCGCGGGCAGTCGCCAGAATATTGGCCGGGTCCTTCAATTTGATCAGGCCCTGCTTCTGCAGCAACAGCAGGGCGCGGGCGCCATTCGAGGGGTCGTTCGGGATGGCGACCTGGGCGCCGTCCTTGATGTCCTTGATGTCCTTGATCTTCTGGGAATAGGCGCCAAAGGGTTCGACATGGACCAGACCCACCGACACCAGGTTCGTCTTGTGTTCCTTGTTGAAGGAATCCAGGTAGGGCTGGTGCTGGAAGAAATTGACGTCGATCTGCTGGTCGGAAACCTGCAGGTTCGGCTGAACGTAGTCGGTGAAGACCTTGATGTCCAGATCCACGCCGGCCTTGGCCAGGTCGGGCTTGACGAATTCCAGCAATTCAGCATGCGGCACGGGGGTGGCCGCTACGGACAGCTTGGCCGCCTGCACCGGGGCAGCGAAGACCAGGGGCAATGCCAGCGCCAGGACCGGCGCGAATTTCTTGAACATGAGTTTTCTCCTAGGAGCGCCTGTTGAGCCTGGCCACCCAGCGGTCGCCAGACACCTGAAAAACCTGAACCATGAGCACCAGAATCACGACCGTGACCGCCATGACGTCCCCCTGGTAGCGCTGGTAGCCGTAGCGCACTGCCAGGTCGCCCAGGCCACCGCCACCGATCACGCCGGACATGGCGGAATAGCCGACCAATGTAATGGCCGTGACCACAATGGCGGCCAGAATGCCAGTGGTCGCCTCTGGCAGCAATGCCCACAGCACCGTCTGGCGCGAGGTCGCGCCCATGGCGCGGCAGGCCTCGTTCACGCCTGGGTCCAGTTCACGCAGCACGTTCTCCACCAGCCGCGCAAAGAACGGCGCCGCGCTGGCCACCAGCGGCGGAATCGAACCCTGGACCCCCAGCGCCGTCCCCGCCACCAGGCGGGAAAACGGGATCATCACGATCAACAGGATCAGGAATGGCACCGAGCGCAGCACGTTCACGATGAACGCGACCGTCTGGTAGACGATGCGATTGTCCATGGCCTGCCCCGGACTGGACAGGAACAGCAGCACCCCCACCGGCAGGCCGATCAATACGGTGAACAGCAGGGAAAAGCCCGTCATCAGCAAGGTGTCGATCGTGGCCTCGCCGATCAACCACCAGTCCACATTTTCCATCATGGCCGCAGCACCTCGTAATCGACACCCGCCGCCTCCAGCGCCGGCACGAGCCCAGCCAGGCCCGCAGCGGTTCCTTCGGCCGCCACGACCAGCTGACCATAGGGCGTATCCTTGATCCGGCCGACGGACCCTTGCAGGATGCTCAGGTCCAGGCCCAGATCACGGCTCAGGCGACTGAGCAGCGGGGAAGCCGTGTTATCGCCCCGGAAACTCAGACGCAGCAAACGGCCCGGCACGCCCTGCGCCAGAGCCCGCCACCCCTCGCCCCCATCCAGGCCACTCTCGGACAACAGCGCCCGGGTCGCGTCATGCTGCGGATGCAGGAATACCTCCAGCACCTGGCCGGCCTCGACAATGCGCCCGCCTTCGATCACCGCAACCCGGTCGCAAACCGCCCGGATGACATCCATGCCATGGGTGATCAGCACGATCGTCAAGCCCAGGCGCTGATTGATGTCACCCAGCAGACGCAGGATGGACTGGGTCGTTTCCGGATCCAGCGCTGAAGTGGCCTCGTCGCACAGCAGCAGACGCGGCTTGCTGGCCAGCGCACGGGCAATGCCCACACGCTGCTGCTGTCCGCCGGACAACTGCCCCGGATACTTGTGCGCCTGGTCGGCCAGACCCACCAGATTCAGGACCTCGCGCGCGCGCGCCTCGCGATCCAGGCGCGGCATGCCCGACAGGCGCAGCGGAAAACACACGTTATCCATCACGGTGCGCGAACGCAGCAGATTGAAATGCTGGAACACCATGCCCACCGAACGCCGATAGGCCCGCAGCTGCGCATCGGAAAACGCCGTGATGTCCCGCCCGTCCACCCGCACGCTGCCCTCGGAAGGACGCTCCAGCAGATTGAGCATGCGGATCAGCGTGCTCTTGCCGGCGCCCGAACGCCCGATAATGCCAAAGACCTCGCCTTCGCGGATGTTCAGGTTGATGTCGACGAGCGCATTCACCGTCCGGCCGGCGGATTCGTACGTCTTGCGGATGTGCTCGAGTTCGATCAAGGTGTGTGGTCAGTGAAAAGAAACCGCCCGCCTATGCGGGACGCGAAACAGGAATTTACCATGTCGATTTGACCACTTATCCCGATAGCATATTACTTATGATTATGAAAACACCCTGTTCCAAGAGAGATTCATGCCACACGACGAGTCGTCCGAAGTCCTGTCTTTCCTGAGCGAGCGTCTGCGTGCCTCCGGTACCGACGCCCCCGAGACGATCCGCACGCACATTTCCATCCTGCTGCTGGGCGACGAGCGGGTCTACAAGCTCAAGCGCGCGATCCGGCTGCCCTACCTGGATTTTTCCACCCCGAGCCTGCGTTTGGACGCCTGCCGCCGGGAAGTAACGCTCAACCGGCGCACGGCCCCGGCACTGTATCTGGGTGCGCGGCGCATCACCCGGGAAACCGATGGCACCCTGGCGCTCGACGGCCAGGGCGAACTGATTGATGCCGCCGTCGAAATGCGGCGCTTCGCCGAAGACACCCTGCTCACCCACCTGGCGCACGCGGGCCGCCTGGACCGCCCGCTGCTGACTGCGCTGGCACGCGCCATCGCCGCCTTTCACGCCCAGGCCGAACGCCTGCCCGTCCAGAATGGCGCGCAACGCATCCTCGACGTGCTCGAACTCAACGAACAATGCCCGGACATGGCCCCCGCATTCGGCATCGCTGCCGTCGATACGCTGCGCGCCGCACTGCGAGAAGCCTGGGCCCGGCACGCGCCGCTGCTCGACGCACGGGCCCGCGACGGCAAAATCCGCCGCTGCCATGGCGACCTGCACCTGCGCAATCTGTGTCTTCTGGATGGCCAGCCTACCCTGTTCGATTGCATCGAATTCAACGACGCGATCGCCACGATCGACGTGCTCTACGACCTGGCCTTCCTGCTCATGGACTTGTGGCAGGCCGGCCTGCAAGCCGAAGCGAACTGGGTGATGAACCGCTACATGGATGACAGCGGCGACACCGACGGCCTGCCGCTGCTACCCTTCTTCATGGCTCTGCGTGCCTCGATCCGGGCGCAGGTCCTGTCCACCCAGGCAGCCATGCCGGACGCCGCGCGCCAGACGCTCATCCCACAGGCCCGCGCCTACCTGGACTTGTCCCTGGCCCTGCTGCAGCCAGTCCCGGCCCGGCTGGTGGCCATCGGCGGCCTGAGCGGCACGGGCAAATCCACTGTAGCCGCCGCCATCGCACACCGCATCGGCGCCGCTCCGGGCGCCCGCATCCTCGCCAGTGACCGCATCCGCAAGCGCATCGCTGGCGTGCAGGCCGAAACTCGCCTGCCGCCTGACAGCTACACACGCGAATCGTCCGACCGCGTCTATGCCACTCTGACGACGGAAGCGGGCAGTACGGTGACCCAAGGATACGCCTGCATCGCCGATGCCGTGTTTTCCCGCCCGGCAGAACGCCAGGCCATCGCACGCTGCGCCGCCGAGGCCGGCGTGCCCTTCCAGGGCATCTGGCTGGAAGCCGATCCCGATACGCTGATGGCGCGCGTGCGCGAGCGCAGAAACGATCCGTCCGACGCCACCGAAGCAGTCGTCCGCGCCCAGGTCAGGCAACATACCCGTCCCCAGGGCTGGTTCACGGTCCAGGCCGGCAAGAACGCGGAAACGACGCAGGCCGTCGTGCTGGCTGCGCCAGGCATCGCGGCGAGCCCCGGAACCTGACCCGATCTGCGCACGAGCCCCCGACAGGCAGAGGCCGCCGCAGCCCGACGATCGATACGCGGAAACACGGATTCACGAACCCATGGGGGAATCGCACAATAGGGGGCAGCGCAGCCACTGTGTCACGCGTAGCGCCTCGTTTTGGATGCCGCTGCGCCCAGATGGCAGAACGCCTCCCGGCAGGGAGGCGCTGTTTGCATGAAGACAACACGAAATTCTGGTGGGTCGTGCGCGGCTCGAACGCGCGACCAACGGATTAAAAGTCCGGTGCTCTACCGACTGAGCTAACGACCCACGAAGCCCGCTATTTTGACAGCACATCAATATAACGTCAAGACATTCAAGCCTGCCCACCAAGACCACAAGAGAATGGCCCATGTCCGCCCCGACCGACCCTCCTTCCCTGCGGCTGCATATCCTGTCCGACCTGCATCTGAGCCAGCAGGGCCTGGAACTGCCTGATGTCGCAGCAGACGTCACCATCCTGGCCGGTGACATCGCCCGGCCCCGGGCAGCCATGGCCTGGGCCGGCCAGATCCCCCGCCCGGTGCTGTACGTGCCGGGCAATCACGAATTCTATGGCGGATCCATCCCCGCCGTCCGCACGGAACTGGCCGCCCAGGCGCGAATACACGGGATCGAACTGCTGGACCAGCGGGCCCTGGTGATCGGCGGGGTGCGCTTTCTGGGCACCACACTATGGACTGATTTTGAACTGTTCGGCGCCGAACTGCGCGACCTGGCGATGGAACGCACGGCAGAATGCATGCGTGATTTCCAGGTCATCGACAAAGGCGACGGCGCGCGCTTCACGCCCCGAGACGCCGCCGCACTTTTCCACGCACAATATGACTGGCTGGATGCCCAGCTGGACACGCCTCATCCAGGACCGACAGTGGTCATCACCCACCATGCGCCCAACATGCGCAGCGTGCACCCGCGCTTTGCGGAATCCCTGATCAGCGCGGGTTTCGTATCCGAATGCGCCAGCCTGTTGGGCCGTGCGGATCTCTGGATCCACGGCCACACGCACGACAGTTTCGACTATACCGTGTACGGTGCCCGCGTCGTCTGCAATCCACGCGGCTACTGCCGCGACGGGATCAACGAAAACCCGGATTTCGATCCGGGGCTGTGTATCACCGTGCCCTGGAAATCCTGACCTCGGCGCCGCGGCGCTTGACCTCCAGCCCCTCGGAGGGCAGGATCCGCAGGCCTTCCAGCCCCTTGATATAGCTGGATCCCTGCATCTGCATCACACGGATCTTGTTGCGCATGACGACCGGATTGTGTTCCGGCATGCCGAACATCCAGACTTCTTCCAGGATCCGGGCCGAATTGATCTCTCCGGTGTGCTGGACCGCTGGCCCCAGGCACAGCATATGGCCTTCGCGACCGAACACCGGCAGCGTATCCAGCCCCGGACGCACCGTCCAGCGGGTGCCGCCTTCGTAGCGCCAGCCCGTGTTCAGATCCCACCAGGCATCGCCCTTGGGCAGATAGACCTCTGTGACCCCGCCAGACTGCATGACCGGCGCGACCAGCAGCGCGGGTCCCAGCAAGTACTGAGTGTCCCAGGCATGCGCATCGGTATCGTCCGGATAGGCCAGGGCCATGGACCGCTGGACCGGCAAGCCGGTGCGCACGGCATCGTCGATGATGCCGGCCACGTAAGGCAGCAACCGGTAGCGCCATTGCAGCCAATGCACGACCAGGGCGCGGACATCGGCGTCAAAAGCATCTGGCATCAGGGCCGGCAGGCCCTGGAAGCTGAAGTTGGCAGAAAAGACCCCCATGGCCAGCCAGCGCAGATAGAGTTCGGGCGTCATGGCACCCGTTGGGCGCGCAGCATTGCCCAGACAATGGGTCTGTACTGCCACACCACTGTTCCCGACCGACAGCGCGGCCCGCAAGGTGGCCGCATAGCCGTCCCAGTCATTGTCCACGGCCGGCCCCTGCTGCCAGGCAAAGCGCTGCACCCCAGGGAACTGGTCGCGGCTGAGCATCACGCCTTCCTGGGGTGTGCGCGGGCCGGCAACCGCATCGAACAGCGCACGGCGCGCCAGGTGGGGATAGCTTGAACGCAGCACCGCACCAGACTCGCCCCCCCGGGCCTCGACCGTATCGGGCAGGTCGAACTGAGCCTGGCAGACCGGCGCAGCCAGGCCCTCCTCCACAGCCTGGAGATGGCGTTCCGTCCACAGGCGGGCCGCGTCCCGGTGCGTCAGGTCCAGCAACCCGAACGGCCGCCCGCCAGAGGCCGGCGTGCCGGGGCAGACCCAGGGGTCGCCTTCGGCGTCACACAGCAACCAGCCTCGATCTTCCCATTCTTCGAACAAGGGCGTGCCCTGCAGGACACCAGGAACGCAGGACCCCGCCAGATGGATATCCTGCGCTGTCGCCAAAGTCACGAAAGCACGCCAGTCGGGGGTACGATCGGACCATTCAAAGACAGGCTTGTCGGCCTGGAAATTCAGGATGGCCGGTTCGGCCAGCAACAGCGCATCGAGCGCCATGCCCTGGTCGCGCAGGCTGCGAATCTGCTGCAGGCTGGTCTCGACGGATTGGCCCGGTGCCTGATCCAGCCAGACCCCCATGGGCCAGAGGTCGGGCTGACCAGCACGGCCGGTAAGCGCCGTGTACTGGTTCAGGATTTCGGACGGATCCCCGGCGAACAGGAACAGGTCCAGCCCGGCACCCCGCGCCCGGAGGGCATAGACGCCAGCGGCCTGCAGATCGTGTTCCACGCGATCGAGCGTATTGACGT
>NZ_JAVERO010000201.1:0-2901 GCF_034007085.1 Castellaniella sp. | reverse complement strand
ACCCGCCCGTGCCCCAGGCCAGGGGCAACGCCCGGTCTGCCGGCAGATCGGACACCAGGCAAGCCCCCCGACGATCCAGGCTGGCCTGAGATTCGCCCAGTCCGTATAAGCCTTCGGCAGGATCCAGCACCCAATCCAGGGCCCACAGATCTTCATCATCGATGGATGTCCGGATCGGCAAGCGAGCCTGGGCCACGCACCGATCACTGCGGAACAGTCGCAAGCCGGTGGCGGAGCCGATTTCCAGGATAGCCTCGCCCTGCGTCAGGCGCCAGCCGCCCGATGCGACTGCCTGACATTCCATTTCGCCAACGGGTTCCTGGCGCGCCAGCAGCATGTCCGCCTGGCGCTGCATGCGTAACGTCGGCTTGCCGGGTTCCAGCCAGGCGCGCGGCCCGCAGCGCAGCCGGAAGACCCCTGGCGCATGGGCCTCGATCCGCAAACGCCATTCATCGGCGTGAAACGCCCATTCGACGCAAGAAGGCGTCGTCACGACCGGGCCGGTCTCAAAAACTTGGTCCGCCAATTCGATGGTGGGCGACACAGCGTGATCCTCTGGGCACTCTACCCGCATGAGTCTTGCAAAAGACGTTATTCTGACGGATTTACGCCATAAAATAAAATCCCTGGATGAAAAGGGCGTGTCTGACGGGCGTGTCTGACACCGCCCGGAACCGGTCACGCTCTGGAATATGCGCCGCATTCGGACATGTCATCAGCGCAAGCCGATGCGCCGCGCCAGTTCGCGTTCGATAGGCACTGGCTCACCATCCATCCAGGCACCAATCAGCTCCCCCGCCAGCGCGGACCAGCTCAGTCCACGTGATCCATAGGCGCACGCCAGCCACAGTCCAGGCCGGTCCGGCACCGCACCGATCACAGGCAGATGGTCGCGCGTGGCCGCCCGCCAGCCAGCCCAGCCAGTGGCCGCGCCACGCCCCAGCCAGGGGATGTCCTGCGCATTGATCCACCCTTGCACGCGCGCCAGGATGTCGCGGTGACCGGCCTCGTCCACTGCCGCCTCGGACACATCGGGCCGATAGGTACTGCCAGCCACGCCCCAGCCGTCCCTGGGCGGCAGGCAGTAGCCACGCCCTGACAGGACGCAATGCGGCACATCGGACGCCCCTGCCGGGTACAGGCTGACCTGGCCTGCCAGGGGCGCGAGCCCGGCCAGCACCGGAAAATGCTCGACCGGAACCACCGCCGCCAGCAACACCCGCGCCTGCAGTGCATTGGCCAGAACCACATGATCGGCCTGCCCGACGGTCTGGCCTGAGGGGCTGCGCAGCAGCCAGCCGCCGCCGTTCGCCGGGGCCACCGTCCCAATGGCAGCAGCCCGGCGCGTCACGCCCGGCAGCCCCAGCAAGGCGGCAATCAACTCACCAGGACAGACATTCAAGGCGTCCGGGAACCAGAGACCGCCCCAGGAAACGCCCACCCCAGCCTGCAACCCCGCCTGCAGAGGATCAAGCCAGCGCACCCAATCTTCCGGAAAGCCCAGCCGCGCCAGGGCGGCACGCTGCCCCCCGGCCTGCGCTTCCGACTGCGCGCATACCAGCGCTCCACACGCCTGTGGCCGGGCGATCCCACCCAGTCCCAGCCAGCGGGCCCGGGCCCGGGCCAGACCGGCGCGGCTCAGGCGTGCGCGCGTATCATCATCCGGGCTCAGGGCAGGCACCAATGCGGCCGCCCCCCGGCGCCGCAGGGCGGGTTCAAGATCCAGGGCGCACTGCGGGTCCCAGACCTCGACCTCGTGGCCTCGCCCGGCCAGGGCCTGCGCCACCCCAGCGCCCGCCAGGCCGCCACCCACCACCGCCACCCGGCAACGGACCGGAACACCGGACGCAACCCCCAGGCCAGGGCGCAGCACGGCCGCTGTCATGTCACGCTTGCCGGCAATGCCTGGAAAGCGCTCGACCAGGAAGCCGGCGTCACGCAAATCACGCCGCATCTGTCCCGCCGAACACCAGGTGGCCGCCGTAGCGCCCGCCACTGCCAGACGCCGCAACTGGCCGAAGACGGTGGGCGACCACATGTCGGGATTGGCCCGGGGCGCAAAACCGTCCAGGAAAAACGCATCGACACGGGCCTGCGCCTGGCGCGCCAGGCGACGGATGTCGCCAAACAACAGGGTCAGGGTGACCCGACCGTCCTGCAGGTCGAGCCGATGGACGCCCGGCAGCAGGGCAGGCCAGCGCCCGGCCAGTTCCAGGGCCAGCGACCGATGATCGTCCGGCAGCCGATCCCAGGCCCGCAGCAGATCCTCACCCCTGAAAGGGTGCGCCTCGAACGCCAGGTAATGCAGTCGGCGGCTGCGTTCCGGATCATCCAGCCAGGCCCGCCACGTGGCCAGAAAGTTGTGTCCCAGCCCGAAACCAGTCTCGGCAATCGTAAACGCTGCCCGCCCACGCCAGCGCCCGGGCAGCCCGTTGCCCCCCAGAAAGATATGCCTGGCCTGCGGCAGCGCCCCAGCGGCACCGAAATAGAAATCCCCATATTCCAGGCTGCGCGGCACGCCTCGGGCATCCTCGTGCCAGACGGCCGGTTTCAACATCTGATAAGCATCCGACACGGAAAACGCTCTTGCAGTGGTCACGTACAATGGCATAACACGCCACGCGGGCCGGCTGGCGGCCATGTGGGCGCTTCACGGAAATCAACGCGTCATGTCCAGTTCGCATTTCCTGTCGGCAGACTGCCTGGATGCCGCCGTCACGGCGGCGCATGCCGCAGCCGCCATTCTACAAACTCATGCCCTGCACCGCGCAGACCTGGTGATCGACCACAAGATGCGCAACGATCTGGTATCCCAGGCCGACCGCGAAGCCGAACAGGCCATCATCGACATCCTGCGCACCCGGACCCCGGACATCGGCATCATCGCCGAAGAATCCGGCG
>NZ_JAVERO010000137.1:0-5211 GCF_034007085.1 Castellaniella sp. | reverse complement strand
GATCGTCTGGATTTCAGCGGCGGTGAGGTACGAATCGACTACGCCCCCGAGGCGCGCCGGACAGCGGTGTCCGGGCACATCGATCGACTGGCCGCGTTCGATGCCGATTCCGGCGTCCGGGTGCGCTTCGAGGGCCTGGATTTCGATGGGGCGACCACCCAGAGCGGCGAGTCCGATCTGCAGTCGCAGCAGCAGGCGCGGTTCGGCCAGGTCCAGATCGATGTGTCCGATGCGCCGCCCGTCGTATTGGTCGGCCCGTCGCTGCGTTCGGATGCGGCGCGCACCGGCAGCCTGCTGGACAGCCGGCTGGTCTATGACCTGGGGCAGCTGCAGATCGATCGCCAGGACATGGGGCGGATCACGGTGTCGCTGTCGGCCGAACATCTGGATGTGCCGGCTGTGCAGGCCCTGGCCGGGGCGTTGGAACGCATGGGTGGGGACCGCGATCCCGACGAGGGCCTGTCGGATGCGGATGCGCAGCGGCTGCGCGAACTGGCCGCGCCTGTGCTGGCCGCCGGCCCGCGGCTGGCGCTCGATGGCCTGCGCTGGGAAACCCCGCAGGGGACGAGCGAACTCAAGGCCCTGGCGGAATTTCATCCAGCGCCTGACGAAGCGCCCCAGGATCTGGGGGGATTCATCGAAAGCGCCATCCGTCAGTTGTCCGCGCAATTGAGTCTGTCCAAGCCCATGGTGTTGCAGGTCGTGCGCCAGGCGCAGCAGGAAGACGGCAGTGCCGACATGGCGGTGGCGCTGGTCAGCATGCTGTTCGATCAGTATGCCGGCAGGCTGGAACGGCAGGGGCTGGCACGGCGCCAGGGGGATGCCGTGACCGCCGACTATCGCTATGCCGACGGGCAGGTCACGGTCAACGGCCAAACGATGTCGCCGGCCGAGTTCGTGGCGCAGTTCGGCGGCCTGGCGGGCCTGATGCCCTGATTGCAAAAATTGCGTGAATCATTATGCGGGTAATTCAGGATGCCTCCGCACTAGAGTCGGCGTGGTGTTTCATGCTATGTTTCGAAGCATTTCCGGCACTACCGGCAGCGGGCTCGGCATCCAGCCCGCCCACCATTCATGGCCCCACTCAAAGAGGTAACGATGAACAAGATCTTCAAGCGAACGCTGGGCCTGGCCCTGGTGTCCATGGCGATGGCGAGCGCGCAGGCCGCCACTACGTACGTTTACTGTTCCGAAGGTTCGCCCGAAGGCTTCAACGCCGCTTTCTTCACATCGGGCACGACCAATGATGCGACCCATCCGGTCTTCGACCGCCTGGTCGAATTCGAGGCCGGTTCCACCGAGATCGTGCCGGGCCTGGCCGAATCCTGGGACATCAGCGAAGACGGCAAGGTCTATACCTTCCACCTGCGCAAGGGCGTGAAGTTCCATTCCAGCAAGCTGTTCAAGCCGACGCGCGATTTCAATGCCGATGACGTGCTGTTTTCGTTCCAGCGCCAGAAAAACGCCGATCATCCCTACCACAAGGTCTCGAACGGTTCGTACCAGTATTTCGACGGCATGGGCATGGGCGATCTCATCGACCGCATCGAAAAGGTCGACGACCATACCGTCCGTTTTGTCCTGCACCGCCCCGAAGCGCCGTTCATCGCCAACTTGGGCATGGATTTCGCCTCGATCCAGTCGGCGGAATATGCCGACGCCATGCTCAAGGCCGGCACGCCCACCAAGGTCGATACCGATCCCATCGGCACCGGGCCCTTTGAATTCGTCACCTACCAAAAGGACGCGCGCATCCTGTACAAGGCGTTCAAGTCCTACTGGGGCGACCAGCCCAAGGTCGATCGCCTGGTCTTCGCCATCACGCCCGATGCTTCGGTGCGCTACGCCAAGCTGCAAAAGAACGAATGCCAGTCCATGCCGTATCCGAATCCGGCCGATCTGGATTCGATGCGCCAGAATTCGGATGTCCAGTTGCTGGAACAGGCCGGCCTGAACGTTGGCTATCTGTCGTTCAACACGGAAAAGAAACCCTTCACCGACGTGCGTGTGCGTCAGGCCCTGTCCATGGCCATCGACAAGCCTGCCATCATCGCTGCCGTGTTCCAGGGCGCGGGCCAACCGGCCAAGAACCTGCTGCCGCCGACCATGTGGAGCTATAACGACGAGATCCAGGACTGGCCGCACGATGTGACCAAGGCCAAGGCGCTGCTGGCCGAGGCCGGCTACCCGGACGGTTTTGAAACCGATCTGTGGGCCATGCCGGTGCAGCGGCCCTACAATCCGAACGCACGGCGCATGGCCGAGATGATCCAGGCCGACTGGGCCAAGATCGGTGTCAAGGCCAAGATCGTCACCTACGAATGGGGCGAATACCTGAAGCGTTCCAAGGCCGGCGAACACCAGACCATGCTGATCGGCTGGACGGGGGACAACGGCGATCCGGACAATTTCCTGGCGACCCTGTTCAGCTGCGCGGCGGCCAAGGATGGTTCCAACTATTCCCGCTGGTGCTATCAGCCATTCGAAGACCTGATCCAGCCGGCCCGCACCACGTCTGACCACGCCAAGCGCGTCGAACTCTACAAGCAGGCCCAGGTCGTGATGCATGAACAGGCACCGGCCGTCATGATCGCGCATTCCACGGTATTCGAACCGCTGCGCAAGGAGGTCAAGGGCTATACGGTGTCGCCCGTGGGCCGTCACATTTTTGACCGCGTCAGCCTCGGCAAGTAAGCCGCTGCTGAACCCGCGCGATCCGCGCCCCGGCACCCGCAGAGCGGGCTCGCCATGGCGCGGATCGTCTTTCCTCATCCGATCCTTCCCTTGCCGGAAGGACGCGTACGTGCCATGCTTTCCTTCATCCTCAAACGCGTCGGGCTGGCCATCCCGACATTCATCGGCATCACGCTGCTGACTTTTGCGTTCATCCATCTCATCCCCGGCGACCCGGTGATGATCATGGCGGGCGAGCGCGGCCTGTCGCCCGAGCGTCATGCAGCCATGATGGCCCAGCTGGGCCTGGACCAGCCGCTGTGGACGCAGTATGGCCATTATGTCTGGGGCGTGCTGCACGGCGACCTGGGCACATCGCTGACCACCCGCGAACCGATCTGGTCGGAATTCGTGCCGCGTTTCCAGGCGACGCTGGAACTCAGTATCGTGGCCATGGTGATTGCGCTGCTGATCGGCATCCCGGTCGGGGTGCTGGCCGCCGTCAAGCGCGGCTCTTTCTTTGATCATGCCGCCATCACGGCGGCCCTGACCGGCTATTCCATGCCGGTGTTCTGGTGGGGCCTGATGCTGATCATGCTGGTGTCCGTGCAACTGGACCTGATGCCAGTGTCCGGGCGCGTCAGCGCCGCCGTGTTCCTGGACCCCGATCAACCCCTGACTGGTTTCATGCTGATCGACACCCTGTTGTTCGGCGATGAAGGCAATTTCCTGGACGCCCTGCATCATATCCTGCTGCCGGCCTTCGTCCTGGCGACGATTCCGCTGGCCGTCATCGTGCGCATGACGCGCTCCTCGATGCTGGAAGTGCTGAACGAGGACTACATCCGCACCGCGCGGGCCAAGGGGTTGTCACGCCTGCGGGTGGTCGTGGTGCATGCGTTGCGCAATGCGCTGTTGCCGGTCCTGACGGTGATCGGACTGCAGGTGGGCGTGCTGATGGTCGGGGCGATCCTGACCGAGACCATCTTTTCCTGGCCCGGGGTCGGCCGCTGGCTGATCTACGGCCTGGAACAGCGCGACTATCCTGTCGTCCAGGGGGGCGTGCTGATGGTTGCCACCCTGATCATCATCGTCAATATGTGCGTCGATATCCTGTACGGGCTGGCCGATCCGCGCATCCGCCATCGCCGGGGGAGAAACTGACATGTCTACCACCGCAACCGCCGCCGTCCCGGCGCCGCCAGGGCCGTTCAAGTCCTTCTGGCAGGATTTCCGCCGCAATCGAGGGGCTTTGATCGGCCTGTATTACATCGCAGCCATGCTGCTGATCGCGATTTTCGCCGGTGTGATCGCGCCGCACGATCCTTCCACGCAGTATCGCGATGCCTTGCTGCAACCGCCTGCCTGGCTGGATGGCGGATCCTGGCGTTTCGTCCTGGGCACCGATGACGTGGGCCGGGACATCCTGTCGCGCCTGATCCATGGCGCGCGACTGTCGCTGCTGGTGGGATTCCTGGTGGTCAGCGTGTCTCTGGCGCTGGGGATCTTTTTTGGCGTCATCGCCGGCTACATGGGCGGGATCGTCGATATCACCATCATGCGTCTGGTGGACATCATGCTGGCGCTGCCCAGCCTGCTGATGGCGCTGGTGCTGGTGGCGATTTTCGGACCATCGATCGTCAATGCATCCCTGGCACTCAGTTTCGTGGCGCTGCCGCACTATGTCCGGCTGACGCGGGCGGCGGTGCTGCGTGAAATGACCTGTGATTACGTGATCGCTTCGCGCGTGGTGGGGGCAGGCGCCTGGCGGCAGATGTTCATCAACATTCTGCCCAATTGCCTGGCGCCGCTGATCGTGCAGGCATCCCTGGGGTTTTCCAATGCCATCCTGGACATGGCTGCACTGGGGTTCCTGGGCATGGGGGCCCAGCCGCCCACCCCGGAATGGGGCACCATGCTGGCCAATGTGCTCCAGTTCGCGCAGAGCGCCTGGTGGGTCGTGACTTTTCCCGGCCTGGCCATTCTGTTGGCTGTGCTGGCCTTCAATCTGATGGGCGATGGCCTGCGCGACGCCCTTGATCCGCGCCTGAAAGTGTGACCATGCTCGAAATCCAGAATCTATCCGTCCATTTCGGTGACGAGGCCGAACCTTTCAAGGCCGTGGATCGGATCAGCTATGCTGTCCAGGCCGGCGAGGTCGTCGGCCTGGTGGGGGAATCGGGTTCAGGGAAATCCGTCAGTTCCCTGGCCTTGATGGGGCTGATCGACTTTCCCGGACGGGTTCATGCCGACGCCCTGCGTTTCGATGGCCGGGATCTGCTGCGCATGCCAGAAAAGCAGCGCCGTTCGCTGATCGGGTCCGAGGTCTCGATGATCTTCCAGGATCCGATGACCAGCCTGAACCCCTGTTACACGGTCGAATACCAGATTGCCGAGGCCTTGCGCGCCCATGGCGGCGGTTCGCGGCGTGCGCTGCGAACCCGGGTGATCGAACTGCTGGAACAGGTCGGCATCCCCGATCCGGAATCGCGCCTGCGTGCCTATCCGCATCAGCTGTCGGGCGGCATGAGCCAGCGC
>NZ_JAVERO010000136.1:0-5229 GCF_034007085.1 Castellaniella sp. | reverse complement strand
AGCCAGACGGAACCTGTCGGTATTACGACAGCATTCCTGGCGACCTCAGCCCCGAGCGCAACATCGGCCTGCTCATCAAGCACGTACACAATCTGCTGCATCGCGTCATCGACCTGCACGGCTGTCCTCTGGGCCTGACGGCCAATCAATGGCGTCCGCTGCTGCTGATCCTGCACCGGGGCATCGACACGCCTGCCGAACTGGCCCGCGCCCTGGACGTGGACACCGGCGCCACGACACGCATGCTGGACCGCCTGGAAGCCAAGGGTTTCCTGCAGCGTGAACGCGTGCCCGAAGACCGGCGTGTCGTGAAACTCGTGCTGACGGATGCGGGCCGCAGTGTGGCCGATCAGATCCTGCCCGTCATCGCCCAAACCCTGAACATTCACCTGAATGGCTTTTCCGAAGATGAAATCCGCATGTTGATCGCCCTGCTCAAGCGCATGATCACGAACGGTGAACACCATCTCCAGCAGGCCATACAACGCCCCGACACTCACTGATCCTCTCCCCCAGACACGCCAACCACCGCGCCTTGACGCCCACCAATGACTGACTAGTCAGATACAGCCCAATCAACAATATTCAGCTTCCTGTCAGCATGAAACTGCTCGCCTCCCTGTTGCTTGCCCTGTCGCTTGCCGCCTGCGCCCCCATGAATCCGGGCGCGCCCGCCACCCGGGCGCTCGATGCCCGAGCCCTGGAACTATCCGAAGCCGCCATCGCCTGGCCGGGCGATCATTGGTGGACGCGCTACCAGGACGCGCAGCTGAACAGCCTGATCGACCAGGCCCTGCGATCGAACCCGTCGCTGGACGCCGCCGCCGCCCGCGTGCGAATCGCCCGGGCTGCGGCCCGCAGCGCGCGGGCCGTGCAATGGCCGCAGGTCAACGCCAACTACCACCTGACACGACAGCGCTACAGCGAAAACTCCATCTATCCGCCGCCGCTGGGCGGTTCGTACCAGACCGACACGGGGCTGGGACTGCAACTGGACTTCAATCTGGACCTGTGGGGCCGCCAGCGCGCCCTGGCTGGCGCCTCGTCCCTGCGCGCTGCGGCCGCCGAAGCCAGCCGCCAGCAGGCCCGCGTGCTGCTGGTGTCTGCTGTCTCGCAGGCCTATTTCCAGTTGCAGAACGCCCAGGCCCAGGCCGATGCCATCGACCATATCGCCAGCAAGCTGCAGGAAGCCCTGGACATCACCCGCAACCGCTTCCAGAACGGCCTGGGCACCCAGGTGGATGTGGACCAGGCTGATTCAGCGGTCTCATCCGCCCGGGTTCAGCTCAGCCAGGCACGCAACAACGCCCAGCTGCTGCGCCATCAACTGGCCGCCCTGCTGGGCCAGGCACCCGAACAGCTGCCGCCGCTGGCCGCACGCCCAGGCGCTGCGCTGCCGCCCAACAGCCCGGACGTTCTGCCCATGGCCCTGCTGGGCCGGCGCGCGGACATCACCGCCGCACGCCTGCAAGCCCTGGCGGCGGGCGCTGAAATTTCCGCCGCCAAGGCCGATTTCCTGCCCAATATCGACCTGTCGGCCACCTTCGGCTATCTGTCCCTGGGACTGGACAAGCTGGTGCGCAGCAGCAGCGAGAACTACAGCGCCGGACCCGTCATCACCCTGCCGATCTTCAACGCCGGCAACCTGAACGCCCGGCTGGAAGGGCGCCGCGCCGAACGCGACGAGGCCATCGCCCGCTACAACGAAACCATCCTGGGTGCGCTGCGCGAAGTGGCCGATGCGCGCAGTTCGATCCTGTCACTGCACGAACAGATTCGCCACCAGGAAGCCAGCATGCAGGCCATCGCATCCGCCTACGACGTGGCCCTGCGTCGCTACAAGGCTGGTCTGGGCGACTTCGTGCAGGTGCTGCTGGCGCAAAGCGAAGCACTGAAACAAACCGTACAGACCACCGATCTGCACGCGCGCGCCTACGTCCTGGACGTGCAGCTGGCGACCGCCCTGGGGGGCGGCTACGTCCAGGACGGCAACATACCGAGCACCGCCACACACCTGACCCAACCGTGAACTTTTTCTCGACTGCATCATGATCGCATCCAGCCTCAGCACCTCTCCCTCACGCGCCCGCCTGATGCTCTGGGCCACCGGCATCTTCGTTCTGGCCGCCCTGCTCTACGGAGCCTGGTGGCTGCTCTTTGCCGCTCGCTACGAATCCACGGACGACGCCTATGTCCACGGCAATCTGGTCCAGATCAGCGCCCAGATCCCAGGCACCGTCGTGGACATCGGCGCCGAGGAAACTCAGACGGTCCCGCAAGGCGCGCGCCTGGTCACCCTGGACGGCAGCGATACCGACATCGCCCTGGCACAGGCCGAGGCCGCCCTGGCGCAGACCGTGCGCCACACCCAGACCCTGTTCGTCCAGAACGAAGCCCTGGCCGCTGACGTGACCGTGGGCGAGGCCAACGTCGCGCAGGCAGAAACCCTGCTCAGCAAGGCGCGCAATGACTTGCAGCGGCGCAACGCGCTGCGCGGCACCGGCGGCGTCAGTGGCGAGGAATTGCGGCACGCCCAGATCGCCGTGAAATCCGCCGAAGCCAGCCTGGCCCAGGCACGTGCCGGCCTGTCTGCCGCACGCGCCAAGCTGTCCACCAACCAGGCCCTGACCCGGGGCAGTTCCGTGGCCACCCATCCCGACGTACAGCAGGCTGCCGATCAAGTGCGCCAGGCCTGGCTGGCCAGCATCCGCACCCGGGTCCTGGCCCCGGTAGGCGGCATGATCGCCCAGCGCCCGGTCCAGCTGGGGCAACGCATCCAGCCCGGCACAGCGCTGATGACCATCGTCCCGCTGGACAGCCTGTGGGTCGAGGCCAATTTCAAGGAAAACCAACTGGATGCCATGCGGCCCGGCCAGCAGGCCACTCTGGTCTCGGACCTGTACGGCAACAAGGTCACCTATCACGGCACGGTCGTCGGCATCGCCGCCGGCAGCGGCAGCGCCTTTGCGCTGCTGCCGGCGCAGAATGCCAGCGGCAACTGGATCAAGGTCATCCAGCGGGTGCCTGTGCGCATCCGCCTGGACCCACAGGAACTCCAGGCACATCCCCTGCGTGTGGGCCTGTCCATGACGGTCGAGGTCAATCTGTCCTCCGCACCTGAACAGGTGGACGCAGCCCAACAGGCCCAGACGACTGAACCCGCCCTGAGCACGCCGGTCTACGATCACGACCCTGCCGAAATCGATGCCCGTATCCACCAAATCATCCAGGACAATCTCGCTTCATGAGCACCACGCCCATCTCTCAGGAGGACGCGACCGGCAAGCTGCCCGGGGATGATGAGGCCCCCGCTGCCGCAGCCCAGCCGCCGGCCGAAGCCTACCCGCCGCTGGAGGGCAGTGCGCGCGCCTTCGGCACCATCGCCCTGTCCGCCGCCGTGTTCATGAACGTGCTGGACTCGTCGATCGCCAACGTCTCGATTCCGACCATTGCCGGCGATCTGGGGGTCAGCGCCACCCAAGGCACCTGGGTCATCACCTCATTTGCGGTGGCCAACGCCATCACCGTCCCGCTGACCGGCTGGCTGACGCAGCGTTTCGGCCAGGTGCGCCTGTTCGTGCTCTCGGTCATGCTGTTCGTCATCAGCTCCTGGCTGTGCGGTTTTGCCTGGTCACTGGAATCGCTGGTGTTCTTCCGCGTGCTGCAAGGCGCCGTGGCAGGCCCCATGATTCCCCTGTCCCAGTCCCTGATGCTGGCCAGCTACCCCCGCGCCAAGGCCGGCATGGCCCTGGCGCTCTGGTCCATGACGATCCTGGTCGGCCCGATCGCCGGACCGCTGCTGGGCGGCTGGATCTCCGACAACTATTCCTGGTCCTGGATCTTCTACATCAACGTCCCGGTCGGCCTGCTCGCCGGCTGGGCCTCGTGGCAGGTCTACAAATCACGGGAATCTCGTCGCGTCCACCTGCCCATCGACCGCATGGGCCTGTTCCTGCTGGTCGTCTGGGTCGGTGCCCTGCAGCTGATGCTGGACAAAGGCAAGGAACTGGAATGGTTTGCCAGCCCAATGATCTGCGTGCTGGCCGTGGTCACGGTCGTGGCCTTCGTCTACTTCCTGATCTGGGAATTGACCGCCGCGCACCCGGTCATCGACCTGACCCTGTTCGCGCAACGCAACTTCACCACCGGGGTCATCGCCCTGTCCGTCGCCTATGGCGTGTTTTTCGGCACGGTCGTGCTGCTGCCCCTGTGGCTGCAGAACACCATGGGCTACACCGCCACCTGGGCGGGCGTGGCCTCGGCACCGGTCGGCATCCTGGCAATCATCCTGTCCCCCGTGGTGGGCAAATTGCTGGCCCGCCTCGACCCCCGCCCGATCGCCACGGCCGCTTTCCTGATTTTCGCCCTGATCAGCTACATGCGCGCCCAGTTCAACACCAACGTGGACCTGTACACGGTGATGCTGCCGACCTTCATCCAGGGGGCCGCCATGGCGACGTTCTTCATTCCGCTGACTACCATCTCTCTATCGGGCCTGAGCCCCGACCGGATCCCCGCCGCTGCCGGCCTGTCGAATTTCTTCCGCCTGGTCTGCGGGGCCTTCGGCACCTCGATCACCACCACGATCTGGGACAATCGCGCCTCGCTGCACCACAGCCGCCTGACGGAAGTCGCCCGGCCCGGCGAACCGGCCTTCGACCACATCATGGGCGGCCTGCAAACCCTGGGCGTAGACCCGCAGCGCAGCGCAGGCATGCTGGACCGGGTCATCAATCAACAGGCCTACACCATGTCGGCGACCGATATTTTCTACGCCTCGGCGCTGATTTTTCTGGTCCTGATCGGCCTGATCTGGCTGGCCCGGCCCAAATCGGCAATCCGTGGAGGATCAGAGGCCGCAGGCGCGCATTGAACTTTGCGCAGAAATAAAAATTTATGCTATAGTTTCGCTTCTTCGCAGTTCCCCGATAGCTCAGTCGGTAGAGCGACGGACTGTTAATCCGCAGGTCACAGGTTCGAGCCCTGTTCGGGGAGCCAAGAAATTCAAGCAAAAACGCCACCTTCCGGGTGGCGTTTTTGTTTTCCTTTCGAATATCTCCGCAATACCATCAGATATCCAAAATAAAACTAGCGTCCCCGCCATCGATCCATCTGCCTGCGGTCGCGCTTGGTCGGACGCCCCTCTGCAAGATCCCGGGCCGGCTCAGGCGCCAGCCGACGCATTTCGGCGGCGTGCTCCCGCGCCGCGATGCTGTCGGGGGTTTCCTC
>NZ_JAVERO010000135.1:0-5243 GCF_034007085.1 Castellaniella sp. | reverse complement strand
GGCGCGGGTATCGCGGCGTTTCTGGATTCGGGCGGTATTGCGCAGCTGTCCCGCCTGATGCTGGGCCTGGGCGTGCAGGTGATGGCGGTCGGCCTGCTGTATCGCGCCCGCATTGCCTGGGCCATCACGCTGCTGCTGCTGGCGGCGGTCGGCACCGTGTCCTTGTGGCACGGCCAGGGCCACCTGGGCTTGCTGGTCTATACAGCCGTGCTGGCCGGGGCGTTGATCGGCTATTGGCGTCATTTCGACCGGGCCAGCCTGACGGCGGGCGGTCTGTTCGCCGTGCTCAGCGTCGCCAGTTTGTTGGTGTACGCTGTTTTTGGCGTCCTGTATCTGGGCGAGGAATTCGCGCCACCCGTGCGCGACCCGGTCACAGCCCTGTATTTTTCCATCGTCTCCATGTCCACCGTGGGCTATGGGGACATCAGCCCGCAGACCGATGCGGCGCGCCTGTTCACGATTTCCATCATCATCCTGGGCATCACGGTTTTTGCCACGTCGATCAGTGCCGTGGTCGGGCCTTTGATCGGCGGCAACATCCGTCGGCTGATGCACGGAAGGAACCCACGCATCATGAGAAAGAACCACATCATTCTGGCCGGCATCGGTCCCCTGGCCCAAAGCCTGTACGGTGCGCTGCGGCTGCGCGGCCATATGGTCACAGTCATCGTCCCTTCTGCCGATGGCCATCCCTATCCGGCCGATGCCGATGTGCTGGCAGGCGATGCGTCGGAAACCGGCATCCTGCAGCAGGCCGGTGCGGCACACGCCCGCTATGTGCTGGCCTTGCGCCAGGATGATGCGGAAAATGCCTTCATCGTCATGGCGGGCCGCGAGGCCGGCGGCCCGGATACCAAGCTGGTGGCCCTGGTCAATGCGCCCCAGCACCTGGCCAAGATCCGGCGGGTAAGTCCGGACATCGTGATTTCCCTGCAGGCGCTGGGCAGCGAGATCCTGGCCCGCACCCTGAGTGGCGAAGCCATCGACGAAGCCTTGATCACCCGGCTGCTGTTCGACGAGACAGCGCCCGATCCGGCCTGACCGGATTGTCGGGCGGGCTCAGTGGATGCGCATGCCCGGTTGGGCCCCTGGCCAGGGTTCCAGGATGTAGATGCCGGGATGCGTGTCTTCGTCGGCGTGGCTGGCCGCCAGCACCATGCCCTCGGATATGCCGAAACGCATCTTGCGCGGCGCCAGATTGGCCACCAGCACGGTCAGCTTGCCGCTCAGATCCTCGGGCTTGTACATGGACTGGATGCCGGAAAACACCTGCCGCAAGCGGCCCTCGCCCACGTCCAGGGACAGGCGCAGCAGCTTGTCGGAGCCTTCGACGGCGGTGCATTCGACGATGCGTGCGATGCGCAGGTCGATGCGGCCGAAGTCCTTGATGTCGATGGTCTCGGCAATCGGTTCGCCGCCCGGGACTGTGGCCGGGGCCGGGGGCGGTTCGAACAGATCATCGAGCAGGGCCGGATCGACGCGCTGCATCAGGTGCTTGAATGCGGCGATGCGCGTGGGCAGTTCGCCGGCATCAGTCCAGACGTAGGCCCGGTCATGGCCGAACAGTTCGCGGGCGACGCGATCGGTCAGGGCCGGCAATACGGGCGCCAGCATGACCGACAGGGCCTGGAAACCGGCCAGGGCGCGTGAACAGATGTCCTGCAGCGCAGTCTTTTGCGCGGGCTCGGCCTGGGCGATGCCCTTGGCCAGCACCCAGGGCTGGGCGGCATCGAAGGCCTGGTTGATTTTGTCGGCCTGGGCCATGATGCGGCGAATGGCGCGGCCGTATTCACGCGCTTCGAAGTCGGCCTGCACCTGTTCGGCGCAGCCGCGCAGTTCGGTGCGCATCGCATCAGTGTCGCCGGCGTAGGCCAGCGCGCCGTCGAAATGGCGGGTGATGAAGGTTGCCGCCCGGCTGGCGATATTGACGTATTTGCCGATCAGGTCGCTGTTGACGCGGGCGATGAAATCATCCGGGTTGAAGTCCAGGTCCTCGACGTGGGCGTTGAGCTTGGCGGCGATGTAGTAGCGCAGCCATTCGGCATCCATGCCGATGTCCAGGTAGCGCAGCGGGGAAATCCCCGTGCCCCGGCTCTTGGACATCTTTTCGCCGCTGATGGTGATGAAGCCGTGCACGTGCAGCATGTCGGGGATCTTGCGGCCAGAGAATTTCAGCATCGCGGGCCAGAACAGGGCGTGGAAATAGACGATGTCCTTGCCGATGAAATGCACCTGCTCGGTGTCGCCGTCCGGCGCCAGCAGGGCATCGAAATCCAGGCCATTCTTGCGGCAATAGGCTTTCAGCGAAGCCAGGTAGCCGACCGGCGCATCCAGCCAGACGTAGAAATATTTGCCCGGCGCGTCGGGGATGGGAATGCCGAAATAAGGCTCGTCGCGGGAAATGTCCCAGTCGGCCAGATTGGCCTGGGCGCCTTCGGCTGTGCCCAGCCATTCGCGTGTCTTGGCGAGCACTTCGGCTTGCAGGCGGGCAGAACCGTTGGCGCGCGTACCCGTGGTCCATTCCTGTAGAAAGGCCACGCAGCGCGGGTCCGACAGGCGAAAGAAGAAGTGCTCGGACGTGCGCAGCACCGGCCGCGCCTGGGTCAGGGTGGAATAGGGGTCGATCAGTTCGGTCGGGCTGTAGACAGCGCCGCAGGCCTCGCAGGAATCACCGTACTGGTCCTTGGCGTGGCAACGCGGGCATTCGCCTTTGATGTAGCGGTCGGGCAGGAACATGCCCTTGACCGGATCGTAGAACTGCTCGATCTCGCGGCTGTCGATGAAACCGGCGGCTTTCAGCGCGCGGTAGATGTCCTGGGACAGTTCGATGTTTTCCGGCGTGTCGGTGCTGTGCCAGTGGTCGAAACGGATATGGAAACCGTCCAGGTACTTGGGCCGTTCGGCGGCGT
This sequence comes from Castellaniella sp., assembly GCF_034007085.1. Lineage (GTDB taxonomy): Bacteria > Pseudomonadota > Gammaproteobacteria > Burkholderiales > Burkholderiaceae_B > Castellaniella. Next base: position 2,334 of record NZ_JAVERO010000135.1, on the reverse strand, counting down.
AGCGGCTGACCAGTTCCTGCGGGGTGATGCCTTCGGCCTGGGCCTTGAGCATGATGGGCGCACCGTGGGCGTCGTCCGCGCCCACGAAATGCACGGTGTGGCCCGCCATGCGCATGGCGCGCACCCAGGTGTCGGCCTGGATGTATTCCATGATGTGGCCGATGTGAAATGAGCCGTTGGCGTAGGGCAGGGCGGTGGTGACGAAGATCGTGCGCGACATGGGGCGGAAAATAGGGAAAAAGGCAAAAGATCGATTCTATCAGGCGGGGTTGGCGCAAGGCAGTTGGCCCGGATCGTCAGATAATTTGACATAACGCAAGATCACTGCTATTTTATACAGTGATCGTGGCGGCGCATCATGCGCTGCCACATTGTTTCAGGAGAACCCCATGACTGCACCGAAACGTGTCGCCTGGAAAGATATCGTCGCGCCGCCGCTCAACTGGAAAGCCCCCGAAATATCCGAACAAGACTCCAAATCCAGCGAAAACAAACAGGACGAAAAACAGCAAGGCTCCGCCAAGTAGTCATGCTGGCGGTTGTGGCCGCATCGCCACGCCGGTTTGTGTTTGAACGGCTGCTGCAGCGCCCTCGGGATGTTTCCGGGGGCGCTTGTTTTTGGGGCGATTGCAGGGCGCCGTCGATCAGGCAGAGCGGCGTCGATCAGGCCCGCATCCCATCTGGAATGACAGCCAGGCCGATCACGGAATTTCCCGCATCTCGATGTCCGTCACGTCCCGTTCCCGGGCCGGCTGGCTGGCGCGGGACCAGGCCCCGGGGCGCTGCGGCATGGTCGGGCGGCGGCGTTCCGCCCAGTACGCTTTCACCCCAAAGGGGCGGCCCTGCAACCGGGCGACGATGTACAGCACGCCGATGGCCAGGGCCGTCGAGGCCATGAAGACAAACGCCATCACCAGGCCGAAGCAGGCCAGGATCAGGAACAGGACGGCGCGCAGGATTTGCTGGATCAGGTTCATGGGGATTGGACTCCTGGGGCCGGAAAAGGTTGCATGGGGGCACGGGCGGGCAGATGCGGCGTCCGGCCGGATCCGGAGGGCGCGTCATGCGGGTTCATATTGGGGTTAATCGGTGGATTTCCAGGGGAATCCGCTATGCTTGTGGTTTCGAATGTTTTCACCCCGATCTCTCATCATGGCTACCACGATACAGGACATCCGCACGATCCTGTCCAGGGTCATCAATCCCGATACCCGGAAAACGCTGGCGGTGACCGAACCCGACCTGCGGATCGCCGCTGCGGGCGATGCCTTTGACCTCACTGTAACCCTGGGCTATCCCTTGTTCAATGGCGAGCAGCCCCTGGAGGCCGCCATCCGGACCGCGCTGGATGCGGCGGGTGTCCGGCTCGGGCGGCTGGAATTCCAGTCCCGGATCGCCGCCCACGCGGTACAGCGCGGACTGCGCCCCCTGGACAATGTGCGCAACATCATCGCCGTGGCCTCCGGCAAAGGCGGGGTCGGCAAGAGCACCACGGCCGTCAATCTGGCGCTGGCGCTGCACAGCCAGGGCGCGCGCGTCGGCCTGCTGGACGCCGACATCTATGGCCCCAGCGTGCCCATCATGCTGGGCCTGTCGGGCAAGCCGAAAAGCGTGGATGGCAAGAGCATGGAACCCATGATCGGCCATGGCTTGCAGGCCAATTCCATCGGTTTCCTGATGGACGATGATGGCCCGGCGATCTGGCGCGGCCCCATGGTCACGCAGGCCCTGACACAGTTGTTGTCGCTTACGAATTGGAACGATCTGGATTATCTGATCGTGGACATGCCTCCGGGAACAGGCGATATTGCGCTTACCATGGCGCAAAAGGTTCCGCTCACGGGGGCGGTCATCGTCACCACCCCCCAGGATCTCGCCCTGGCCGATGCCCGCAAGGGCCTGATCATGTTCCAGAAGGTGGATGTCCCGGTGCTGGGAATCGTTGAAAACATGTCTGTCCATGTGTGTTCCAACTGTGGGCACGCCGAGCCGATCTTCGGCCAGGACGGCGGCCGCCAGCTGGCGGCAACCTATCATTTGCCGTGGTTGGGGGCCTTGCCGTTGCAACTCGACATCCGCCAGGAAACCGACTCTGGCCGCCCCAGCGTAGTGGCTTCGCCTGGTGGCGAGGCTGCGCGCCGCTACCAGGACATCGCCCGCCAGTTGGCCATTCATGTGGCTGGGCAGCCGCTGGACGATTCCGGTTCGCGGCCCAGGGTCGTGGCGCGCACGAACTGATGCCACGGAAACCTCTGACTCGGTTCGTCAGGGGGGCGCGGTGGCTGGGTGGTCCCGGCCGTCGCATCTCCGGGGTGCGCCAGGCACTGCTCGGCC
>NZ_JAVERO010000115.1:0-6908 GCF_034007085.1 Castellaniella sp. | reverse complement strand
ACACGGTCCAGGTTCAGCAGAATCAGCAGCGCCGCGCACACCATCAACTTGTCGGCCACCGGATCCAGAAACGCACCAAAGGCCGAGGTCTGGTTCCAGCGCCGCGCCAGCCAGCCATCGAATCAATCGGTGACGGCAGCCACGATGAAGGCAATGGCCGCCACACAATCACGCCACCCCGACGCGGTCCAGGCATCCGGCAGATAGAACAACCCCACGATCAGGGGGATCATGGCGATGCGCAGCCAAGTCAGGGCAATAGGGATATTGAGCGGCATGATAGGCGTAATACTACCTGAAGGCGCCATCTGCCGCCCGATTGCCACTACCGGAGCGCGTGATAGATGCGCTCGGCCAGCGCCGCAGAGATCCCCTCGACGGCGCGCAACTCATCGATACTGGCATCCACCACGCCGCTGAAACCGCCGAATCGCGCCAGCAGATTCTGGCGCCGCTGCTTGCCCACCCCCTCGATATCTTCCAGGCGAGAGACATTGCGGGCCTTGGCGCGCCGTGCCCGCATGCCGGTGATGGCAAAGCGATGCGCTTCGTCACGCACCTCTGCCACCAGCATCAGGGCGGCGGATTCCACGCCCAGCGCCACCGGGGGCCGGCCATCGACAAAGACCAGTGTTTCCAGGCCGACCTTGCGATGATCGCCTTTCTTGACCCCCACGATACGGCTGACGTCCAGCCCCAGTTCCTCGAACACCTGACGGGCCACGCCCACCTGCCCTTTTCCCCCATCGATCAGCACGACATCGGGCAAGGCCACATCACCATCGGCCACACGGCCGTAGCGCCGGTTCAGGGCCTGACGCATGGCCGCATAGTCGTCCCCCGGCTCGATGCCGGCAATATTGAAACGGCGATACAGGAAATGCTGCATGCTGTGGTTCTTGTACACCACGCAGGACGCCTGGGTGGCTTCGCCCGCCGTATGGCTGATGTCAAAGCATTCGATGTGCAGGGCCGCCAGGGCGGCCGGGTCCGTATCCAGATCCAGTTCCACGGCCAGCGCCAGCGTGCGGGCCTCGCGGGCGCTGGACTCCGACAGGCGCTGGGCCAAGGCCATGCGGGCATTACGCTGAGCCTGCTCCAGCCAGGCCCGACGGGCCCCCTGCGGGCGCGACAGGACGCGGACCTTGTGGCCATGCTGTTCAGCCAGCATGGCGGCCAGATCGGGATCCGACAATGCATGCGAACAGACCAGAACGGGCGGCACCGGATTGTCGGCATAGTGCTGGGCCACAAAGGCCGTCAGCACGTCTTCCGCCGTATCATCCTGAGCCTGAGTGGGAAACAGCGGCTTGTCGCCCAGGTGTCGTCCGGCACGCACCATCGCCAGATTGACGCACACCCGGCCACCCGCCTGCTCCACGGCAATGATATCGACGCTGTCGTCACCCACCTGCTCCATGGTCTGCTGCTGCAGGACTTTCGCCAATGCACGCATCTGGTCGCGCAACACGGCTGCCTGCTCGAAATCCTGGCATTCGGCGGCGGCGCTCATGCGCCGTTCGATGTCTTCCAGCACCTCGCTGGCGCGACCCTCCAGGAACTGGATGGCCCGCTCGACGTCGGCCCGGTAGTCCTCGGGCGTGATCAGCTTGACGCAGGGAGCAGAACAGCGGCCGATCTGGTGCAGCAGGCACGGACGCGTGCGGTGGGCATAGACACTGTCTTCGCAGGTGCGCAGCTTGAAGACTTTCTGCAGGATCTGGATGGTTTCGCGCACTGCCCAGGCATTGGGATAGGGACCGAAGAAATGCCCCTTGCCCTGAGTGCTGCCCCGGTAATACACGATGCGCGGAGCCGCGTGATCCGTGATGTGCAGGTAGGGATAAGACTTGTCATCCCGAAAGAGAATGTTGTAGCGCGGCTTGAGACGCTTGATCAGGTTGTTTTCCAGGATCAGCGCCTCGGCCTCGGTGCGCGTGACGGTGATCTCGGTGCGCGCCACTCGTGCCAGCATGTGCTCGATCCGGGGGCCATGGCCGGATTTCTGGAAATACGAACTGACGCGGCGCTTCAGGTCGCGCGCCTTGCCGACATACAGGACCACGCCCTGCGCGTCGATATGGCGATAGACCCCCGGCAGATGCGGCAGATCAGATAGAAAGGCTTTCAGATCGAAGGCTTCGGGCACGGAGATACCTCGGATCGGACAGCAGGCCAGTCCAGTCAGGTGCGGGCCGGGACGGCATCAACCGCCTGATGCGGCGCACGGCCTGCGGGTCCTGGGGTCGATCCGCCAGCGCCGCCAGCAATTCGTCGGCCAGGTCGGGACGGTTGCAGACCAGTACCATATCGCACCCTGCATCCAGCGCAGCCAAGGCCCTGGCATGAATGTTGCCGGCCACGCTCGCGCCTTCCATGGTGAGATCGTCCGAAAACACCACGCCATCGTATTCGAACTGGCCACGCAGAATGTCGGTCACCCAGCGGCGCGAAAAACCAGCCGGCTCGGGGGCCACCTGAGGATAGATGACGTGCGCCGGCATCACGGCCGGCAAGGCCAGATCGCCCAGCCAGCGATATGGTGCCGCATCGGCATCCAGGATCTCGTCCAGCGGTCGTTCGTCCACGGGAATCTCCAGGTGGGAATCGGCTGCCACCGCGCCATGGCCGGGGAAATGCTTGCCGCAAGCCGCCATGCCAGCCTGGGACAGGCCCTGGATCAGGGCACGCGCCAGCAGTGCCACCACGCCAGGGTCTTCGTGCAGCGCCCGATTGCCAATCACCTGGCTGACGCCGTAATCCAGGTCCAGCACCGGCGTGAAACTGAAATCCACACCACAGGCGCGCAACTCACTGGCCAGCACGAAGCCGGTTTCGGTGGCGGCGCGCAAGGCCGCCTGGGGATCGCGGTCATACCACTGCCCCAGGGCCCGCATCGCCGGCAACGGAGTGAAACCGTCGGTCCGGAACCGCTGCACGCGCCCCCCTTCGTGATCAACCGCGATCAGCAGGGGTTCATCACGCGCGGCGTGGATCGCCGCGCACAAGGTGGCCAGTTGGGCCCGATCAGAGAAATTGCGCGCAAACAGGATCACGCCGCCAACCTGGGGGTGGCGCAGGCGGGCCTGCTCGACCGCAGTCAATTCCAGCCCGGCCACATCGACCATGACCGGCCCCGGGGCCATGGCGGCGCAAGTGGCAGAAGAGAGATTCTGTTCGGGAGTCATGCGATGTTTTCCTTGGGGTGGGGGCTGGCGGCGGGCAGCGCCTCGATCACGACGAAAGCCGCCACCAGATCGGCCTCGTCCGTCATGGAGACATGCGCCTGCCCGAAGCGGCTGGCATACCAGTCGGCCAGGGAACCGGACAGGCGGATCTCGGGCGCCCCGCCAGGCCGGTTCAGGATCTGCGCCCGCGACCAGGTCATGGGCATGTGAATGCCCAGCCCGATGGCCTTGGAGAAGGCTTCTTTGGCGGCGAAACGGGTCGCCAGATAGAGAATGCCCCGGCGCGGATCACGCGCCTGGCGGCGTTGATGCACGAGTTGCTCATCCGGCCCCAGGATACGGCGGACGAAACGGTCTCCGTGCCGCGCGTGAATGCGTTCGATCCGTGCGACCCGTACCAGATCAGTGCCGATGCCGGCGATGGCTCCAATGGACACGAAGGACTCCGAAATCACAACCGGATGAAATGTTCCCGGTAGTGCTTGAGTTCGTCGATGGATTCCTGGATGTCGGCCAGGGCCTCGTGTTTGCTGGCCTTGACGAAACTGCGATAGACCTCGGGTTTCCAGCGCAGGGACAATTCCTTGAGCGTGCTGACGTCCAGGTTGCGGTAATGGAAATAGGCTTCCAGCCGGGGCATGTATTTGACCATGAAGCGACGATCCTGGCCGATGGTGTTGCCGCACATCGGCGATTTTCCGGCTGGCACCAGCGGTGCCAGGAAGGCCAGCAAAATGTCCTCTGCTTCCGCTTCGGTCAGGGTCGAGGCCTTGACCTTGTCGATCAGACCACTCTTGCCATGGGTGGACTGGTTCCATTTATCCATGCCATCCAGCACGGCATCATCCTGATGGATCACCAGCACCGGAGCCTGTGCCACCGGAGTCAGGTCAGGCTCGGTGACGACCATGGCGATTTCCAGGATGCGCTCTTTTTCGGGGTCCAGGCCCGACATTTCCATGTCCAGCCAGATCAGGCGCTGATCGTTCACGGCCATATCCTATAATCCTTTACTTGCAAAGCGTTGATTTTCGCACATCGGCCGTCCGGACATGCTGACCCTTCTGTTTCTTGCCTGCCTCGTGGGCGACCTGCTCCTGCGCTACTGGCTGGCACGCCGTCAGATCCGCCATGTGCTCGCCCACCGCGATGCAGTCCCCGCCGCATTCGCCGACCGGATCGGCCTGCACAGCCACCAGCGCGCCGCCGACTACACCGTGGCCCGCACCCAGCTGTCCATGGTCGAGCGCATCATCGAAGCAGCCATGCTGCTGGGGCTGACCTTGCTGGGCGGACTGCAGGCACTGGATCTGACCCTGGGCCGCCTCATCGAATCCGAACTCTGGCGCCAGATGGCCCTGGTCGGCGCCGTGCTGGCGCTGCTGGGCGCCGTCGGCCTGGCCTTTTCCGCCTGGCGCACCTTCCGCCTGGAGGCCCGCTTCGGCTTCAATCGCATGACGCCTCGCCTGTTCATCACCGACGCACTCAAGATGCTGGCCGTCACCCTGGTGCTGGGCATTCCCCTGTTGGCTGCCATCCTGTGGATCATGCGCTCGGCCGGCACCAGCTGGGCCTGGTGGGCCTGGGGTGTCTGGGTCGGCTTCAATCTCCTGGTCCTGTGGCTGTATCCCAGCTTCATCGCCCCCCTGTTCAACCGCTTTACACCGCTGAACGACCCCGAACTCGACCAGCGCATCCATGCCCTGGCCAAACGCTGCCGCTTCGGCCTGTCCGGCCTGTTCGTCATGGACGGATCGCGGCGCTCTGCCCACGGCAATGCCTATTTCACCGGCTTTGGCCGCCATCGCCGCATCGTCTTTTTCGACACCTTGCTGGCGCGCCTGAACGGCGATGAAATCGAAGCCGTCCTGGCGCACGAACTGGGCCATTTCGCCCACCATCACATCCTGCGGCGCATCGTCGTCAGTTTCATGACGGCCGGGGTACTGCTGCATTTGCTGGCCTGGCTGTCCACCCAGCTCTGGTTCTACACCGGCCTGGGCATCATCCCGCAGCTGGGCCGGCCCAACGACGGCCTGGCGCTGGTGTTGTTCATGCTGGCCCTGCCGGTCCTGACGTTCTGGTTCACGCCCATCGCCAGCCTGCTGTCGCGACGTGACGAATTCCAGGCCGACCGTTATGCCGTGCAACAGTGCGGCGCGGCCCCCCTGATCAGCGCGCTGGTCAAACTCTACGATGACAACGCCGCCACCCTGACGCCGGACCCGATCCATTCGGCCTGGTACGACAGCCACCCGCCAGCCCCCGTGCGGATTGCACACCTGCGCAATGGCTGAACCCGCTGCACTGGCAGGCCGCATCGTTGCCGCCCACGGACGCCACTACGACGTCGAAATCGACGGCGGCGGCCGACGCCAGTGCTACACACGCGGCAAGAAATCGGGCCCGGCAGTCGGAGACCGGGTGCGCGTGCAGCCCGAAGGCGCCCACGAGGGCGTCATTCTCGACATTCTGCCACGCCGCAATCTGTTCTACCGCTCCGATGCCCAGCGCAGCAAGCAGTTCGCCGCCAACATCGACCAGTTGCTGCTGGTGCTGGCCCCGGAACCCGAGTTTTCCGGTGATCTGATGGGCCGGGCACTGGTGGCGGCTGCCAGCGCTGGCGTACCGGTGCTCATCGTACTGAACAAGGCCGATCTGCCTGGCGCAGCGGCGGCCCACGCACGGTTGGCCACTGTGGAATCTCTGGGCACGCCCGTGCTCATGCTCAGCGCCCTGGACACGGATCGGACTCGCGCCCTGCTGGGCCCCAGGCTGCAGGACCGTCTCACGCTGCTGCTGGGCCAGAGCGGCATGGGCAAATCCACCCTGCTCAACGCGCTGGTACCCGAGGCGCTGGCAGCAACCCAGGCGCATTCCGAAGCGCTGGGCACTGGCCGCCACACCACCACCCGCACGCAGCTCTACCCCTTGCCCAATGGCGGCGGCCTGATCGATTCGCCTGGTTTCCAGGCCTTTGGCCTGCAACACCTGAGCCCCCACGACATCGAGCAGGGGTTCCCGGAATTTGCGCAGCCCATCACCGAATGCCGCTTCTACAACTGCACCCACCGCCATGAACCAGGCTGCGGCGTGCTGGCGGCCGTCGAACGCGGCGACATCCGCGCCGAACGCCACGCCCTGTACATGCGCATCCTGGCGGAAAATGAGGCTGCAAGACGGGCACGCCCGGCAGCCCGCCCTGCTACCCCGTTGGATCGCCCACCATTCAGATCATGAGGCGGAGCCCGGACGGCCTGGAGCCGCGATGCCCTGCGCCGCCGCCAGGAAATGGTAGAGATTGCGAATCAGGATTGCCGTGGCGCCCCAGATGAAATGGGATTCCCAGGGAATTGCGAAATAGCATCGGCCATGACCCAGCGACGTTTCCAACCGGTGCAGCACGTGCCGGGCTGGATCCATCAGCACCGCCAGCGGCACTTCAAAAACCTCGGCAACCTCGGCCTCGTCGGGCTTGATGAGAAAGCCCGGCAGCAGTTCGCCTACCACAGGCGTCATCAGGAATTGCGTCGTGGTCAGCAGTGTCGGCTGCGTGCCGATCACCTGCACGAAGCGCTGCTCGACACCGATTTCCTCGCGTGTTTCACGGATGGCGGCTGCCACCGGCCCGTTATCCGTGGATTCGATGCGCCCCCCCGGAAAGCTGATCTGCCCCGCATGGTGGTGCAGATGATCGGCTCGACGCGTGAACAGCACGTT
>NZ_JAVERO010000020.1:0-26550 GCF_034007085.1 Castellaniella sp. | reverse complement strand
TCAGACCGGTTTCACGCTGAACCAGCGGCATGAGAACCGCAGCTTGACGCGCGCGGGCATACGCATCCCCCCCCGGTGCAAAGGACTGGGCGAACAGGGGTTCAACCTGCCAGTCCACAGGGTGCAGAAAGGCTTGGCGAATGGTATCCAGCCGCAGGCATTCCGGCGGCAAGGGCGGCAGGGGCGCACTGGGCAGGACGGGCTGGACCTGGGGATCGAAACCCGCGATCCGGCTTCTGTCCGGGGACGACATCCGATACGACATGAAATCCCGAGGGCCAAAAGACAAAGGCACCCGAACGGGTGCCCTTGGATCGATTCGCGAAGCCGTGATCAGACAGCCTTGCGAACCAGTTTTTCCTTGATGCGAGCGGCCTTGCCCGTCAGGTTGCGCAGATAATACAGTTTAGCACGACGAACGTCACCACGCCGCTTGACTTCGATCGAGGCGATCTGCGGCGAATACAGCTGGAAAGTCCGTTCGACGGCTTCGCCCGACGAGATCTTGCGCACGGTGAACGCAGAATTCAGGCCGCGATTGCGGCGGGCAATGACCACGCCTTCGTAGGCCTGGGCACGCTTGCGCGAGCCTTCGACCACATTGACGCTCACGATGACCGTGTCGCCAGGGGCGAATTCAGGGATGACACGGCCTTCGGTCAGGCGCGCGATTTCTTCTTTTTCGAGGGTTTCGATCAGGTTCAAGATAAGCTCCAGGGCATCATGGACACCGGGTTTGGGTCAAGGAAACGACATTGTTGGAAATGCCGGGCCAGAGGATGCAAACAGGGAATTATATCAGAACCCTGCTGCCGCACCCAGCCACATCATGCCAGGAATCATGGCCGCCCAGATCAGGACCATGAGCACATCCCCTGTCAGCGCTGCCAGACGGCGCCAGCCGATCCGCCAACCCGTGTGAGGTCGATGCGCCAGAATCGCCCCCTGGCGGTCTGACGACGCACGCCCCCAGCGGGCACTGCGCCCCGCTGGGCGGCCACCCCATGCGCTACCCGAGACCCAGGGCCCCAGCAGCACCCCTGGAACACTGACAGGCCTGGCACCCATCGTACTGCGCCCTGTCGGGCCCCGTCTGGCAGAGTCCGCGCCAGACCATGTCCATGTTCCGTTCCAAAGCATCGAGCCTGCCATATGATCTCTCCCAGGCATGTCCGGCGAAAGAACCGCCAGAGCTGTTGTTTTATACAGTGCTTCTCGTTACTGTACATAAAACCAGTGCCTGGCGCAAGCCAATGATCCGGACGACGAAAATACCGACTCGCCAGTCAGCCTGAACCAAGCAAAACCCCGGCGACGGACCCGAAAGGTCCAGCGCCGGGGTCTGGCCAGCCCACTGCAGCAAGGCCGGCACGCCCGAGGTCGATCAGGCCCGGATCAGAGATTCGGCTGCGGCGTGATGCGCAGATAGGGGCGGATTTCGGTATAGCCCTTGGGGAACTTGTCCTTCAGGACGGCCGGGTCCTTGATGGACGGTGCGATGATGACGTCGTCGCCCTGCTTCCAGTTCACTGGGGTGGCAACGCTGTAGTTGTCGGTCAGTTGCAGGGAATCCAGCGCGCGCAGGATTTCATCGAAATTGCGGCCCGTGCTGGCCGGATAGGTCAGGATCAGGCGGATTTTCTTGGCCGGATCGATGACGAACACCGAACGCACCGTGGCAGTGGTGCTGGCATTCGGGTGAATCATGTCGTACAGGGTCGCGACCTTGCGGTCCTCGTCGGCCAGAATCGGATACTGGACATTGGTCTTCTGCGTATCGTTGATGTCCTTGATCCAGTCCAGGTGCGACTGCTTGCCGTCGACCGACACGGCAATCACCTTGGCACCCCGCTTGGCGAATTCGCCCGACAGGATGGCGGTGTAGCCCAGTTCAGTGGTGCAGACCGGGGTGAAGTCGGCTGGGTGGGAAAACAGCACACCCCAGCCATCCCCCAGAAATTCATGGAACTTGATTTTCCCCAGGGAAGAGTCCTGTTCGAAATCGGGGGCGGTATCGCCCAGACGCAGAGTGGCCATCGTTTGCTCCTGTTTCAAGTGTCCGCCGCCCGGACGATCCGGGCGGCCTGCATTGGTTTAGACACTTAATATTTTTGCAAAATAAGGATGGCCGTTGAAATACAGGATGGTTATGACTATATCTGCGCCTGGCGCACATAGCGATCCGCCAGCCCACCATCCTGGATCGAGGTTTCCAACGCCAAGGCTCGCGGCAGCACGTGAACCGCATACTGCACGGCCGTGGCGATCTTGTTCGGATGGAAAACATCGGTCGAGCCGGCATCGATGGCGGCGGCAGCGGCCAGGGCGGAGCGCCCCAGTTGCCAGCCCGCGTGTACCGTCCCGGCCAGCATCAGGCACGGCACGCTGCCCGTGAACACGCCACGGATATCCTCGCGCACATGCGCCAGCACAAAGGCCAGTGCCGATTCATAGGCCTTGGCCGCCGCGTCCAGGCGTTCACCAATCACCCCCAGGGCTTCGGCATGGGGGCCGCTGGCGGCCCGCAGGGCCGTCACCGTATCGCGCATGCCGGCAATCTGCCCGCGCGCGACGGCGCCGCCATCCCGCACGAGTTTGCGGCCGATGAAATCGTTCGCCTGGATCGCCGTCGTCCCTTCGTAGATGGGCAGGATACGGGCATCACGGTAATACTGCGCAGCACCGGTTTCCTCGATGAATCCCATGCCACCATGCACCTGCACGCCCAGGGATGCGACCTCGACGGAAGACTCGGTGGAGAACGCCTTGACGATGGGCACGAAATATTCATACACGGCCTTGCAGTGGGCGCGTTCAGCCTCATCCGCCAGGTGTGCGGCCTTGTCCCGGTAACCGGCCGCCACATAGGCGACGGCACGTGTGCCTTCGGTCAGGCCACGCATGATGCCCAGCATGCGCGCCACATCAGGATGGCGGGCGATCGGCACCGGCCCCGGAGAGCCTTCCAGTGCATTGCCCTGGATACGCTCGGCCGCATAGGCCGCCGCATGTTGCAGTGCGCGTTCGGACACCGCCACGCCCTGCAGACCGACGGCATAACGCGCCGCGTTCATCATGATGAACATGTATTCGAGGCCACGGTTTTCTTCACCGATCAGATAGCCGACCGCGCCGCCCTCGCCCGCTTCACCCTGGCCCGACCCGTACAGCAGCACGGCGGTCGGACTGCCATGGATCCCGAGCTTGTGTTCCAGGGAAGCGCACACCACATCATTGCGAGCCCCCAGAGAACCATCGTCCTTGACCAGGAACTTGGGCACGACGAACAGGGAAATGCCCTTGACGCCCTTGGGTGCGTCCGGCGTGCGCGCCAGCACCAGGTGAATGATGTTTTCCGCCATGTCGTGATCCCCATACGTGATGAAGATCTTCTGGCCGGTGATGCGGTAGCTGCCGTCGTCCTGGCGCACAGCCCGGGACTTGAGCAACGCCAGATCAGACCCCGCCTGAGGCTCGGTCAGATTCATGGTCCCGGTCCAGCGGCCTTCCAACAGAGGGGGGATGAAGCGTGCCTTCTGTTCGTCCGAGCCCACCATGGACAGCGCCTCGATCACGCCATCGGTCAGCAACGGGCACAGGGAAAAAGCCAGATTGCCGGCATTGATGCTTTCGGTGACCGGCGCGGCGATCAGTTTGGGCAAGCCCTGGCCGCCCAGTTCGGCTTCGTGCGGCAGGCCCTGCCAGCCGCCCTGCGCGAAGGCCTGGAATGCCGCCTTGAAACCGGGGGTGGTGCGCACGCCGTCCTCGCTCCAGCGAGCCGGCTCGGTATCGCCCGCACGGTTCAGCGGGGCAATCTCTTGTTCGACGAAACGCGCATTTTCTTCGAGCACGGCATCGACGAGGTCTTCAGAGACCTCTTCGAAACCGGGCAGCGCCAACACGCCCGGCAGATCGGCCAGTTCGCGCAAAATGAAACGGATATCCTGAATAGGAACCTGGTATGTCATCTCAATTCCTGTGGGTGCGCGGGGGAATGCCCCGCATGAAGCACTGCGGGCCCCCGAAGGGACCCGCAGCAGTCACCAGATCAAAGTGCCTGGACCAATTCGGGGACGGCCTGGAACAGGTCGGCCACCAGGCCGTAGTCGGCCACCCCGAAGATCGGCGCCTCGGCGTCCTTGTTGATCGCCACGATCACCTTCGAGTCCTTCATCCCCGCCAGGTGCTGGATCGCCCCGGAGATCCCCACCGCCACATATAGCTGGGGCGCCACGATCTTGCCGGTCTGGCCAACCTGCCAATCGTTGGGCGCGTAACCGGCGTCCACTGCCGCGCGCGAGGCACCCAGGGCCGCGCCCAGTTTATCGGCCAGTGCATCCAGGATCTTGAAGTTCTCCGCACTGCCCAGACCGCGTCCGCCCGACACCACCACGGAGGCCGCCGTCAGGTCAGGCCGGTCGCTCTTGGCCAGTTCACGGCCCACGAACTGCGACTTGCCCGAATCGGCCACGGCATCGACGGTTTCGACCGCTGCCGAGCCACCCGTGGCAGCCGCCGGATCGAACGCCGTGGTGCGCACGGTGATGACCTTGGTCGCATCGGCCGACTGCACCGTTGCCAGTGCGTTGCCGGCATAGATCGGCCGGACGAAGGTATCGGCCGATTCCACGGCCACGATGTCGGAAATCTGCGCCACGTCCAGCTTGGCCGCCACACGCGGGGCGACGTTCTTGCCGGATGCCGTGGCGGCAAACAGGATATGGCTGTAGCCACCGGCCACCGCCAGCACCTGTGCGGCCAGGTTTTCGGCCAGTCCTTCGGCCAGCGATGCGCCATCGGCCAGCAGGACTTTGCTCACGCCCGCAACCTGGGCCGCCTGATCGGCCACAGCGCGTGCGCCCGAGCCCGCCACCAGGACATGGACATCACCGCCGATGGCCGCCGCCGCAGCAACCGCGTTGCGAGTCGCAGTACCCAATTGGGCATTGTCATGTTCGGCAATCACCAGAATGCTCATTTACACCACCTTCGCTTCGTTCTTGAGTTTGTCCACCAGGGTCGCCACATCGGGCACGATCACGCCGGCCGAGCGGCTGGGCGGCTCGGCGACCTTGAGCGTTTTCAGGCGCGGCGCAACGTCCACGCCCAGAGCACCGGGTTCGACGGTTTCCAGCGGTTTTTTCTTGGCCTTCATGATGTTGGGCAGGGTCACGTAGCGCGGCTCGTTCAGGCGCAGATCGGTCGTGATGATGGCCGGCAGCGCCAGGCTGAGGGTTTCCAGCCCACCGTCGACTTCGCGGGTGACCTGCACGCGATCGCCCTGCACCTCGACCTTGCTGGCATTGGTGGCTTGCGGCCAGTCCAGCAGCGCGGCCAGCATCTGACCCGTCTGATTGGCATCGTCATCGATTGCCTGCTTGCCCAGGATCACCAGGTTCGGCTGTTCTTTGTCGACCAGCGCCTTCAGCAGCTTGGCCACCGCCAACGGCTGCAATTCGGTATCGGTCTGGACCAGGATGCCCCGATCGGCACCGATCGCCATGGCAGTGCGCAGTGTTTCCTGGCATTGCGCCACCCCGCAGGACACCGCCACGACCTCGGCAGCCGCGCCCTTTTCCTTCAGGCGGGTGGCTTCTTCAACCGCGATTTCGTCGAACGGATTCATGGACATCTTGACATTGGCGATGTCCACGCCAGTGTGATCGGATTTGACACGTACCTTGACGTTGTAGTCAACCACGCGCTTGACCGGTACCAGGACCTTCATCGAGCATACTCCAGAATGGAAAGAAAACGGGATGGCCGCGTTCGACGGCAAATTGCATCGCACGCGGCCCCATCAGTAACCGCCCAGCGCCCGCACATGCGCCACCGCGCTGCGCCCCAGGGCGGACAGATCGTAACCGCCTTCGAGAAAGCTGACGATCCGCCCCTGGGCGGATTCGGCCGCGATCTCGACCAGACGTTCGGTGATCCAGGCATAGTCTGCCTCGACCAGTTTCAGGCTGCCCATGTCGTCTTCCCGGTGGGCGTCGAACCCCGCCGACACCAGGATCAGTTCGGGCCGGAATTCATGCAGCGCCGGCAGCCAGTACTTTGACACAAGCGCACGGACCACATCGCCGTCGGAATAGGCATCGACGGGGATATTGACCATATTCGACCCCAGGCCCTCGTGGCGGGTATCGGGAAACAGGGGATATTGATAGAAACTGCACATCATGACCCTGGGCTCTTTCAGGAAGGCTTCTTCCGTTCCATTGCCATGATGCACGTCGAAATCCACGATGGCGACCCGCGACAGCCCATGGTGATCCAGCGCATAGCGGGCCGCAATGGCGACATTGTTGAAAAAGCAGAACCCCATGGCCCTTTCAGGACAGGCGTGATGCCCCGGCGGGCGGATGGCGCAAAAGGCCGTCTTTGCATGCCCAGCCAGGATTTCATCCAGAGCCGTCAAGCCTCCTCCGGCAGCCGCCCACGCCGCCTGCAGCGTGTCCGGATTCATGATCGTATCAGGATCCAGCGGAAAATAGCCATGCGCCGGCGCATGCTGACGCAAGTAGGCCAGATATTCCGGTGTATGCACCCGCAGCACATCCTCGGGCTCTGCGGGGCGTGCCGTGCGATGAGACAGGAAGTCCATCAAGCCATTGGCGGTCAGCTGATCGGCCACCGCATCCAGGCGTTGAGGGCATTCGGGATGCCAGGCCCCCATTTCATGCAGCCGGCAAGCCGGATGGGTAATATAGAGAGTCTCCATAAGGGCGATTATGTTCAGACCAATCCGTATTTTGCAAGTTGCCGTAGCGTCGCTTTTTATATCCGGCTGCGCCAGCAGCCATAGCGGTTCCGAACCGCCCGCCGCCGCCCATGAGGGCGCAACGAATCAAACAATTGTTTCAAACAATCGTATCAATTCTAGCAGAACGCCACCGGCACCGGGGGATTTCCTCGGCGCCGACGGCCGCCTGCTGCCCGAAGTGCAGTCATTCGCACAGGAAACGGCCCGCACGAATGCCCTGCCCCTGGCGGACGTCGAAACCCTGCTGGCCCAGGCCCGCTACGATGCCAAAGCGGCGCGCCTGATCGTACCACCCACACGCTCGGGCCGCATCCGCCGCGCCTGGACCAGTTACCGCCAGCGCCATGTCGATGCCGTACGCATCCGCGAAGGCGTTTCCTTCTGGCAAGCGCATCGACAGGCGCTCGACCGGGCCAGCGCTCGCACCGGAGTACCCCCCTCCATCATCGTCGCCATCATCGGCATCGAAACCGTCTATGGCCGCTACACCGGCAATCACCGGGTCCTGGACGTTCTCGCCACGCTGGGGTTCCGTTATCCCGACCCGAACCGGCCAGAACGCCAGGCCATGTTTCGCCAGCAGCTGGCCGACCTGCTCGTGCTGGATCACCAGGGAATGCTGGACGCGCGCAGCGTGGAAGGCTCGTTTGCAGGGGCCATGGGGTTGCCGCAGTTCATGCCGGGCAGCCTGATGCGCTACGCCGTCGACGGCGACGGCGACGGGCGTGTGGACCTGGCCGGCAACACGGATGATGCCATCGCGTCGGTGGCGGCATTTCTGCAGGCCCACGGCTGGGTGCGGGACGTGCCGGTCTTCGCGCCAGTGGCCCTGCCGCCCGACGCCGCCCGGCTGGCCCAGGACGGCCTGAAGCCAGAAAGCAACTGGGCCGCCCTGAAGGCCGCCGGTGCCCGAGCGCTGCCGGGTGGCGGCCCGGCCTGGCAGGCCCAGGCGCTGGGAATGATCGACCTGCGCGACGAAATCCGCGACACACACGATGTGCGCTGCGCCACGCCCAATTTCTTTGCCATCACCCATTACAACCGCAGCTACTTTTACGCAGCCTCGGTCGCAGACCTGGCGCACGAGATCGCCGATCGCATTGGCTATGGCGACCCGAACCGTTTTGACGGACCAGAAAACTGAACGCCCTGTGCCGGGGTTTCAGTTGAACACACCGGAAGACAGGTAGCGGTCGCCCCGGTCGCAGACAATGAAGACAATGGTGGCGTCACGCACCGTGGCCGCCACCCGAAGGGCTGCGACAGCCGCACCCGCCGAGGAAATCCCGCCAAAGATGCCTTCCTCGGCAGCCAAGCGCCGGGCCATGGTTTCCGCCTGTTCCTGGGTAATGGGTTCAAAGGCATCGACAGCAGCCGGATCGTAGATGCTGGGCTGGTAGGCTTCGGGCCATTTGCGGATGCCGGGGATATGGGCGCCTTCGGCCGGCTGGGCGCCGATGATGCGCACGGCCGGATTGCGTTCCCGCAGGCTTGCCCCCACCCCCATGATGGTGCCGGTCGTCCCCATGGCGCTGACGAAGTGCGTAACCTGGCCACCGGTCTGTTCCCAGATTTCCGGGCCGGTGGTTTCGTAATGCGCGCGAGGATTGTCGGCATTGGAAAATTGATCCAGGACCTTGCCCTTGCCCTCGGCCTGCATGCGCAGCGCCAGGTCACGGGCATATTCCATGCCCCCGCCCTGAGAGGGCGTCAGGATGAGTTCGGCCCCATAGGCCGTCATGGCGGCGCAGCGTTCCTGGGTCGAATTGTCCGGCATGATCAGGACCATGCGGTAGCCCCGCACGGCGGCGGCCATGGCCAGGGCGATCCCCGTATTGCCGCTGGTCGCCTCGATCAGGGTATCACCAGGGCGGATGTCACCGCGGGCCTCGGCCTGCCGGATCATGCTCAGGGCGGCACGGTCCTTGACCGATCCCGCCGGGTTGTTGCCTTCCAGTTTGGCCAGGATCACGTTGCCACGCGGATCGCCGACGTCGCCCGGCAACCGCTGCAGGCGCACCAGAGGCGTGGATCCGACGATGTCTTCAATGGTTGGGTAGGTTCTCATGGACGAAATCATACACCCGTCCACCCGCCCTGCCGGCCAAGACCCGGGCCGGAATATGCTTATGAAAAAACAGCATGCCGCAAGCCCGGGGATGGCTGGCACACGTCAACGGCGACCTGCCGCCGTTGATTTGGACGGCCCAGCCGGGCCACCCGCCCCGGGCGCACCGCCCCCTCGGGGGTGGCTGCCCTGTTCCGACAGACGTGCACCGCCGCCATCGATGGTCAGGCCAGCCGCCTGCAGGGCCTGGGCCCGGCGCGGACCGATGCCGCGCACCCGGTCCGACAAGTCATCGAATGACTGAAAACGCCCGCCCCGCGCACGCTCGTCAAGAATGATCTGGGCGGTCTTGGGCCCAATACCGCGGATACCACGCAACTGATCCAGCGTGGCGGTATTGAGATCCACGGCCCCCGCCGCGCCGGCCCAGGCCAGCGAAGCCATGCCGGCGGCCGCCAGCAGGCGCGGCCATGCGCGCGCATGGGGGCGCATGGCGCGCCTGCTGGCAGACACACGCCCCAGACGTGTGGGAATGGCCTCGGAGGATCCGACGGCCGGACGACCGGCCGTCTCGTGCAGAAAAGGATTCATGACCGACTCCTGAATGTGAAGGTCCGGTCATGATGCCTGGGCCAGGCATCGAATGGCGTGGCGCGTGATCCGGAATGTCCGTCCGGGAAAGTATCAGGCGATCTTCAGTCGCCCTGATTCCAGCAACTGACCGACATAGGCATTGACCCCCGTTTGTACATCACGGAAGGCATCGGTATAGCCAGCCGCGCGCAGCCCGGTCAGATCGGCCTGGGTGTGGCTCTGATAGCGGCCTTTCAGGTCGTCCGGGAACGGGATGTAGCGCAGCTGACCGCTGGCCGCCAGTTCCGCCAAAGGCAAGGCCAGCTGCCCCTGATGCACACGCAGGCTGTTGACCACAGTCTGGGCCACATCATTGAAAGGCTGTGCGCGCCCGGTGCCGCAGTTGAAAATGCCGGAGACTTCCGGGTGGTCCAGAAAATGCAGGTTGACCTTGACCACGTCATCGACAAAGACGAAATCGCGCTGCTGGCCGCCGTCCGGATAACCATCCCAGCCGCCGAACAAGCGTACATGGCCTTCGCTGGCGTACTGATTCATGTTGTGAAAGGCGACCGATGCCATGCGCCCCTTGTGCTGCTCGCGCGGACCATAGACATTGAAATAGCGCAGGCCGACCACCTGTGCCGTCAGGCGATCCATGCGCCGGCGCAGGACCTGGTCGAACAGCAGCTTGGAATACCCATAGACGTTCAGCGGCGCCTCGCAGGCCGGGTCTTCCACGTAGCGCGGACCTGCACCATACACGGCCGCCGACGAGGCATACAGAAAGGGCACCTCGCGCGCCTGGCAGTATTCGAACAATTCCAGCGTGACGCGAAAATTATTGTCCATCATGAAGCGCCCATCACGCTCCGTCGTGTCGGAACAGGCCCCTTGATGAAACACCGCGTCGGGGCGCGGCAATTCTCCCGCCAGGACGCAGCGGCGAAATTCGTCCTTGTGCTGGTAGTCCGCGATTTCCAGGTCGGCCAGATTGTGGAATTTATCGCCGTCGGTCAGGTCATCGACCGCCAGGATGTCGGTGATGCCGCGCGCATTCAAGCCACGGACCAGATTGCTGCCGATGAAACCGGCCGCGCCGGTGACCACGATCATGATGTCAATTCCTCTGCGGTGACGATGGAAGTACCCAGTTTGCCGACCACGATGCCGCCCGCGCGGTTAGCCCACGCCATGGCCTGGAACCAGTCCAGCCCGGCAGCACGAGCAACGGCCAGGGTGGCCAGCACAGTATCGCCCGCGCCGGACACATCGAACACTTCGTGCGCCTGAGCGTCCACATGCCGACGGCCATCAGCGGTATAGAGCGTCATGCCCTGTTCGGAACGGGTGATCAGCAAGGCTTCGAGATCCAGTTCCTGGCGCAAAGTCTGGGCACGGTGCGTCAGGTCGTCCTCTGAGTCCCAACGACCCACGGCGTCCTGCATCTCGCTGCGATTGGGCGTGACCAGGGTGGCCCCACGATAGCGCGGATAACGATGGCCCTTGGGATCGACCAGCACTGGAATACCACGTTCGCGGGCCGCCCGGATCATGGACTCGACCCTGGAAAGCGCGCCCTTGGCGTAGTCCGACAGCACCAGCAGATCATAGTCTGCCAGGATATCGGCCAGACTGGCATCCAGCGCGTCCAGCGCACGCACACCCGGCCCCTGCTCAAAATCGACCCGCAGCAACTGCTGCTGGCGTCCCAGCACCCGCATTTTCAGGGTGGTGTCCATGCCTTCGGCGTCCTCGACCAGATGGTCGCGCACACCTGCCTCGCGCGCCAGGGTACGCACGCGGCTGCCGGCCTCATCGGCACCGACCACCCCCAGCAGACCCACGCTGGCGCCCAAGGCGACGATATTGCGCGCTACATTGGCTGCGCCGCCCAGGCGGTCTTCCCGGCGGGCGACCCGCACCACGGGCACCGGCGCCTCGGGCGAAATGCGCTCGACTTCGCCAAACCAATAACGGTCCAGCATGATGTCCCCGGCCACCAGAATCCGGGCGGCCGCAGCAGCCCGGACCGGAAATGCGCCAGTGGATTCCGGCCTGCAGAGCGGGGCACTGCCCATGGTCATCGAATTTCCTCCAGTCGGCGAGGCCGATAGGTTTCCCAGGTATTGCAGCCCGGACATTGCCAGTAGTAGCGCCGGGCCTCGAAGCCGCACTGTTCGCAGGCATAGCGATCCAGGCGCTGGGTATGTTTGTGGATCATGCTGCGCAGCAGGCCCAGGTCAGCGCTCGGCACCAGCGATTGGCCCGGCAGGCTTTCAGCCCCCTGGCCAAGTTCGACTTCGAGCAGGCGATCCAGCCCCAAAAGTGAAGGGTGGGCGCGCAGCGCCTGGCGGGCAAAGGTCCAGGCAGGCCCAGCGCCCTGCGTGGCGCGCAAAGCACGAAAAACCACATTGAACAGGTCGAGCGTCGGCAGCCGGGCATGCTGGTCTTGCAGCAGCGACAGGCCTTCGTCCGCACGCCCCAGGGCGGTATAGCATTCCAGCAGCGACTGGGCGACCAGTCCGGCAAATTCGGGCGCCGTGGACAGGACATCCTGGAGTTGCGCGCGCTGCGATTCCAGATCGCCGCGCAAGGCCGCCCAACGGGCACGCAGCATGCGCACGCGCGTCTCGGACGCCGGGGTGGCGCCATTCTGACGCGCCGCATTCTCGGCAGCGTCCAGCGCCTGGGCGGCCGCATCGAAATCCGGTGTCTTGGCCTCCAGCAAGGCCTGGGCACGCTCGCAATGGTAATGCGCCAGTTGCGGGATGGGTTCATCGGTACGGCCACGCAGTTGCTGGACGGCATCGATGGCCTTGTCCCAGTCATGTTCGGACTCATGAATCCGGACCAGGGCCCGCAGAGCCTCCAGGGCATGGCGCGTTTGCAGCACGGCCAGGAAGCCCTGTTCGGCGCGGTCCAGCATGCCAGCCTTGAGAAAATCCTGGGCCAGCGCCAGCTGGGCGTTTTCGCGGTCCGGCAGGGGCAAGTCGCCACGCGAGAGCAGGCTCTGATGCACGCGAATGGCACGTTCGATCTCGCCCCGGCGGCGAAACAGGCTGCCCAGAGCAAAATGCAGTTCGGTGGTTTCGGGATCAAGCTTGGCAACCTCGACAAACGCGTCGATGGCCCGGTCGGGCTGCTCATTGAGCAGAAAGTTCAGCCCCTTGAAATAGGAATCGGGCAGCACCCGGGTTTCCGACAGCATCTGGCGGAAATCAAATCGCGCCGCCAGCCAGCCCAGGCCGAACAGCACCGGAACGATGATCAGCCACCAAAGTTCGAAATCCACAGCCTGCCTCGAAATGATCACAGGGGCGCCAGTGGCGCGACGGTCTCGGGGATCACGGGGGCAGACACGGACTGGGGATGGTCCAGGGCATCCTGGGCACGCGCCAGTTCGCGGCGCAGGCGATTGATTTCACGGCGGCGGCGCAGCATGGACGTGGCCGCCATGAGCAAGCCAAAGGCCACGCCCAGGACGAAGGCGACCAGCATCACGACGATCAGCGGAACCTGGCTGAGGACATGGTCGGCGAACAGCCCGACATCCACCGGCGCCGTGTTTTTCAAGGCGAAAAGCAGCACGATGACAAAGATCAGCAGCCGCAGAATCCAGACCAGGTAGCGCATTGACAAGCTCCTCGGGACAATCTGGACATTGTAAACGGAAAGCGTTCCTGCGCCTGGAATTCAGACCTCGGAGACGTCCTCTTCGCCGTGTGCCGTTCCAATGACTGACAGAACAACTGCCCCAGGTGGGTCGCCTGGCCGGTCGCAATCACCAGTGCCAGTGCCGTGCCGGCCACGACACGATCGCCCATGACGCCAATCTGTGCCCAAGGCTGCTGGATCGAACGCTCCAGCACCAATCCATCGCTGCCGAGCAGGCGCACATCGGCCGGCAGCCAATCCCCTGGAAACAGACAGAGAATGTCGCCACGCACCAATTGATGCACGGGTACCTGCTGATCGCTGTCAGGCAATCCATACAGACGCAGCTGCCGGCGCACCGTGCAATGACCATCCTGTGCGCACCGCGCCAGATCGCGCAGCGCCGCCGGAACCGTATCACGGGGAGCCAGATAATTGGGTCCTTCCTGTACAAGACGCCGCAGAACCTCATCAAACGGCAGGCCACGCAAGGAACTGCCCAGCAACGCCAGACCATCAGCGGCCGGCAGGCACGCAAGATCGCACAGGGTGCAGCGGGTACCCCGCTGTTCAGGGCGCGTATTCCGACACAGCAGTGATCGACGCGGGCATAAGGGGGAAAGAAGTGCTTGCATGGGAGCCTCTCTCGGCAGACGCGCGGCAGCCTCCCATGCCTGAAATCAACGACAGGGATGACAGCGTGCGAGCGTCCGCATATCTCTGTCAGCGCAGCGCACCCGATTGCTTGACCATCCACACCGGGACAGCCGTCAGGATCAGCACCACCACCAGCTGGACCCACAAAGAGCCATCCCAGGACAGCTCCGGCATGACACGAAAATTCTGGCCATACCAGTTGATCAGGGCCGTGCCCGGAATGAAGGCCGCCCACAGCACGCTGAACACTTTGGTCACGTTCAGGTCACTCATGGCCACCGTCTCACCGGCCACGCGCCAATGAAAGCGCTGCCGTTCCAGCAGGAATCGCGCGCGCCGCTGCACACCGTCGAGTTCAATCATCAGTTCCTGCACCTGATCCAGCAGCGGCCCTCCCTGACGCAGGGCGGCGCGGCGCAGCCGCTGATTGGCGCGCTCAATGTCATCGAGCGACTGCAGCACATAGGACAGCGGGACGTTGAGACTATTGAGGTACTTGTCCACACCGGACAGGTCCTCTACCCCACGGGTGTCGTTGGTGCCCACATTGATCTGAAACGCTCTGATGGATTGGACCGGCGAGGAAAGATCCTGATTGATGCGCTCCAGCACCCGCACGGCCTGTTCGAGCAACTGGTGCAGCAATACCAGTGCAACGGACTGCGGGCAATCGGCCTGCATGCCCTGGGCCTGCAGGCGTTCCAGTGCCTGGCCTGGACGCAGCAATGGGGCGCCCGTCTCTACCGTATAGAGCGGTTCGTCGCCGCGCGCCTGGCGCCACAGCAGATCGGAGACCACCAGCTGGTCGTCCTTCAGACGCACGCAGCGGATGCGCAATGTGCCCGCCGCGCCATATGCTACGCGCGGAATCAGATCCACATCGTGCAGGCGGTTGAGGTCCTCCAACGCCTGCAGATCATTGGCATACAGGCGCTGCCAGGCCGGCAGTTCCTTGATCACATTCATCGCATCCACCCCTTGCGCTTGATGTAGAACAGCGGCATGAGCGAAAAGAACCCTGTCAGGCCCATCACCAGCCACTCGCCCCAAACCAGCTCCAGTTCCGGCATATAGGCAAAATTCTGCCCATAAAACGCCGCCAGCAGTGTGGGCGGCGTGAACACTGCCGTGACCACCGTGAACACCTTGATGACCTGATTCTGCTTCAGGTCCAGGGTGGTCATCAGCGACTGCTGCAGATTACGAATCTTGTCATGCTGGAAGCGCGCATAACGGCGCAGGCTGTGAATATCCGACAACAGCATGCTCAGGCCCTGCGCAAGGGTGGCGTTATCGGAAAAACGACGCAGCCAACGCCCGGCACGCGCCAGCATCAATTGCCCTTCAACCATGCGCGCCACCAATTCCTCGGCCTCGCCCAGTGCAATCGCCGTGCCCGCGATATCTGCTACGCCCGCCTGACGCTTGGACATCTCGAACCCGCCACTGGCCACTGCCACCGCCTCACTGCGCGCATCGAGTTGCTCCGACAGTTCCCCGACCGCTGCGCGCGCCGCATCGTTGAGTACCTCGATGATGGTGAACAGCATGGTTGCCGGATCCAGTTCGATCCCAGTCCGTTGCGCCTGCAACAACTGCTCGCCGGCCAGATCCAGCGCTTCCAGATGCACATCCTGCTCGACACTGATCAGCAGGTCTTTCCCAAGTACGAACAGGACGCAGGTTTCCTGATATTTCCGCTCTTGGCGAATCACCATTTCCACCGGCACCAACACACAACCGGCCTCTTCAATGGCTGCACGCCCACGCTCAAGCGACAGATCAATGCCGTAGCGGTTCTGCACGGCAGCCAATTGCTCGGTCTGCGCAGCCGACAGCCGCAACCAGCCAGCCTGCCGCAGCTGCGGATCGACCGGGCGCTGCGCAAGAGGCAGGGATTTCTGAATCTGCGTCACGGTTCAATCCTCCTGGGCAGCCGCGCCACCCTGTTCGACTGACACCACCTGTTCGTCCTGATCCGGCATCAGGTAGATGCCGTACAGGTGCAGCGCCGCGAAACTGCCCAGAATCAGGGCGTACAGCACAATCACGGCCACCATGATCTCGCGCTCGATCTGCGCGGTGCGCGGCCGCGCGGCTCGGGCGCGATCAATGGCCTGGCGACGCTCCAGCGCAGCCGCATTCCCGTCCTGTTGCAAAGTCAAGTCGGCATTCCAGACCAGCCCATGCAGATTACCGACGGCCAGGGGCGAGACCGCGCCCGATGAGTTCAGATTGTTCGACATCGAAATTCCTTGTTTTCAGTTTGTCTGGTCGGCCCGGCAAGCACCGGAACCGAATGAACAGATGGATCAGCGCAACCAGCCGCGCCGCTTCACGTACAGCAGCGGCAACAAGGCCAGCACCGCCGTCAACACGATGATCATGGGTTCGCCGTACTGCCACTCCAGAATGGGCATATTGGCCACATTCATGCTGTAGTAGGTCGAGATCAGCATGGCCGGCAGGAAGACTGCCGTGATCACTGAGAACACCTTAACGATCTGGTTCTGCTTGACGTTGAGCGCCATGTTGTTGGTGGTCTGCAGCAGCCGCACGCGGTCGTGCACGAAACTGACGTGTTCTTCGACTGCTTCGATATCGTCGATCAAGGTGTGGAACAGCGGCTTGAGCCAACTGTCACCTGCAGGCAGGCGCGCCAGGGCGTGGCGCGCAGCCAATGCCAGCTGCAACTGGCTCTCGATGCAATCGGACAGTAGTTTTTCGACCTCGCCCAGATCCAGCTGGGCCGACACCACATCGCTGACGCCGAAATCACGGTCGCGCGACTCCAGGCTATTGAGCACCGAATTGGTCTGCACCAGCACCTTGCCCAGATCGTGATTGAGCGCATCCAGCAGTTCATCAGTGGCATCATTGATCGTCTGCAGAATCACCGCAAAACACTCAAAAGCGTCATTATTCCGGCCATCCCGGGCGATGCGCTGCTCGGCGGCCGCCAGTGGGGCTGGCGCTGGATCTGGCTCCAGCGATATCACCGCCTGACGGCCCACGGCAAACACCACGCGGCTGATCTTTTTCTGCCCCTGCTCCAGGCTCAGAAAGGTGATGGGAAAATAGCCAAACTCACCGTCCTGACTCGCATTGCCCTGCACGGCCCGGACGATGTCGATGCCAAATTCATGCTGGATCTCGTCAAGCCGCCGGTTCTGCGTGGCATTCAGGCGCAGCCAGGGGCCTTGCTGCTGACTGCGGAGCACCTGGGTACGCGCCCCATTCCCATTGCGTTGATCTTGGATATTCATTGCTCGTCCTGTCCAGGCGCCTGGGCGCCCGATTGATCGACCTTGATGGCCTGTGCGCTTTCATAGAAGCTGGCATGCGACCCGGAAGTGGAAGACGTTTTGGTCTCCAGGTCGTAATTGAAAATATGCAGGGCTGCCACTGCCAGAACCAGAATGCCCCAGGTGTATCCCAGCATGGAAAATGACAGGCGCTCATAGCGTGACCAGCGCCAGGGCCCCATGGCGGCCCCCCCCGAGGGGCAGCGCGTCGGACGGCTCCAGACGCCAGCCTGCATGGCAGCACTCGGAGATGTCTGCATGGCGTGTTGTGGATATGGCATAGCTCGACCTCATCAAAAAACGCTCACACCAGGGCCAGGCGATGCGCACGGCAGCACACTCGCCTGTCCAGACGGAACAAAGAAAAAGGGTGGGACTCAACGGCCCGGTTCAGGAAAATGTTCGCAACGGAACGCTGAATGGGCACGGCCCAAGGCCACGCGCCCATCAGGCGGCAGCTGGCGTGCCAGGGAAAAAACGACAAGTGGGAACAACATGGGCGCGTCTCCGGGGTGCGGCATGCACGGACGGCCCTGCGCACTCAACGCAAACGCTGTCTTGCAGTCCGGACCCGATAGCGGGCTTTCAGGAACAAGGGAAAAACGGGATCAAGCGCACTGCGGCGCCTTGGCGGCTCGGGGTCCATCGCTTGCTCCTGAAATGCGGCGCCAGGCGCCGACAGACACTGTGTATGGCTTCGCCTGCTGCGAAGCCCCCTCCGGACCGGTGTTGGCTTTCTCGGGCAATCATCCAGTCCAAACGGGAAGGCGGATGCCGTCCCGCTGACAGTTCGAAATTCTGACATGGCAGGCCGTCGATGACCAGCAAGCATTAGGATGGCCGGCCATACCATGCAGCCATCATGCCGATACCTTGGTATATCGACACGACACTGCCTCAGGTCGATCCAGACAACAACGGGCGACGCCTTTTTCAAGGCGACGCCCGTTGTTCGGCTGCGATGTCCGGCCAAGCCCGCTACAGCATGCGAGCCCGGTACAGGTCATCCACGGTGGCGGGCTCATCGGCATCACCGACAGGCCCCTGATCCACGCGTTCACGCAGTTCTTTACCCGGCTTGAAGTGTGGCACCAGCTTGGCGGGCACGTGCACTTTTTCACCGGATTTTGGATTGCGCCCCACCCGCGGTTGACGCCGCGAGAGGGAAAAACTGCCGAAGCCGCGGATTTCGATGCGCTGG
Organism: Castellaniella sp.; assembly: GCF_034007085.1. Lineage (GTDB taxonomy): Bacteria > Pseudomonadota > Gammaproteobacteria > Burkholderiales > Burkholderiaceae_B > Castellaniella. The sequence goes on along the minus strand of NZ_JAVERO010000020.1, from coordinate 8,323 downwards.
CCCTGGGCCAGCGCATCGGCCATTGCATCCAGGACCGTCTTGACCGCAAAATCCATGTCGCGGGCCGCCAACTGCGGATAGCGGCCCGCCAGCACGGCAATGAGCTCGGACTTGGTCAGGCCAGGCATCACTCGTCGCGCTGCTGGTCAAGCTTGGCCTTCAGCAGGGCACCCAGATTGGTCGTGCCCGAGGAGGCGCTGGCTTCGGTCATACGCTGGATGGTTTCGGCCGTTTCGGCGTTGTCGCGAGCCTTGATCGACAGCTGGATCGAACGCGCCTTGCGATCGATGTTGATGATCATGGCTTCGACCTGATCGCCGGCGTGCAGGACCGTCGTGGCATCCTCGACACGCCCGGCGGAAATTTCCGAGGCGCGCAGATAGCCTTCGACGTCCACGGACAGCGTCACGACGGCACCCTTGGGTTCAACGGACTTCACGGTACCCGACAGGACGGCGCCCTTGTCGTAGGTAGCCACGAAGTTGTTGAACGGATCGCCTTCGAGTTGCTTGATGCCCAGGGAGATGCGTTCCTTGTCGGTATCGATGCCCAGCACCACGGCGTCGATTTCGTCGCCCTTCTTGAAGTTGCGCACGGCCTCTTCGCCAGATTCGGACCAGGAAATGTCGGACAGGTGCACCAGGCCATCGATGCCGCCGGGCAGGCCGACGAACACGCCGAAGTCGGTGATCGACTTGATGGCGCCGTGGACCTTGTCGCCCCGCTTGAAGTTGGCGGCGAAATCTTCCCAGGGGTTGGGGCGGCATTGCTTCATGCCCAGCGAAATGCGGCGACGGTCCTCGTCGATTTCCAGGACCATGACTTCGACTTCTTCGCCCAGGGTCACGACCTTGCGCGGATCGACGTTCTTGTTGGTCCAGTCCATTTCGGAGACGTGCACCAGGCCTTCGATGCCGGCTTCGACCTCGACGAACGCACCGTAGTCGGTCAGGTTGGTCACCTTGCCGAACAGGCGGGTGCCTTGCGGGTAGCGACGGCCCAGGCCGATCCAGGGGTCTTCGCCCAGTTGCTTGACGCCCAGCGACACACGGGATTTTTCCTGGTCGAACTTGAGGACCTTGGCTTCGATTTCCTGGCCCACCTGCAGGACTTCGGACGGATGGCGGACACGGCGCCAGGCCATGTCGGTGATGTGCAGCAAGCCATCGATGCCACCCAGGTCCACGAATGCGCCGTAGTCGGTGATGTTCTTGACGATGCCTTTGACGATGGCGCCTTCGTGCAGGGTTTCGAGCAGCTTTTCGCGTTCCTCGCCCATGCTGGCTTCGAGCACGGCGCGGCGCGACAACACGACGTTGTTGCGCTTGCGGTCAAGTTTGATGACCTTGAATTCGAGCGTCTTGCCTTCGTAGGGAGTGGTGTCCTTGACGGGACGCAGATCGACCAGCGAACCCGGCAGGAAGGCGCGGATGCCATTGGTCATGACCGTCAGGCCGCCCTTGACCTTGCCGGTGATGGTGCCATTGACCAGTTCGCCGGATTCCAGGGCCTGTTCCAGTTGCAGCCAGGCCGACAGGCGCTTGGCGCGGTCACGCGACAGAATGGTGTCGCCATAGCCGTTTTCCAGGGAATCGATGGCAACGGAGACGAAATCACCATCCTGCACTTCCAGTTCGCCCTGGTCGTTCAGGAATTCTTCGAGGGGGATGTAGGCCTCGGACTTGAGACCCGCATTGACCACGACAAAATTGTGGTCGACACGCACGACTTCGGCAGAGATGACCTCGCCGGAGCGCATGTTTTGATCCTTGATGCTGGCGGCAAACAGATCGGCAAAACTTTCGCCGCCCAGAGCGGCTTCGGTGGTAAGGGTGGACATGAACGATAGATCCATACGCCCCGAAGGGCAGTCATGACACGCCAGGCGCAGCGCCCAGCGGAGTGAAACAACATCCTGCCCAAAGGCGCCGGCAGCAGCGCCCGTCAGGCAGGCCCACGTGCGGACCAGAGATCCAGCACTTGACGCACCACGTCATCGATCCCCTGATGGGACGAATCCACGGTGACCGCATCCGCCGCCGCAACGAGCGGCGCATGCGCCCGACCCCGATCGCGCGCATCACGCGCCTTGAGGTCGTTCAAAAGGTCGCTTAGATTAGCAGAAAACCCCTTGTCCTTCAACTGCTTATGGCGCCGCTGCGCGCGCACCTCGACATCGGCGTCGAGAAAGATTTTCAGCGGGGCATCCGGAAAGACCACCGTGCCCATGTCGCGCCCATCGGCCACCAGGCCGGGCATCCGGCGAAAATCCCGCTGCCGCGCCAGCAGCGCCTCGCGCACTGCAGGCCAGGCCGCCACGCGCGAGGCCAGGTTGCCGACCGCTTCCTGGCGGATCAAGGTGCCAACATCTTCGCCATCCAGGAAGATGGCGTCTGGTTCAAAGCGCACATCCAGACGCCGAGCCAACCGGGCCGCCTGGGCCTCGTCGGTGCCATCGCCCCCTTCGCGCAACACGGCCAGCGCCGTCAGTCGATACAGCGCGCCGCTGTCCAGCACGCGCCAGCCCAGGGCATGAGCCACCCGTTGGGCGATGGTCCCCTTGCCCGAGGCCGTCGGCCCGTCGATGGTGATCACCGGCGCAGACGGCGATGCCCCGGCATCCGTGCCCAGCAGGCGACGAAAATCCGTGAAATAGTCTGGGTATGTCTTACTGACGCAGCCTGGATCCAGGATGGTGACCGGCACGGGACCAAAGGCAGCCAGCGAAAAACACATTGCCATGCGATGATCGTCGTAGGTGCGGATCTCGGCCGCACGCCAGTCGTGGGCTGGCAAAGGGTATACCGTCAGGCTGTCGGCGTCGGATTCCACGCGCGCGCCCAGCCGGGTGAGTTCGGCGTGCATGGCATCGATGCGATCGGTTTCCTTGACCCGCCAGCTGGCAATGTTGCGCAGCCGGCAGGGGCCATCGGCATACAGGGCCAGCACGGCGGCGGTCATGGCCGCATCGGGGATCAGATTGAAGTCTCGATCAAAGGCCCGCAGCCGTTCACCCCTGGCGACCCGGCAGCCCTGCACCACCAGCGCATCGGCCTCGCGCTTGACCTGCGCGCCCATGGCCTCGACCACTTCGGCAAAGGCCACGTCACCCTGGATGCTGTCACCCCCTACCCCTTCGATGCGGATCGGACCGCCGGCAATCGCGCCCAGCCCCAGAAAATACGAAGCCGACGAGGCGTCGCCTTCGACCCGGTAGCGGCCCGGTGCGCGATAACGCGCATCGGCCGGGATGATGAAGCGTTCCCAGCCCTCGCGCCGTACAGGCACGCCGAAACGCTCCATCAGGTTCAGGGTGATCTGGATGTACGGCCTGGAGATCAGCGGCCCATCCAGCTCAATGACCACGTCACAGCCAGTGCGGTGGGCCGCGACCGGCGCCGCCATCAGCAGCGCCGTCAGGAACTGGCTGGACACGGAACCTCGCACCCGCACCGGCTGCCGCGCGTCCAGATGCCCAGGACCGATGCGCAGCGGGGGATAGCCTTGCTGGCCTTCGTATGCGATTGCGCAACCCAGGCCGCGCAAGGCATCGACCAGATCCCCGATGGGGCGTTCATGCATGCGCGGCACACCCGACAATCGATAATTGCCGCCCATCATCGCAAGAACGGCCGTCAGTGGCCGGAAGGCCGTACCCGCGTTGCCCAGGAACAGATCGGCCTGCTGCTGTGGCCAGCGCGCCGCACCGCCCAGGCGCACCCGGTCCGCGCCGGTCTGACGCAGATCCAGGCCCAGAGCCTGCAAGGCCGTGCGCATCACCTGCGTGTCGTCAGAATCCAGCAGGCCATCCAGTTCGGTGAAGCCATCGGCCAGCGCCGCCAACAGCAGCGCCCGATTGGAAATGCTCTTGGAACCCGGCAGCACCACCGTGCCGCACGCATGGGTGGCTGGTTCCAGGCACAGGGAAGGTTCACGAGCGTCCGCAGCGGTCATGTTCATTGCATCGGGTTCCTGCCGCCCCAGAACCGGCGGGCGAGCGCCGCCTGTTCGAGCAAGGCCTCAAGCGCGGCGGGGTCGGGATCGTCTTCGAGGGTCGCCCGCAAGCGCCGCAGCATCTGGTCGAAATGATCCAGCTCACGCAGCACCGCCGTCCGGTTGGAAAAAAAGATGTCGCGCCAGACTTCGGCTGAGCCCGCCGCGATCCGGGTAAAGTCCCGGAACCCCGTGCCGGCCAGATTCAGACGCGTGTCGGCGTCCTCGGAACGGACGATCCCGGCCATGTAGGCGGCCGCCAGGAAATGCGGCACATGGCTGACCGCCGCCAGTGCCCGGTCGTGAGCATCGGGCGTCATCAACGAAATGCGCGCCCCGCAGGCTTCCCAGATGCGGATCAGACGATGTTGCAGCAGGCCGGGCGTGTCCTCGAACGGGGTCAGCACGACCTTGCGCCCGTGATACAGCATGGGGTCCGCCGCCTCGGGGCCGGCCATTTCCGATCCCGCGATGGGATGGCCGGGGATGAACTGCGCATGGCAATCGCCCAGGATGTCTCGCGCCAGCGCAGCCACATCGGCCTTGGTGCTGCCCGCGTCGGTGATCAAGGTATCAGGCCGCAAGACAGGCGCCAGCGTTCGCAGGATCGGCGCCATGGCGCCCACCGGCGTCGCCAGAAAGAGCAGATCGGCCTGTGCCGCTGCCTGTTCCAGGTCGACAATCTCGTCGATCAGGCCCAGGGTTCGTGCACGTTGCAGGGAAGCCGGATTGCGCCCCACCCCCAGCACCCGGCCCACCTGCCCGACCCGGCGCAGGGCCGCCGCAAACGACCCGCCGATCAGCCCGATGCCGACAACAGCCAGCACGGGGATGAGCGGCATTGTCGAGGAATCCGACGGCTGGCTCATGCCCCGAGCACGTCCTTCAACGCGGCAAGCAGGCGGGCGTTTTCCTCGGGCAAGCCGATGCTGACCCGCAGGTGTTCCGGCAGGCCGTCACCCGCCACGGGCCGCACGATGATGCCTCGACGCAGGAGTTCGCCGTTCACGCGCGCGGCATCGCCCACGCGCACCAGTACGAAATTCGTATGGCTGGGGACGAATTCCAGGCCCAAGGCGGAAAAGCCATCCTGAAGCTGCGTCCGGCCTGCCCGGTTCAGCGCATAGGTCTGGTCCAGAAAGGCGGTGTCATCCAAAGCGACGCGCGCCGCGATCTGGGCCAGGACATTGACATTGAAGGGCTGGCGCACCCGATTGAGCAGATCCGTCAGCGCCGGCTGCGCCAGCGCATAGCCAACCCGCAGTCCAGCCAGGCCATAGGCCTTGGAAAACGTGCGGGTCACGATCAGGTTGGGAAATTCGCGCACCCACCGCGTGCTGTCCGCACGTTCCTCGGGATCCAGATATTCATCATAGGCTTCGTCCAGCAGCACCACGACACGATCCCCATGCCGGGTCCGGACGGATTCCAGGAAAGCCTGCACGCGAGCACCGGGCAGATGGGTGCCGGTGGGATTGTTCGGATTGGCGATGAACACCAGCCGGGTGTCGTCCTCGATGGCCGCCAGCATGGCATCCAGATCATGGCCGTAATCACGCGCCGGAACCATCAGGTGGCGGGCGCCCCGGGCCTGGGTGCTGAGCCGGTAGACCGCGAAGGCATGCTGCGCATAGACAGCCGATGTGCCTTCGTCCAGCAAGGCCAGGGAAGCCAGTTCCAGCAGATCGTTGGAACCATTGCCCAGGGTGATCCAATTGGCCGGCACCCCGTGATGCGCCGCCAGGACCGCCTTCAGATCGAAGCCGTTGGCGTCCGGATAACGCCCATGCAACGCGCCGACGGCCTCGGCGAGCGCCGCACGCACGCGGTCGGAACAGCCCAGCGGATTCTCATTGGAAGCCAGCTTGATGATGCCATCCGGGTCCAAGCCGTATTCACGGGCAAGTTCCTCGATCGGTTTGCCGGCCTGATAGGGGGCGATGGCCCGGATGTGGGCAGGCGCCAGGGTCTCTGTCATGAGTCGAACCTCATTGCCGGGGGTAGGACCCCAGCACCTTGAAGAAGGCGACCTGCTGGCGCAGTTCGGCCAGGGCCAGGGCGACGGATTCGTCATCCCGATGGCCCAGCAGATCGACGTAGAAATAGTATTCCCATTGTCCCGTGCGTGCGGGACGCGATTCGAAGCGGGTCATGGATACCCCATGCCGAGACAGCGGGGCCAGCATCTCATAGACCGCGCCCGCGCGGTTTGGCACCGCCAGGATCAGGCTGGTCTTGTCACGCCCGGTGGGGCCGGCATCGCGCAGCCCGACGGCCACGAAACGGGTCTGGTTCTGCGGGTCGTCCTGGATACCGCTGACCACGGCGCTCAGCCCCCAGGCAGCGGCCGCCGCATCCCCGGCGATCGCCGCACAGGTGGGATCTTCGGACGCCATCCGCGCCGCCTGGGCGTTGCTGGCCACAGGCAGGCGTTCCAGCCCGGGATGGTTGCGGCTGAGCCAGGCCTGGCACTGTGCCAGGGCCTGGGGATGCCCCAGCACCCGCGTCACGCCTTCCAGGCCGCCGGTCAAGGTGAGCAGATTGTGATGGATGCGGATGGTGCGCTCGCCGAGCACCTTCAGCGAAGAATTCAGCAACAGATCCAGACTGCGGTTGACAGCGCCTTCGGTGGAGTTTTCGACCGGCACCATGCCGACATCCGCCTGCCCTGCCTCGACGGCGCGAAAGACCTCGTCGAAGGATTCGCAGCGCAGGCTGGTAATGGCATGGCCGAAATGCTCATGGGCTGCCTGCTCGGAAAACGAACCCTGCGGTCCCAGAAAGGCGACGGTGAGCACGCTTTCCAGTCCTCGACAGGTGGAAATCACCTGGCGCCAGATCGCCGCCACGGCCTCTTCCGGAATCGGCCCGGGGTTGTCCGATTGCAGACGCCGGATGATCAGGGCCTCGCGCTCGGGTTTGAGAATCGGCCCGGCGGCATCAAAGGTCTTTTTGATTTCGCCGACTTCCAGAGCCGCGCGCGCGCGCTGGTTGAGCAGATCCAGGATCTGGGTGTCCAGCGCATCGATGCGCTCACGCAAGGGTTCCAGTCTGGCCTGCAGCGTGTCATCCGCCATGGCGGGCCTCGAAGTCCTTGAGGAAGTCGATCAGGGCTTGCACGCCTTCCATGGGCATGGCGTTGTACAGCGATGCCCGCATGCCGCCCACCGCCTTGTGCCCCTTCAGTGCCAGCAGGCCGGCCGCCTCGGATTCTGCCAGGAAAGCAGCGTTCAAGGATTCATCACGCAGAAAGAACGGCACATTCATGCGCGAACGGCAGGCCGGCGCGATCCGGTTTTCATACAGATTGGAACGGTCCAGGCAGTCGTACAGGGCACGCGACTTGGCCTCGCTGGCGGCATCCATCGCTGCCACCCCGCCTTGGCGCAGCAACCACTTGAACACCAGTCCCGCCATGTAGATGGCATAGGTCGGCGGGGTATTGAACATGGACTGGGCACCCGCCACGTTGGCGTAGTCGAACACCGATGGACAATGCGCCAGCGCATGACCGATCAGATCCTTGCGCACGAAGGTCAGCGTCACCCCCGCCGGACCGGCGTTTTTCTGTGCGCCGGCGTAGACCATGCCCACACGCGAAAAATCGATGGGCCGGGACAGGATGTTGGACGACATATCGGCCACCACCGGGACATCAGGCGCCCCGAGCGCAGCCATGTCGGGCATGACGGGCTGCTCGATCCCGCCGATGGTTTCGTTGGCGCACAAGTGCAAGTAAGCCGCATCGCGGCGGACACGCCATTCGGATTGCGGCGGCAGCCAGCACCAGGGGCCGTAGCGGCGGCCGTCGATGACGGCTTCGGATTCAGCAGTGGCGGCCACGGCGATGTCACCGTAGCGCGCAGCCTCCTTGAAGGACTTGCCCGCCCAGTGACCGCTCAGCACGTAGTCGGCCCGGCCCAGGCCGGCGCGGCCGATCAGGTTCAGCGGCACGATGGCATTCTGCGCCGAGGCGCCACCTTGCATGAAAAGCACCTCGAAATCATCCGGCACCGCCAGCAAGGCGCGCAAGTCGGCTTCGGCCTCGTCGCGGATGCGGCTGTAATGCTTGCCGCGATGGCTCATTTCCATGACCGAAGTGCCGCTGCCATTCCAGTCGCACATTTCGGCAGCGGCCTGCTGCAGGACTTCGAGCGGCAGGGTGGAAGGGCCTGCGGCGAAATTCCAGGGCCGGTTCATGGCTGATCCTTGTCGGTGTGTGATTCATCTCCGCCACCGGCCACGGGCCCGCTGTCGGCTCCGCCTTCGGACGCTTCCGAAGCGGCCTCGACCACTTCGTCCTCGTCGGCATCGCTTTCGACCACACGCC
>NZ_JAVERO010000134.1:0-5345 GCF_034007085.1 Castellaniella sp. | reverse complement strand
AGCCTGTTGTGCGTACCCTACGGGGTGCGCCTGGCCTACGCACTGCCCGAGGCGCGCCTGAAGCTGATCTTTGCCTGCATGCTGCTGCTCATCATGGGGCTGTTGCTGATGAAGTCATGAGATCGGGCATGGCATTTCCTGGGGACGTGCGTCCTGTTCAATCGGATCCAAGGAGACCTGCATCATGAATTGCATTCCGCCAGGCTGGGTGGTGCGGCCATTCGCAGGCGGCGCCTACTGCGTGCCCGAGCGTTTTGCCGCGCAGGCCGGCACCGGCTGGTTTGATGCGGGCCGCCCGGATGCCGAACCGGTGGGCGAAGGAGGGCGGCAGGCAGCCTGGTTCGTCGATGGCTACCATGGTCCTGCCGTTTTGCGCCATTACCGGCGGGGCGGCCTGCGCGCCCGGTTGGGCGCGCGCGAGACCTATCTGTGGCTGGGCGAATCCCGGGTGCGGGCCTATGCCGAAGTCCGCGTGCTGGATCATTTGCGCCGGGCTGGGCTGCGGGTCCCGGAACCGCTGGGTGCAGCCTATTGGCGCAATGGACTTTTTTATCGCACTGCAATCCTGGTTGCGCGGATTCCGGGTGCGCAGGCCCTGGCGGGGCGCCTGGACCGGGCTGACCCCGCTGCGGTCGCGCAGGCCATCGCCGCGATGCATGGGGCTGGGGTCTGGCATGCCGACCTGAATGCCTACAACATTCTGTTCGATGCCGACGACCGGGTCTGGTTGATCGATTTCGATCGCGCGCGCCAGGGTGTGGTGTCCCCGGGACAGGCGCAAAAAAATCGGTTGCGCCTGCGACGGTCTTTGGTTAAGGTAGCCGGCGCGCGCGGAGCGCAGTGGTGGGATGCTTTATCCCGTTGTTTACCTACAGAATAGGGATCCATGCCATGAAAATCGGCACCATATACACCCTGTTGGCCGCCGCAGCGCTGATGACTGCGGCATCGGCGAATGCCCAGGACCGCGTTGTCAACGTCTACAACTGGGCCGAATACACCGCGCCCGATACCTTGTCCGGCTTTGAAAAAACCACCGGCATCCAGGTTCGCTACGATGTCTACGACACCAACGACACGCTTCAGGCCAAGCTGCTGACGGGCAAGTCGGGCTACGATGTGGTCGTGCCTTCCACCCACTATGCCGCTCGCCAGATCCAGGGTGGTCTGTTCCAGAAACTGGATCGTTCCAAGATCCCCAACTGGCAGTATCTGGACCCGGACCTGATGGCGCTGGTCGCCACGGTCGATCCGGGCAATCAGTACCTGATTCCCTGGGGCTACGGCACCAATGGCCTGGGCTACAACGTGACCCAGGTGCGCGAACGCATGGGCCAGGACGCGCCCCTGAATTCCTGGGACATGCTGTTCAAGCCGGAAAACGCCGCCAAGCTGCAGTCCTGCGGCATTTCCATCCTGGACGAGGCCGCGCAGGTCTTTCCGGCCGTGCTGCACTACCTGGGCAAGGACCCCAACAGCAGCGATCCCAAGGACTACGAGGCCGCGCTGGCGCTGCTCAAATCCATCCGGCCCTATGTGCGCCAGTTCAGCTCTTCGGGCTATATCGATGAACTGGCCTCGGGCGGCCTGTGCATGGTCTATGGTTTTTCAGGCGACGTGATGATCGCCTCGTCGCGCGCGAAAGAAGCCAAGAAACCCTACGCCATCGACTATTACATCCCGGATGGCGGGGCGCCGGTCTGGTTCGACACCATGGCCATCCCCAAGAGCGCCGAACACGTGGACGAGGCGCACGCCTTCATCAACTACATCGAGACGCCCCAGGTGCATGCGGCGATCACCAACACCATGTACTACCCCAATGCCAACCAGGAAGCGCGCAAATACGTGGTCGAGGAAGTCGCGGACAATCCCATGATCTACCCCTCGCCTGAAGTCTCGCGCACGCTGTTTGTCATCAAGCCGCAGCCCTTGAACATCCTGCGCCTGCAGACGCAGATGTGGGCGCAACTGAAGACCGGGCGCTGATGGCGATGCAGGACCCGCGTGGCATGCCTCGCCAGGGAGAGGCCGATGACTTCGTCCGCATGGAAGACGTCGTCAAGATCTTTGGTGATACGGTGGCGGTCAAATCCGTTTCCCTGTCGGTGCGCCGGCACGAGATCTTTGCCCTGTTGGGCAGTTCAGGCTGCGGCAAGTCAACCCTGTTGCGCATGCTGGCCGGGTTCGAGGAACCCACGTCCGGGCGGATCATCCTGGATGACGAGGACATCACGGCGCTGCCGCCGCACCGGCGGCCAGTCAACATGATGTTCCAGTCCTATGCGCTGTTTCCGCACATGTCGGTCGAGGCCAATGTCGCCTTTGGACTCAAGCAGGAAGGCGTGCCGCGCCATGAAATCCACGAGCGCGTGTTCGAGGCCCTGGACCTGGTGCAGATGGCCGGCTACGCCCGCCGTCGTCCGCACCAGCTCTCGGGTGGGCAGCAGCAACGGGTGGCCCTGGCGCGCAGCCTGGTCAAGCGCCCCAAGCTGCTGCTGCTCGATGAACCCATGTCGGCGCTGGACAAGCAGATCCGCCAGGCCACCCAGATCGAACTGGTGAAAATCCTGGGCCAGGTCGGCGTGACCTGCATCATGGTCACCCATGACCAGGAAGAGGCCATGACGATGGCCAGCCGCCTGGCGGTCATGACCGAGGGCCAGATCGTGCAGTGCGGCACCCCGCATGATGTCTATGCATTTCCCAATTCCCGTTTCGTCGCGGGGTTCATCGGGTCCACCAATCTGTTCACCGGGACCATCGTGGTCGACGAACCCGATCACGTGCTGATCGAGACTGACGCGCTGTCGCGTCCGCTGTACGTCAGCCATGGCATCAGCGAACCCCTGGGCATGGAAGTCCACGTCTCGATCCGGCCCGAGCAGATCCGCGTGGGCCGCCAGGCCCCTGAGGTCGAATCCAACTGGGGCCACGGCATGGTGTCGCACGTTGCCTGGATGGGCAGCTATGCCCGCTACCAGATCCGCCTGGATGCCGGCCAGACCATCGAGGCCAGCGTGCCAAGCCTGGACTGGAGCCAGTCCGACGCGCCTGGCGTGGACGAAGAGGTCTACGTGACCTGGTCCCACGACGCCGGGACCGTGCTGGCGTCCTGACGTCCTCCCGCCGCCTTCATCGACCCCTCGTGCCCGGAGCCGCCGATGCATCTGAAAATTCCCGGCCACCGTCCCAGCGCACGGCAGTTCGCCATCGGTGTGCCTTACGCCTGGCTGGCGCTGTTCCTGCTGGTGCCATTCCTGTTGGTCCTGAAGATCAGTTTTTCCGACCTGCAGTTCGGCATCCCGCCCTATACGCCGATCGCCACCCTGCAGGACCAGACCCTGTCGCTGGCCCTGCACCTGCGCGGCTATGCGCTGTTGTTCACCGACAGCCTGTACGCAGCGGTGTATCTGAATTCAGTCAAGATGGCCCTGGTCACCACCGCCTGCTGCGTGCTGATCGGCTACCCCATGGCCTACCATATCGCCCGGGCGCGGCCGGAGATTCGCAATCTGCTGCTGCTGGGGGTGATCCTGCCGTTCTGGACCTCGCTGCTGCTGCGCGTGTATGCCTGGGTCGGCATTCTGCGCAATGACGGGCTGTTGAACCATCTGTTGATGGGTCTGGGCCTGATCGACGCGCCACTGGAAATCTACCGCACCGATCTGGCCGTCTATATCGGCCTGGTCTATGCCTATCTGCCGTTCTTCATCCTGCCGTTGTACGCCAACCTGGTGAAGCTGGACTACCGTCTGCTGGAAGCCGCCTATGATCTGGGCGCACGGCCCTGGCGCGCCTTTCTGCGGATCACGCTGCCCTTGTCGATGCCCGGCGTGGTGGCCGGCGCCATGCTGGTGTTCATCCCCTCGGTGGGCGAATACGTCATCCCCGAAATGCTGGGCGGGGCCAATACCCTGATGATGGGGCGCGTGATGTGGAATGAATTCTTCAACAACGCCGACTGGCCGATGGCTGCAGCCGTGACCTGCGTCATGGTCCTGCTGCTGCTCGTGCCCCTGTCCATCTTCCAGTACAACCAGGCTCGTCAGCTGGGGGGGCGGTCATGAGGCGCGGTGGCGGGTTCCGTTTCCTGGCGCTGGTGGTGGGCTATGGGTTCCTGTACGTGCCCATTGCCTGCCTGATGGTGTTTTCCTTCAATGATTCCACCCTGATGACCTCCTGGTCGGGCTTTTCACTGCGCTGGTACGCCGAACTGTTCCAGGATCAGGCGCTGTTGTCGGCGGCAAAACTGTCGCTGCTGATCGCCACCCTGACTGCCACGGCGGCGGTGGCCATCGGCACCTGGGCCGGCTACGTGCTGGCCCGCATGGGGCGGTTCCGGGGCTTTGGCCTGTACATTGGCATGCTCAGCGCCCCGCTGGTCATGCCCGAGGTCGTGCTGGGCATTTCGCTGTTGCTGATGTTCGTGGAAATGTCCAAGCTATTTGGCTGGCCCGACGGCAACGGCATGTTCACCATCTGGGTGGGCCACGTGACCCTGTGCACGGCCTATGTCGCCGTCATCATTCAGTCGCGCGTGCGCGACCTGGACCGCTCGCTGGAAGAGGCCGCCCTGGACCTGGGCGCTTCGCCGTTGCGGGTGTTCTTCCAGATCACGTTGCCCCTGATCGCCCCGGCCCTGCTGGCCGCATGGCTGCTGGCGTTCACGCTGTCGCTGGACGACGTGGTGGTGGCGTCCTTTCTGTCCGGGCCGGGCTACACGACCCTGCCGCTGGAAGTCTTTTCCCGCGTGCGCCTGGGGCTGAAGCCCGAGATCAACGCCCTGGCGACCCTGTTCATGGTGGCCGTGGGGGTGGTCGTGGTGGCGGTCAACCGCATGCAGATCCAGGCGGCGAAGCGGGCAGGCTAGGCATCAAACCCCCAGCAGCACCGCCAGGCTGAACAGCCCTGCCGACAGCAGCATGCTGGCCGGAAAGGTCAGTACCCAGGCGAGCAGAATGTTGCGGATCGTCCGACGGTGCAGGCCGCTGCGGTTGGCGACCATGGTGCCGGCCACGCCGGACGACAGCACCTGGGTGGTAGAGACCGGCAGGCTGAACAGATTGGCCACGCCGATGGCACTGACGGCGGTGATCTGCGCGGCCATGCCCTGGGCATAGGTCATGCCCTGCTTGCCGATCTTTTCGCCCACGGTCAGCACCACGCGGCGCCAGCCCACCATGGTGCCGATGCCCAGGGCCAGGGCGACGGCGACAATCACCCACAACGGTGCGTATTCCGTCGTCATGCTCAGGTCGGCGCGCAAACGCTGCAGGTCAGCCTGCTCATGGGCGGGCAGGATCCCCAGGCTGGCCACCTTGCGGGCGTTATCGTCCAGACAG
>NZ_JAVERO010000133.1:0-5511 GCF_034007085.1 Castellaniella sp. | reverse complement strand
CGCTTTCCATCACGATCGCGCGCGATGGCACGGTATCCGTGACTCAGCCAGGTGCGACCGGCACCAACGTCGAAGTCGGCCAGTTGCAGCTGGCGACTTTCATCAATCCGACCGGCCTGCAAAGCATGGGCGAGAACCTGTATGCGGAAACCGATGCTTCCGGGCCAGCGAATCTGCTGCAGCCAGGCCTGGACGGCGCGGGTGTCCTGCTGCAGAACTACGTGGAAACGTCCAACGTCAACGTGGCCGAGGAACTGGTGAACATGATCACCACCCAGCGCGCCTTCGAAATGAACAGCAAGGCGGTGCAGACATCCGACCAGATGCTGGCTCGCCTGACCCAGTTGTAATACAGGATGTCCATGAAGGGATTGCGTGGTGTGGCGGGAGCGTGGGCGGCAGCGCTGGCGCTGGTCGTGTCCGGGTGCGCGCTGGTGCCGCCCGAACCTGTCGTCACGGGGCCGCTGACCGCGCCGCCCCCGCCGCCGGCCCTGCCGGCGGCGCAGGCCAACGGGTCCATCTATCAGCCCACTGCCTACGGCAACTATCCTCTGTTCGAGGACCGCCGTCCGCGCAATGTGGGTGACATCGTCACGATCGTGATCCAGGAAAAGACCAACGCTGCGAAAAACGTCAACACCACCACCAATCGCAGCAGCGGGGCATCCCTGGGCATTGGCGCGAGCCCGGCTTTCCTGCCCACGGATCTGGGATCGAAGCAGAATTTCGATGCTACGGGCAACAATCAGTCCAAGGGCACGGGTTCCAGCAGCGCGACCAATCTGTTCACGGGCACCTTGACGACCACGGTCATCGGCGTGCTGCCCAATGGCAATCTGCAGATTGCCGGCGAAAAGCAGATTGCCATCAACCGGGGTAGTGAATACGTGCGTTTTTCCGGCGTGGTGGATCCACGTTCGATCACGGGCAGCAATACGGTGTCCTCTACCCAGGTGGCCGATGCCCGCATCGAATACCGCAGCAAGGGCGTGATGGACGAAGTCCAGACCATGGGCTGGCTGCAGCGCTTCTTCCTCAACATCGCCCCGTTCTGACGCCATGGCTGCATCGTTGAATTCAATTCCCATCCGCGCGCGCCGCCTGGTTGCCAGTGTCCTGGCCTTGGGCCTGGGCGTGCTGTTGCCCCTGGGTGCCGTCCAGGCCGAACGCATCAAGGACCTGGCCTCTTTCACCGGCGTGCGGGAAAACCAGCTGATCGGCTACGGCCTGGTGGTTGGCCTGGATGGCAGCGGCGACCAGGTGCGCCAGACCCCCTTCACCCAGCAGAGTCTGACCAATATGCTGTCCCAGCTGGGCGTGACCGTGCCCCAGGGCACCAACATGCAGGTCAAGAACGTTGCTGCCGTCATGGTGACTGCGCGCTTGCCGGCTTTTGCCCAGCCGGGCCAGAGCCTGGACGTGGTGGTGTCGTCCATGGGCAACGCCAAGAGCCTGCGTGGCGGCACATTGCTGATGACGCCGCTCAAGGGCGCCAACGGCCAGGTGTATGCGCTGGCCCAGGGCAATCTGCTGGTCGGCGGCGCCGGCGCATCCCAGGGCGGTGCCAGCGTCCAGGTCAACCAGCTGAACGGTGGCATCATCCCGGACGGCGCCATCGTCGAACGTGGCGTGCCCACGACCTATGTCCAGGACGGCACCGTGCGCCTGGAACTGAACAGCAGCGACTTCGGCATCGCGCAGAACGTCGTGGCGGCGCTCAATCGCCGGTTCGGGGCGCAGACCGCGACGGCCATCAACGGCCGCACCATCGAATTGCGGGCACCCACCGATCCC
This sequence comes from Castellaniella sp., assembly GCF_034007085.1. Lineage (GTDB taxonomy): Bacteria > Pseudomonadota > Gammaproteobacteria > Burkholderiales > Burkholderiaceae_B > Castellaniella. The sequence goes on along the minus strand of NZ_JAVERO010000133.1, from coordinate 3,717 downwards.
AAGGCCCAACTCGCGTTTCTGTCGCAGGTGGAAAACCTGCAGGTCGGCCTGCCGCCGGCCCGTGCCCGGGTGGTCATCAACGCGCGCACCGGATCGGTCGTCATGAACCGCACCGTCACCATCGACGAGGCGGCCATCGCCTATGGCAATCTGTCGGTCACCATTAGTCCGCAACAGCAGGTCAGCCAGCCGACCACGCCATTCGGTGGCGGTCAGACCGTGGTCACGCAGAACACCCAGATAGAGATGCGCAGCGAAGGCGGCGCCATCCAGCGCGTCACCACCAGCGCCAATCTGGCCGATGTGGTCCGGGCGTTGAACGCCCTGGGGGCGACGCCGCAGGACCTGTTGTCCATCCTGCAGAACCTGAAAAGCGCCGGTGCCCTGCGCGCCGACCTGGAAGTCATCTGAGGCCGCCATGGAATTCGTCTCGCAGTTTCCCCTGCCGACTCCGGATGCGACGCCTTCGGCGCTGGACTTCAGCAGCCTGAATGCCCTGAAGCAGGGGGTGCGGGCCGGGGGGCGTGCCGCGCAGGATCCGCAACGCGAGGTTGCGCGCCAGTTCGAGGCGATTTTCATCCAGATGATGCTCAAGCAGGCACGCCAGCATTCGGCGCAGATGCCGTCCCTGTTCGATTCCCAGGCAACGCGCATGGCCCAGAGCATGAGCGACGAACAGGCGGCACTGGTCATGGCCAATCCCGGCCTGGGGCTGGCCGATGCATTGATGGCGCAGATGCAGGGTGGGGTGCTGACGTCATCCGGCTCGCTGGGCAGTCCGCCCGAGGCTGCCCGTTCGCGCCTGCCGGCCTTGCAGTCGTGCATCGGCGAGGGCCGGCGCGAAATGGCCGATTCCATTGGTGCCCTGATCGACGGGCTGGCGCGGCGCGGGGCGGGCGAGCGGATCGGCGGCGCCATCCAGGGCGCGCCGGCGCATATCCGGGCGTTCGTGGATCGCATGGGTGCGGCGGCCGAACTGGCGGCCCGGCGCAGCGGCGTGCCGGCCAGGCTGATTCTCAGCCAGGCGGCACTGGAATCCGGCTGGGGCGAGCGCGAAATCCGGCGTCCCGATGGCCGCAGCAGCCATAATCTGTTCGGCATCAAGGCCGGGGGCAGCTGGCGCGGCGACGTGGTGCATGTCATGACCACAGAATACGACGAGGACGGCGTGGCGCACCGGCTGTCGCAGCCGTTCCGAGCCTATGGATCCTATGCCGAATCCTTCCAGGATTACGCCGAACTGATCGGTAGCAGTGATCGCTACGGCAAGGTCGTGACGGCGCCTTCCGCCGAGGCCGCCGCCCGGCGCATCCAGGAAGCCGGCTATGCGACCGATCCGGGGTACGCCGACAAGCTGATTTCCATCATGGGGTATTTCAACGCCCGCTGATGGCGGCGCTCGTCGCCGGCCTGACCTAAATTTCCGGGCCGGCTGGCCGTTATGATCAGGGAAGAATTCCGGGACGCGCCCATCTGGCGCGTCCGCAACCGATAGGATTGCAGCATATGAATCTGGCAAATCTCGGCAAGGCAGGCCTTCTGGTCGCGCAAAACCGCTTGCAGACGGCGGGGCACAATATCAATAATGCTGCCACCGCAGGCTACAACCGCCAGACCGTCCTGTCGCAGACGGCGGGCGCCACCCCGACCTCGGCCGGCTGGATCGGTCGGGGCGTGCAGGCCGTCAGCGTGCAGCGTTCCTACGATAATTTCCTGCAGACCCAGCTCACCAGTTCTCTGACGCGCGGAGCGGCCCTGAAGACCTATGGCGACCAGATCAGCCAGGTCAACAATCTGGTGGCTGACCGCACCGTGGGGATTTCCCCGGGCATCCAGAAATTCTTCGACAGCCTGGACGCCGTGGCCTCCGCCCCCGCCGATGTCGCCGCCCGCCAGGAACTGATCGGCCGGGCCAACAGCCTGGCCGCCCAGATCCGCGACGCCAATGCCTTTCTGGACAGCCAGCGCATCAACGTCAACACCCAGATCGACACCACGGTCGCCCAGATCAACAGCTATCTGGATCGCATTCATGACCTGAACCGCCAGATCACGACCGCCAAGGCGACCAACCCGGGCCAGCCGCCCAACGACCTGTTGGACCAGCGCGATCAGCTGGTGTCCGAACTGGGCCAGCTGGTGGACGTCAAGGCCTACGAACAGGACGACCGGGTCAGCCTGACGATCGGCAATGGCCAGACCGTACTGGGCGGGGATTCCGTCTACTATCTCGAAGCCCATCCATCCAAGGCCGATCCGGCGCGGCTGGCAGTCAACTACACGACAAAAGACGCTGCGGGCAACACCATTCCCATCGAGATGGCGGATTCCCGCATCACCGGCGGCAAGTTGGGCGGCCTGCTGACCTTCCGTTCCGAGGCGCTGGATGCCACGCAGAACGATCTGGGCCGCATCGCCCTGGGCATTTCCATCGCCCTCAACGAACAGCACAAGCTGGGTGTGGATCTGTCCGGCACGCCGGGCGTCGATTTCTTCACGGTCGGCACGCCCAAGGTCATCGGTCACGAGACCAACAGCGCGGGCGCCGGCACCCCCGCGGCCGCGTATGCGGCGGGCGGTCTGTCCCAGATCACCAATCAAGACTACCGGGTCGAGTACGACGGCACGAACTACACCGTCACGCGGGTGCCCGAGGGCACGTCGCTCACGCCCACGGTCACCGGCACCACCCTGAGCTTCGACGGCGTGGAAATCGACACGGCGGGCATGGTCCCGGCTGCGGGCGACAGCTGGCTGATCCAGCCCACCCGTGATGCGGCGGCCGCCATGACCGTGGCGATCACCGATCCGGCCAAGGTCGCCGCTGCGGCGCCGGGCGCGGGCACCGCCAATGGCGACAATGCCCTGGAGCTGGCTGCGCTGCGTTCCAAGAAAGTCCTGGCCAATGGGTCCATGGGCATGAACGAAGCCTATTCCCAGCTGGTCAACGCGGTGGCGGTCAAGACACAACAGAACACGACTGCGCAAAAGGCCCAGGAAACCCTGATTGCCCAGAATTTTTCGGCTCAGCAGGCGGTCTCCGGCGTCAATCTGGACGAGGAATACATCAATCTGCAGCAGTATCAGGAGCAGTACCGCGCTGCCGCACGCCTGATCGATACGGCCTCGACCCTGTTCGATACCTTGCTCGCCCTGCGCAACTAAGCCGCGCCCGTCTCAGGAACCATCATGCGTATCAGCTCCAGCCTCGTTTTCCAGACCGGCCTGAAAACCATCAACGCCCAGCAGTCCGACCTGCTGCACCTGTACCAGCAGATCGGCACGGGCCAGAAAATGGTCACGCCGGCCGATGATCCCCTGGGGGCATCGCAGGCCATCAATCTGTCTCAATCCCAGGCCCAGAATGCCCGTTATGCGGACAATCGCGCGGTTGCCAACCAGAACCTGGGGACCGAAGAAGACGCGCTCAATACGCTGACGCTGCTGCTGCAGGATGTGCGCACCCGGTTGGTCGAATCGGCCAACGGCACGCTGTCGGATGCCGATCGTGCGACTCTGTCCAATGTCCTGCAGAATGCGCGGGATTCCCTGATGGGCATTGCCAATACCACGGATGGCAATGCCCAGTACCTGTTCTCGGGTTCGCTGGGCAGCACGCCGGCCTATGGGGCGGCGGGCAATTACCAGGGCGATACGCTCCAGCGCGAAATCCAGGCCGATCAGACCCGCCGGATCGCGGGCAGCGATGTGGGTTCC
>NZ_JAVERO010000131.1:0-5647 GCF_034007085.1 Castellaniella sp. | reverse complement strand
GTACCGGCATGGGGTGGACGCGCTGGACGTGATCGGCTTTCGCATGCTGCTGGCCTTGCCGTTCTTTGCCGGCATCGCGCTGGGCCAGATGTCGCGCGCGCACCGGGGCTTGCTGGCGCGGCTGGGCTGGCGCGACAGCCTGCGCATCGCGGTGCTGGGTTTCATTGGATACTACCTGTCCAGTTTTCTGGATTTCCTGGGCCTGCAATACATTTCTGCGGGCCTGGAACGCTTGATCCTGTTCCTGTCGCCGACGTTCGTGCTGTTGTTTTCAGCCTGGTTCCTGCGCAAGCCGATCGCTTCGCGCCAGTGGCTGGCCATGGCCCTGGCCTATGGGGGGGTGGCCCTGGTGTTCTGGGCAGATCTGTCGATCACGGGGGAAAACGTCGTTCTGGGTGCGACCTGTGTGCTGGGCGCGGCCTTTTCCTATGCCCTGTACCTGATCGGTTCAGGCGAATTGGTCGAACGGGTCACGGCCACCCGGTTGACGGCCTATGCGATGACGGTGTCGGCCGGGGTGACGATGGTGCATTTTTTCGCATTCAAGGGCTTGGGTGGGCTGGAGCAAAGCCTGCCGGTCTATGGGTTGTCGCTGATCCATGCGACCGTGAACACGGTGTTGCCGACTTTCATGATCATGTGGTCGGTGGCGCGCATCGGCGCGCCGCTGACGGCGCAACTGGGCCTGCTGGGGCCGGTATCGATCCTGTTGCTGGCCTGGGTGTTCCTGGGCGAGCCGATCACGATGCTGCAGGTGGTCGGGACGATTCTGGTGGCGATTTCTGCCATTGTGCTGGGGCAGCGCCGTTCCTGATGTGCTGCTGGGCCAATCGACAGGGCATCAGCGCTTTTCTGCCCAGGCCGCTTCGTTGAAGCCTACCGTCACGCTGCCATCGGGCCATTCGACCACGGGGCGTTTGATGATGCTGGCCTGCTCCAGCATCAACCGGGTGGCGCTGGCGGCATCCCGGATCTGCGCCTGTGATTCAGGCGGCAGTCTGCGCCAGGTCGTGCCCTGGCGGTTGACGAGTTTTTCCCAGCCCACCTGGGCGATCCACTGCGCCAGGCGCGTTTCGGGCACACCGGCCTTCTTGAAGTCGTGAAACTGGTAGGGGTGCTGATGCGCATCCAGCCAGGCGCGCGCCTTTTTGACGGTGTCGCAGTTGGGGATGCCGTAGACGGTCAGATGGTTCATTTCATGCTTTCCTCGATTTCATCGCGATGGACGTCGTGGGTGACGAATCCGGCGGTGTTTTCAGGCATGGCCAGGTACCGGGGGCGGCGCAGCGTATCGCGGATGTCATGCAGGCCGGTGCTCCAGTGTTCCCGCATCGTGGTCAGACCGAATTGATAGTCGCGAAAGTGTTGTTCATAGGGCTTGTCGCGATAGATCAGGTGGATGATGTTGCTGCGCTTGTTGCTGCCCAGTGCTGCGGCCTGTGCGCAGGCAGAGTCACTGTCGCGCAACTGGGCTGGCACTTTGTCCAGGACTTCGCACAGCAGGCGTTGCATTTTGCGGTAGGACTGCATCTGGTCGGTCACGAGCCGGGTGCGGCTGGAATAGCGGATGTCCTGGATGCGGTCGCCGACCTCGCTCAGGTTGCGGGGGACGGGGCCGCGCGCCGACCACAGGTCCACCTGGAACACCAGGGTGTCTCGGGCCAGATTCTGTTCCAGGATCCAGGACAGGGGGGTATTGGAGACCAGGCCGCCGTCCCAATAGTATTCGCCGTCGATTTCGATGGCCGGGAAGGCTGGCGGCAATGCGCCCGAGGCCATGAAATGTTCCGGGCGCAGACGAGTGCGGCGATTGTCGAAATAGACAAAATTGCCGGTACGGACATTGACAGCGCCGACAGCTACGTGCAGGTCGCCGCTGTTGATGCGGTCGAAATCGCACAGGGATTCGAGCGTATTTTTCAGTGGGCGGGTGTCGTAGTGGCCGACGGCAGCGGGGTCCAGGGCAACGGACAGGGCAGCGGGCGGAAAGCGGGGATGGAAAAAGCCTTTCTGGCCCACCATCAGGGCGCTGCCAGCATGCACCGCTCCCAGGAATTGGCGTGCCAGGTCATTGATCTGGAACAGGCTGTGTTCGAACAGGGGGGTGGCTACCGGGCCGACGTAGGGCTGGCAGATCATGTTCCAGAAGGCGTGAAGCCGCTCGACGCGCCGTTCGGGTGGATTGCCAGCGATGATGGCGGCATTCAACGCACCGATGGAGATGCCGGCCAGGTCGGTCAGGTCGATGCCGGCCTCGTGCAGACCTTCGTAGACGCCGGCCTGGTAGGCGCCCAGCGCGCCACCGCCTTGCAGCACCAGGGCGCGGGTTTCGTAGGCGCTGGCGGCGTCCGCCGGACGGAATTCAGTCTTGGGCATGAGTCGCGGGCTCCTTAGTGGGTGTGGACGGGATCAAGCGATTGCAGGAATGCCTCGATCAGGGCGCCGCGATAGCGGCTGCGGTGCAGCACGATGGACAGGCGCCGGTCCAGTTGCAGGAAGGGGGTGCGCAGCACCCGCAGTCGGCCCGTGGCCACAGCGTCCAAGGTGGCGGCGTAGGGCAGGCAGGCGATGCCCAGGCCGGCGATCACGGCTTGTTTGATGGCTTCGATCTGCCCCAGTTCCAGCAGAATGCGCCCCGGGGGCAGCGCGGTCAAGGCCTGTTCGGTCTGGCTGCGGGTGGCCGAACCGCGTTCGCGCAGGATCCAGTGGGCATTGGCGAAATCCTGGGGTTGCAGTCGTGCACGTTGTGCCAGGGGATGCGCAGGTGCCGCGCAGACGACCAACGCGTCATTGCGCCAGGGGCGGGTTTCCAGCTGGGCATGGTTCACGGGACCTTCGACGCAGGCAATATCGATGGCATGGTCGAGCAGCATGCGGGTGATGTCGCGGGTGTTGTCCACGGTCAGGCGCAGGGCCACTGTGGGGTGCTGGGTCGTGATGGGCCCCAGGAGTTCCCCGACCAGGTAATTTCCGACCGTGTTGCTGGCGCCGATGCGCAGTTCGCCTTCCAGGGCGCCTTGGGCGTTGCGGTGGCCGCGTTGCATGTCGCCCAGGCGTTCCAGGATTTCACGCGCCAGGGGCAGTTGTTCCGCCCCTTGGGCGTTCAGGCGCAGGCGGCCTCGGTGACGGTCGAACAGGGTGACACCCAGCTGGCGTTCGAGTTCACCCAGCGCCATGCTGACGGCGGGTTGGGTCAGGTGCAACTGATCGGCGGCCTGGCGCACGCTGCCGGCCGTGGCAACCGCGACGAAGACTTCGATCTGGCGGATGCTGAGGCCAAGCATGGCGGAAGTATCCCCCAATGGATATAAATTTTATTTATATCCTGGCAAACCAGGATGCAGGATTCTTGCTGAATGCCACGCCGACGATGTAAGCGAAGATCGCGCTGGCGCACACGGCGGCGATCAGCCGCGTCCGGGGTGTGCGGCCCCGCTTGATGGCGAATGTACCAACGCCAATGTAGGCGACCAGAAGCACGATCTTGACCAGGATCCAAGGCTGTTCAGGCCCGATCATGGCCGCCAGGATCACCCCGCAGGTCAGCAGCACCGTGTCGATCACGTGCGGCAGGATGCGGATCAGACGGTGCTGTAGCCGGGCCGATCCGGTTACGGACCAATAGGCCCGGATCACGAACAGGATGATGCTCAGGGTGACGGCCGTGACGTGCAGGTGCTTGATGGGGAAGTAGTAATTCATGGTGACGGAAGAAATCGGCGAACCAGTGCTGTCCGGGCGAGTGTATCGCACCGGAATGCCAGTGGGGCGGCAGACCGGCCGGCGCGTAGGGGCTTGTTCAGACAGGACGGCAGCGGTTACGCGATAGGCGTCAGGGTCCAGCCGCCGCTTTCCCCCTGCAACGCCAGCTCGAAGCGGTGGTGCCGGCGCAGGGTGCTGCGGTGGCCGACGCTGATGATGCGAGCGTCCGGCAGCTGCTCGCGCAGCAGGCGGTACATGGCGTCTTCCAGCCCTTCGTCCATGGCGGATGTGGCCTCATCCAGGAACGCAGCCTGCGGGCGGGCGATCAGCAGACGGCCGAAGGCCAGGCGCTGTTGTTCCCCCAGTGACAGGATGCGGCTCCAGTCTTCCGGAGTGTCCAGCCGGTCGCGCAAGTGGCCCAGCTGCACGAGATCCAGGATGGCTTCGTCCTGACCCGGCGGGGTGGAGTCGGCGGGTTGCGGGTAGTGCAGGGCCTGGCGCAGGGTGCCCAGGGGCAGATAGGGTTTCTGGGCCAGAAACAGGGCGGACGTATCCGGGCGGATGATTTCGCCCGACCCGTGTGGCCAGATCCCGGCAATCATGCGCAGCAGTGTGGTTTTGCCCGCGCCCGATGGGCCGCGCACCAGGATTGGCTGGCCGGGCGCGGCCTCCAGGCTCAGGTCGCGGATCAGTGTGTGGCCATCGGGGCGGTTCACGGATACGTTGAGCAGGGCCAGGCGGCTGCCGTCCTGATGCGCGCGCGGCAGTTCCATGGCCTGGGCGGCGTCGATGGTGTCCTCGAAACCGGCCAGACGCTCCAGGGTGGCGCGGTAGGTGGCAAAGCTGTCGTAGATATTGCGGAAGAAGGACAGATTGTCCTGCAGGCGGCCAAAGGCCTGGGCGGTCTGGATCAGGTCGCCCAGGCTGATCTGTTTGGAAAAGAAACGTGTGGCTTGCAGGATGAAGGGAAAGACCACGGCGGTCTGGGTCACGATGAAATTGAAACCCAGGAATTTCAGGGATCGGTGAATGATGTCCCAGGCGTTGCCGATCACCTGGGCAAAGCCCTGCCGCAGTGTTCGGCCTTCGACGCGCTCACCGCGATAGAAGGCGATGCTTTCTGCGTATTCACGCACGCGCACGAGAGCATAGCGGTAGTCGGCGTTCAGCTTTTCGTTCAGGAAGTTCAGTCGGATGAGCGGTTTGCCGATCCAGATCGCCAGCAAGGTCGCCAGGAACACATAGATGAAGACCAGGAACACCATGGCCCGGGGGATTTCGTGGCCCAGCACGGTCATGGGGCCGGACAGGTTCCACAGAATCACGGTGAAGGCGACAGTCGACACGAGCGCGTTGATCAGTCCGACAGCCAGTGTCATGGATGTCTGGGCAAAGTTGGTGATGTCCTGCTGGATCCGCTGGTCGGGGTTGTCGGCCAGGTGGCTGAGCGATTGCGAACGATAGTAGGCCTGGTTCTGCATCCAGCGGCCCAGCAGATGTTCGTTGAGCCATTCGCGCCAATGCACGACAAAGGCCTGCTGGACGTAGAAATCGAACAAAGACCGGATCACGTGCACGGCGGCCAGCAACGAAAACAGCAGCATGGCGGCCCAGAAGCCCGATGCGTCCAGCGCCTGCAGCGCGCTGTACATCGTGTTGTACCAGTTGGAAAACAGCACATCCAGGCGCACGGCCGCCAGGGTCAGCAGCAGGATCAGGGCGATGCCGGCCAGTGGTTTCCAGCTGCGGCGAGGGGAAAAATAGCCGGCGCTTAGACGGCGGAACTGCCGCCCCCAGCGTGTGAATCGCGTCAGCCACCAGATGACGATGACGCCGATCAGCAGGGTGAGCGCGTAAGCCTTGGCGAGCCACAGGCCGCTTTCGATCAGGACGTCTTGCCAGTGCATGGGAGTGCGATTCCTTCAGAGTCGATGGGAGACGCCCG
>NZ_JAVERO010000130.1:0-5815 GCF_034007085.1 Castellaniella sp. | reverse complement strand
GCGTGGCGACGATGATGAAAAGCAGCACGGGAAAATACTGTGCCAGATTCATGAGTGGCCCCTGTCAAAGAAGATCAAACTATGGGATTGTAGCATTTCGACAAGCCCGATTGCCGGGAAAACCCGCAGCAGAAACATATTCCAGATCAAGAAATCGACCGATTGCCAAAACGCTGCACGCACGCGGGCGATGCCTTGACTCATACGCAAAAAACCACCCCGGAGGGTGGTTTTTTGCTGTGGGGCCAAAGCCCCGCCGTTCGTGACGGCCCGGCACGCCGGGCCGCATCGCGAGCGTGGACGAGCCACGCGCGGTGATCAGAACTTGTGGTTCAGGCCGATACCGGCTTCGGTACCCTTCAAGTCCTTGACGTAGCCCAGGTTCTTGCCGTACGTGGCGTAGGTGTAGACACCGGTGCGCTTGGACAGCGGGTAGAAGTAGTTCAGCTGGTAGGTGCTGATGTTGCCGGCGTCATCGCCCCACTTGTCGCTGTCGTCCAGGTTGGACGTGGAGTAACCCCAACCAGCGTACAAGGTGCCGCCACCGATCGGAGCGCTCAGGCCCACATGGTAGTTATTGGACTTGAAGTCGTTAGACAAAACGGGATTGTTGGCACCGAGATCAACGTATTCGCCAGCACCACCAGCCCAGCCCAGCTTGCCATAGCGATCCCGACCGTAGGCCAGGGACAGCTTCACGACTTCGAAGTCGTAGCCCGCATTGACGGTCCAGTTGGTGATGGCGTCTTCGTTAGCCGTATTGCCCTGCCGGTCATAGCTGGCACCAGCGCTGATCGGGCCGTTGGCGTACATCAGACCGACGGACACGCGCGAATCACGTTCACTATTGACAATAACACCTGCACCTTCATCACGGTTAATGGTGTCATTGCCACCGGAGCCGTACAGGAACGCCGCCTTGAAGCCGGACAGGTCAGGCGTGACGTACTTGAAGGAGTTGTCGATGCGGTTGGCATAACCGTAGGCACCGAAGACCTTGTCGGCGTCGCCCATGTTCCAGCCATTGACGATCAGGTCACCCACCATCACGCCAGCGCTGTACTGGCGACCCATCGTGAAGGTACCCCAGTTGTCGCTGGACAGACCCACAAAGGCCTGGCGGTGGAACTGACGGCCCGAAGAACCTTGGCCGTTACCCAGGTCGAAACCCTGTTCCAGTTGGAAGATGGCGCGCAGGCCGTCACCCAGATCCTCGGAGCCCTTCAGGCCGAAGCGGTTGCCATTGACGGTGCCACTGCGCAGACCGGAAGTCTTGGACGTAGCGTCGATGCCATTACGATCATACTTGTAGTTCTGGTAGCCGTAGCCGGTATCGACGATACCGTACAGCGTCACGGACGTTTCCGCTTGAGCAACGCCAGCGGTGGCAAAGCCAGCCAGCAGAGCAGCAGCGAGCAGAGTCTTTTTCATGTAAGAAATCTCCGTAGATTTGTGTGAATCAGAGCCGGCCAACAACACCCTGTGCCGCCGCTCTTCCAACTCCGCGATGGGAAGTTGTAGTTATTGCATCAAAAATCCGGAGGGAACGCCATGTCGGGCGGGACAAAACCATCAGTTTCCCCGGGGAGGCGTTGCAAGTCCGCAACATCGGCCCCGCGCGGCACCTCCTGTTCGGGGATTACCCTGACGTTGAATCCGGACGCGGGGATTGGATTCAAACCGTGCGAGACGCCGCTGCCGAGGATGCGAGCCATCCCCGGACCCGCGCCGATGCCGATGCCGGCCCCAGGTCCAGCCCGATCCGGACCGCGCGTCAGAGCCTGCCTTCGGCCACCGCCTCCTCGATCAGCCGATGCAGCCGGGATTGCCAGCCCTTGCCCGTCGCGCGCAAATACGCCAACAGCCGGGGATCCATCCGCATGGTCAGGGCCTGACGGCGTACCGCCACGGGCGGCCGCCCCGGGCGACGCACCACGGCATCCACCGAATTCCAGTACGCCGCCACGGCGTCCGGATCATTAGGATCGTAGGGATCGACATCCGGATCGTAGGCAACGGGCTTGTCCATCCGCACATCCTCCTGGACACGCTTCCAGTTCGTCCGGGAATCAACTTTCCGTATGTTCACGATATAACCTCCGCTCGACCTTTGAGGCACGCCGCAATGAAATGGGTCTCAATGCATCGCCCCGGACGACATATACCAGCATCAGGACGACACCCACGCTTTCTACGTGCGCAATGTCCATCCAGCGATTCTCACCATCACGCATGACCGGCACGGTGACTTTCACTGGTGCGTCATACACCAGCAAGGCATCCGCCAAAGACAGGCCATGCTTAAGCACGTTGATTGCGTCCTTTACAGGATCGAACTCAATCACTTTCATTTATTGTATGTGCATTTATTATCTTCGTCCATCCATGATGGTGTGGCGGCCGCCGATCATCCGTCATGGGCCAAGCCTCATCCTGCAGGCTCTACCCTTCGTGGACTATTCGGACTTCACACAAGGGACACGGATGCCACGGCCCACACCGACCCGCCCATGACAGCCGGCCCGCCCTCGCGCTAGACTGCCGCATGCTGAACATCCTCTGGCTCGGGTTCTTTCTGGTCGCGGCGGCGTCCGCGCTGTTCCAATGGCTCGCCCTGGGCGATGCGGACGTGTTCGCCCGCCTGATTGCCAGCCTGTTCGACATGGCGGACCTGTCGGTCAAGCTGATGCTGCTGCTGTTTGGCACGCTGACGCTGTGGATGGGCTTTCTGAAGATCGCCGAATCGGCCGGGCTGGTGGCCGCCCTGGCGCGGCTGCTGGGGCCGCTGTTCCGGCGCCTGATGCCAGAGGTGCCCGCCGGGCATCCCGCCCTGGGCCTGATCACGCTGAACTTTGCCGCCAATGCGCTGGGGCTGGACAATGCCGCCACGCCGATCGGCCTGCGGGCCATGCATGCACTGCAGACGCTGAACCCGGCACCCAGATCCGCCAGCAACGCGCAGATCCTGTTCCTGGTGCTGAATTCCTCGTCGCTGACGCTGCTGCCGGTGACGATCTTCATGTACCGGGCGCAGCAGGGCGCGGCCGACCCGACGCTGGTGTTCCTACCGATCCTGCTGGCGACCTCGGCCTCGACGCTGGCGGGCCTGCTGGCGGTGGCCTTCGTGCAGCGGCTGCGGCTGCACGACCCGGTGGTCCTGGCCTGGCTGGGCGGCGGCGCCTTATTGCTGGGCGCATTCATGGCGCTGCTGGCGTCCATGAGCGCCGCTGCCGTGACCGCCCTGTCCTCGCTGCTGGGCAATCTGGTGCTGTTCGGCATCCTGATTGCGTTCCTGGTCGCTGGCGCCTGGCAGCGCATCCCGGTCTACGAACGCTTCATCGAGGGCGCCAAGGACGGTTTCGACGTGTGCAAGGGTCTGCTGCCCTATCTGGTGGCCATGCTGTGCGCGGTGGGGGTGCTGCGCGCGTCCGGGGCGCTGGACGTGCTGCTGGACGGCATCCGCTGGCTGGCGCACGCGGGCGGCCTGGACACGCGTTTCGTCGATGCCCTGCCCACCGCCCTGGTCAAGCCGTTTTCCGGCAGCGCAGCACGCGCCCTGATGATCGAGACCATGCAGCACAGCGGACCGGACAGTTTTGCCGCCCTGCTGGCCGCGACGGTGCAAGGCAGCACGGAAACCACGTTTTATGTGCTGGCGGTGTATTTTGGCGCGGTCGGCATCCAGCGCGCGCGCCACGCCGTGGGCTGCGCGCTGCTGGCGGATCTGGCCGGGGTGCTGGCCTCGATCGGGGTGTGCTACTGGTTTTTTGCGTGAAGCAAGCTGACCAGTTCAGACTCAAGCAGCTACTGTCGTTCCTGGCGCTTGTGTTCGCCACGCCGGTCGCACGACGATTTCGACCTGATCAAGCCAATACATCAAGGCCATGCTTCTTGACGACCTGCAGCAGACGCGCGGCTACACCGCTGGGTTGCTTCGCGCCGCTTTCCCACTTTTGCACGGTGGACGTGCTCGTGTTCAGATACCTGGCAAAGACAGACTGGCTCACCTGTGCGTCTTTGCGGATCTGGACGACAGCCTTTGCATCGAACTGCGGTGCCGCCGCAAGACACATCGCATCGAAATCCCGCATAGTCTGTTTCGTCACCACGCCGCCCCGGTGAAGGCCCGTGGCCGCGCTATGAATCGCTTCAAACGCATCGCTCTTGAAGCGGGGCTTGGTCGTCATGACTGAAAATCTCCAGAAGTTCGTGCAGCATCAGTAGTTCATCAAGCTGCGCGTCTTGCATGACCGCATACTGTGCGGCCAAGCGTTTGAAAGCAGCCTCTTCCGCCTGATCGATATTCTCACGATCACGCTTTGCGTACAGGTAGATGAAGAACCACCAAGCCGCTACTTTTTCTACCACAATGCTGCGATGCAGGTTCTTGTTAAGCCGCTTTTTCCAGACACCGCCGCCCAGATTGGCACCTTTTCCTTGTGTCAGATCGGTGCCCGCCTGAAATAGCTCTTGGTCGGAAATCCGAGCTTTGGCCGCTCGTTTGGCAAATAATCTGGTCTTGAAAAAACGCGGGGTATGGTTGTCCATCAACGCCACCTGTCGTGGTTTTATTATAGCACCTGGTGCTATAAATCATAAGGATCTGCAGAACCCTTGCAGTATCCATGACAGGCGCTACTCCCTTCTGTCGAAACAGGCCGCTGTGATCAAATTTGCCACTGAGGGAAACCCTATCCCCCTGCCCTAGCCCGGCACCCCGACGCTGGCCAGCGCCCGCAGCGGGCCGGCCGCGCGAATGGCATCGATCTGGGCCGGATCGCGCACATAGATCGTGCCGCCAAAGGACAGGGCATTCAGGGACACGCCCTGGAAATGTTCCTGGCTGCGGGGCAGCACCAGCATCCAGCCGTCGCCCACCAGCATGTTGCACGGCGGCAGCAGGCCATCGGCATCCGGGCGCAGGTCGAGCGCGGCGCAGGCCTGACCGAACGCAATCCCCATGGCCTGGGCGCTGGCCCCGGCATCGGCGCCCAGGCCGGCATCCACACGCACAAAACAATGGGCCATGGCCAGCGCGGGGTGACGGACCACCGTGCCCTGCGCCTGCCCCGATGGCAGGCCGGCACCCAGGGCGCGCAGCGAGGCGTTGTCCGGCGCAGCGGGAATCCACTGCACGTGCTTGTGTCGCTGGCTGGCGCCCGCCGCAGGCCCGCCGTTGTAGAACCCCAGGCCGCCTTCGTGCGACAGCATGAAGGCCAGGGCCTGGAAGTCGATGGCCTCCAGTGGCGAGCGCTGTTCTGCGAATGCGCGCCGGGCCAGCACCAGATGGTGCAGACAGACGGGGAATTTGTTGAGAATAGCGGCGTGATGATCCCCCACCGGGCCAACCAACAGGGCGGGATCGGGTTTCAGGAAGGGATTGAAATCCGGGTCGCGCGGGCCACCGGGCAAGATGCTTGCCTGGGAATCGGCAGTCGCAGGCGCAGCCGCTGCCGCACGCGGCTTTGCCGCGTCTTTGGCGGCCAGCGCTGCGACCCAGCGCACGGTAAATGGCAACCCCTGGTCTTCGATGACGACCTGTTCGGCCACGATGGGTTGCAAGTCGCCCGATGCGATGGCCTGATCGCTGCGCGCACGCACGGCATCCATGAAGTTAGAATGCATGGTCTTCCCCCTATGGGCGATCCAGGTTGCGCCGACCGGACCGGCAGGCCCCGGACGCCGACAGTGATTTTCCCAGATTGTAGGAGATCGCCGCCAAAGATGCGCGATCGGGGGGCGAACACGGCACATGGAGGCGTTTCATGCGTTTCGGACCACGCACACGGATCGGGATCCGCAGTCTGCTGATGGC
>NZ_JAVERO010000129.1:0-5935 GCF_034007085.1 Castellaniella sp. | reverse complement strand
GTATTTCTGGCCCGATCAGGTCGAAAACATCACCGACGACAAAGGCGGCATCATCGGCGCGCGCCTGAAATCCGATGGCTCACCCGTGGACTACGGCGGCATCGGCACCATGTCCAAATCCAAGAACAACGGCGTCGATCCGCAATCGCTCATCGATGGCCTGGGCGCCGATACCGCCCGCTTGTTCGTGATGTTCGCCAGCCCCCCGGAACAGACCCTGGAATGGTCGGATTCCGGTGTCGAAGGCGCGCACCGTTTCCTGCGCCGTCTGTGGGCCTTCTGCCGCAGCCGGCACGACGACATCCGCCGTCATGCCGCCACCCCCATCGCCGCGGATACGCTGGATGCAGCGGCCGCCGATCTGCGCCGCCAGATCCACGGCCTGCTGCGCCAGGCGGACTACGATTACCAGCGCATCCAGTACAACACCGTGGTCTCCACGGCCATGAAAATGCTCAATACCCTGGAATCCGCCGTCCAGGCGGGGGTATCGGGCCCGGCCCTGGCCGAATCCACGTCCATCCTGCTGCGCGTCCTGTATCCCGTAGTGCCGCACATCACCTGGCAGCTGTGGCGTGAACTGGGTCTGGCCGATGTCCTGGGCGACCTGCTGGATGCGCCCTGGCCCCAGGTCGAGGAATCCGCCCTGCAGGCCGACACGATCGAACTGGTACTGCAGGTCAACGGCAAGGTTCGCGGCCAGCTCACCGTGCCCCAGGAAGCCGACAAACCCGCCATCGAAACCCTGGCCCGAGCACACGAAGCCGTCGGCCGTTTCCTCGAAGGCCGCGAACCCAAGCGAGTCGTGGTCGTGCCGGGTCGGCTGGTCAACGTCGTCGGATGATGGTCATGGCCTCTTTCACTTGCCTGCCGCGCCGCCTGCGCATCGCCCTGGCCGGTATCGCCCTGCTGGCGCTGGGTGCCTGCGGTTTCCACCTGAAAGGGGCCACACCCCTGCCCTTCCAGGCCATCTACACCAACATCAACCTGGATTCCGAATTCGGCGCCCGGCTGCGCCGCATCATCACAGCCAACTCGCCCGACACCCGGTTTACCGAACGCCGCCAGGACGCCGACGTCTATCTGCACCAGATTTCCGAATCCCAGAATCTGCGCCAGCTGTCCCTGGACGCCGATGGCCGGGTCGAGGAATACGAACTGAACCTGGATTTCCAGTTCGAACTGCTGGACCGCGAAGGACACGTGCTGCTGCCCCCCACGACCCTGCTCAGCGTCCGCGAACTGCCATACAACGACCGCATCGTCCAGGCCAAGGAAGGCGAGATCGAACGCACGTTCAAGGACATGCGCAACGGCCTGATCGACCAGATCCTGCGCCGCATGAGCTCGCCGGAAGTCCAGGCCGCCTATGCCAACGCGGCCAGCCGCCCCACGGTACCGATACCGGACGACAAGGTCCTGGACGCATTCCCCCCGGCCGGACCGGCCCCGATTCGGCCCTAGCCCGGACGGATATCGGGCCATGGCACGCATATCGGCAGCCGACCGCCTGACCGAGCACTACGCCAGCACACAAACGCTGCCGGCCTGCACGGTCCTGAGCGGTGACGAGATCCTGCTGCTGACCGAAGCCGCCGATGCCTACCGCGCAGCCGCTGTCCGACTGGGATGTGTCGAGCGCACCCATCTGGTGATGGACGCCCGCAGCGACTGGGGCGCGGCACTGGCCGCATCGCAGAATTCGTCTTTGTTCGGCGATCTGCGTCTGCTGGAAATCAGCCTGCCCACCGGGAAACCGGGCAAGGCCGGCGCCGACACCCTGCTGAAACTGGCGACGATGGCCGCCGACGGGCAGCTGCCTGATGTGCGGATTCTGCTGCGCCTGCCGCAATTGGATCGTGCGACCCAGCAGGCCAAGTGGGTCCAGACCCTGAAATCCCGCGCCGCCTGGACCGAAATCCCGACTATCCCGCGCACAGCGCTGGCAGACTGGATCGCTGCCCGCCTGGGCCGTCAAGGACACACGGCGGATGCCGAAACCCTGGCTTGGCTGGCCGACAAGGTCGAAGGCAACCTGCTGGCCGCCCACCAGGAACTGCAAAAGCTCGCCCTGCTGCATCCCGCCGGAGCACTCAGCCTGGAACAGGTTCAGGCCGCCGTGCTGAACGTGGCCCGCTACAATCTCTATGATCTGCGCGACGCCATGCTGCTGGGCCAGGCCGACCGGGCGCTGACCGTACTGCGGGGGCTGCAGGCCGAAGGCGAAGCCCTGCCACTGGTCCTCTGGGCCATCGGCGAGGAAATCCGCGTCCTGGCGCGCCTGGCGCCCCACGCCCGCAGCGGCCTGGACGCAGCCCTGCGGGCCCAGCGCCTGTTCGGCGCACGCGAAAAACTGGCGCGCCAGGCCCTGGCCCGCGTCCCGCCGGCAGCCTGGCCGCCCGCGCTGCGCCATGCCCACGAAATCGACCGTATCATCAAGGGAATCCCGGTGGACGGCCGGTTGCGCGATCCCTGGGACGAACTCGAACGGCTGGTGATGCGCATCGCCACCGCAGGATCGTCCCGGCACTGAACTGCCGACTTTTCACATCGACAATGCCATGAGCGAGACACAATCCGGTTTTTCCATGCAGACCCTGGGCCGCCAGGCCCGCCAGGCCGCGCGCATCCTGCGCTCGGCCTCCGGTGCCACCAAGGCAGCAGCCCTGCGGGCCATGGCCGACGGCCTGCGCGCCCGCCGCGACTGGCTGCAGGCAGAAAACCAGCGCGACCTGCATGCCGCAGCCGAACGCGGGCTGGATGCCCCCATGATGGACCGCCTGCGCCTGTCCGACCGGGCGCTGGACCTGATGACCGAAGGCCTGCTGCAGATCGCCGCCATGCCCGATCCGATCGGCAGCCTCAGCGAAACCACCACCCGGCCCAACGGCATGCGCGTGGCCCGCATGCGCGTGCCGCTGGGCGTGATCGGGATCATCTACGAATCCCGGCCCAACGTGACCATCGATGCGGCCGCCCTGTGCCTGAAATCCGGCAACGCCACCATCCTGCGTGGCGGCAGCGAGGCCTTCCATTCCAACCGCGCCCTGGGCACGATCATCCAGACGGGCCTGCAGGCCGCCGGCCTGCCCGCGCACGCCGTACAGGTCGTGGACACCACCGATCGCGCCGCCGTGGGCGCCATGATCACCCACCCGGAATGGATCGATGTCATCATCCCGCGTGGCGGCAAGGGCCTGATCGCCCGCCTGGCCGATGAAGCCCGCGTCCCCCTGATCAAGCACCTGGAAGGCAACTGCCACGTCTACATCGACAAGGCCGCCAACCTGGACCGCGCCCTGGACATCGCCATCAACGCCAAGACCTACCGGACCGGCATCTGCGGCGCCATGGAAACCTTGCTGGTACACGCGGACATCGCCACCGACTGGCTGCCCCGGGCGGGCGCCCGGTTCACCGAACTGGGCGTCGAACTGCGGGCCTGCCCGCGCGCCGCCGCGCTGCTGCCCGGCTCGATCCCCGCCACCGAAGAAGACTGGGCCACGGAATTCCACGCGCCCATCCTGGCCGTGCGGATCGTGGATTCCCTGGACCAGGCCATGGATCACATTGCCCGCTACAGTTCCGAACATACCGAATCCATCGTCACCGAGGACCTGTCCGCCGCCCAGCGCTTCCAGCGCGAGGTCGATTCCAGTTCGGTCTACGTCAACCTGCCGACCTGCTTTGCCGACGGCTACGAATACGGGCTGGGCGCCGAAATCGGCATTTCCACCAACCGCCTGCACGCCCGCGGTCCGGTCGGGCTGGAAGGCCTGACCATCCAGAAATGGGTGCTGACCGGCGAAGGCCAACTGCGGACCTGAGCCCTGGCCGCCACCAAAAGGATCACCATCATGCTGTGGGTCAAGGCATTCCACATCCTGTTCATCACGTCCTGGTTCGCCGGGCTGTTCTACCTGCCGCGCATCTACGTCAACCTGGCCCAGAGCGGCGACCCGGCGGCACGCGCCACGCTGCTGGGCATGGCACAACGCCTGTACCGCTTCATGACCCCGCTGGGTAT
The DNA here is from genome assembly GCF_034007085.1 of Castellaniella sp. GTDB lineage: Bacteria > Pseudomonadota > Gammaproteobacteria > Burkholderiales > Burkholderiaceae_B > Castellaniella. The sequence continues at coordinate 1,908 of NZ_JAVERO010000129.1, read as the reverse complement.
TCTGGCGTTGGCGCTGGGCCTGTGGCTGTGGCTGGGCTACGGCATCGGCCAGGGCCAGGGCTGGATGCATGCCAAACTGCTGGCGGTGATCGGCCTGCTGGCCTTCCATCTGGCCTGTCGCCACCACCTGCGCACCCTGACTGCAGGCACCAACCCGCACACCCACCGCTACTTCCGCTGGTTCAACGAAATCCCGGTCCTGCTGCTGCTGCTGATCCTGATCCTGGTGGTCGTCAAACCCTTCTGATCACCCATGAACGATTCCACGACCCGCAAGACCCTGAGCCTGAAGCACAAGGCCTCGTCCACCCGATCCGGGACGGACACTGCGCCCCGCAAGCGCTCGGGTGCCCGCGCACGCCAGGCTGCGCTGCAGGAACATGCACGCCAGGCGCGCGCCGAATCCAGCGACGCTGCCAACCTCCCAGCCAAAGGCCGTCGGCAAGCCCCCGTCGAGGCATCCAGCCCCCCCCAGGACGCCAGGCGGACCGCATCCCCGAAATCCGCTCCTGCAGGCCGGAACCGTCCGGAAAGCCCCGAATCCGACAGCCCGCGTGCGCACGCCCCACGCATCCAGCGCCTGCCGCGCGCGCCACGACGGGCCGAAGTCTTCCAGATCTTCGCCCCCTGTCCGCACGGCCTGGAAGAAGCTCTGGCCCTGGAACTGCAGGCGCTGGGCTACGAAACCGTCCGTCCCGGACGCGCAGGTTGCCATTTCCAGGCCGACTGGACCGGCATATTGCGCGCCAACCTGTATTCCCGCCTGGCGACCCGGATCCTGGTCCAGATCGCCCAGGCCGACATCCACGACGAAGACGATATCCTGACCCTGGCACGCGACACCGAATGGGAACGCTGGTTCGGGCCGGAGCATTCCCTGCGCGTGGACACTTCGGCCATCCGCAGCCCCATGCGCAGCTTGCAATACTGCAATCTGCGCGCCAAGGACGGCATCTGCGACCGTTTGCGCGAACGTGAAGGCGCCCGGCCCGACATCGACACGGTCCGGCCGGATGCCCGTGTCCACCTGTTCCTGGACGAACGGCGCGCATCCCTGTATCTGGACACCACCGGTGAATCCCTGTTCAAGCGGGGCTGGCGGCTGGACAAGGGCGAGGCGCCGCTGCGCGAAAACCTGGCCGCCGGCCTGCTGGCCCTGTCGGACTGGCCGCTCGACGCCCCCCTGCTGGATCCCTTCTGCGGCAGCGGCACCCTGTTGATCGAGGCCGCCTGGATCGCCCTGGGCGTGCCGCCAGGCATCTGGCGACCCTTTGGTTTCGAGCGATTGCGCGGCCATGACGCCCGCCTGTGGCGCACCCTGAAAGAAGACGCCCGCGCACGGATCGCCCCCCGCCTGGAACAGCCCCTGACAGGCTGCGACATCCATCCAGGCGCCATCGAGGCGGCGCGCGCCAACGCCGAACGCGCCCACCTGAGCCCGGACACCATCCACTTCGAGGTCTGCGATGCGCGCCGGATGCCGCCGCCCGCCGAAGCAGGCTGGATCGTCACCAATCCGCCCTACGGGGAACGGCTGGCAGACGAAGACGCCGACCTGTGGTCCGAATGGGCAAGCTGGCTGAAGCGCCACTACGGCGGCTGGCAGCTCAATGTCATCACCAGCGATCTGGACCTGCCCAGCCGGATGCGGCTGAAGGCTCGACGGCGCCACCCCTTGCGCAACGGCGCCCTGGATTGCCGCCTGTTCCAGTTCGATCTGGTCACTGCCAGCTACCACGACCGATCGTAGGATTTCTGCCACGGATCGTGTACGTTGACATCCTCCCCGACCTGACGGCCGGAGATTCCTACGGCGCTCAGGCGCGGCATTGAGCCATTCCTGAGTCGCTTCGGTGGGTTCCTGCTGCTGGCGGCATTACCGCACCGCTCACTTCACAGGCGAACCGG
>NZ_JAVERO010000128.1:0-6027 GCF_034007085.1 Castellaniella sp. | reverse complement strand
AGCAGCGAAAACAGCAAAATGCCCTGGAAGATCCCGGTGATGGCATTGGGCATGCCCAGGCGGGTCTGGGACAGTTCGCCACCGATGTAGAACAGCGCCATGACGAAACTGGCGAAGACCACGCCAATGGGATGCAGCCGCCCAACAAAGGCGACGATGATGGCAGCAAAGCCGTAGCCCGGCGAAACCGAAGGTGTGAGCTGACCGATCGGCCCCATGATCTCGCAGGCACCGGCCACCCCCGCCAGCGCGCCAGAACCCAGCATGCAGCCCCACAATGCGCGGCGCGAAGAAAACCCGGCGTAGCGTGCAGCCAGCGGCGCCAGGCCACCCACCGTCAGACGGTAGCCAGCAAACAGGCGAGACAGCAGCAGCCAGGCCGCCAGCGCCGCCGCCAGAGCCAGCACAAAACCCAGATGCAGGCGCGTGCCCGACCACACCGGCAGCAGGAATCCATCATCGAACAGGCGCGACTGGGGAAAACCAAAACCATCCGGGTCGCGCATCACCCCGTGCACCAGATAGCTGAGCAATAGCTGCGCCACGTACACCAGCATCAAGGACACCAGGATTTCGTTGGCATGGTAGCGGTCACGCAGCCAGGCCACCACGGCCGCCCAGGCTGCGCCGCCCAGCGCCCCCGCCAGCAGCGCAAGGGCCAGCATCAGCGGCCCGCCACTGCCCCCCATCCCGTCATCGAAATACAGGATGACCGCACCCGACACGATCGCGCCCAGGACCAGCTGGCCTTCGGCGCCGATGTTGAAAATATTGGCGCGAAAGCACAGCGCCAGGCCGACCGCGCACAGCAGCAGCGGTGCCATCTTGACGCCGATCTCGGCCCAGCCGTGCAGGCTGGCGAGCGGCTCGATGAAAAAGACGGCCAGCCCGCCCAGGGGCGGTTTGCCCAAAGCCATGAACATGAATGCGCCGCACAACGCCGTCAACGCGACCGCCATCAAGGGCGACAGCCACACCATCCGGCGCGAGGGCTCGGCACGGGCGATGAGCTCAAGCATGGGCGATCTCCGAGGCCATCAGGCCGACGGGCGATTCGGCAGCCTCCGTCCCAGGCCACAGGCCACTCATCCATTGACCGATCTGTTCGCGCGAGGCCTCGGCGCGCGAGATGGCGGGCGACAGACGTCCCTTGGCCAGCACGGTCAGGCGGTCGGACAGTTCGAACAGTTCGTCCAGTTCCTCGGAAATCAGCAAGATGGCACAACCCGCGTCCCGCAGCGCCAGGAGTTCACCCCGGATCTGTGTGGCCGCGCCCACATCCACCCCCCAGGTGGGCTGGGCGATGATCAACAACCGGGGTTGGCGCACGACTTCCCGGCCGACGATGTATTTCTGCAGATTGCCGCCCGACAGGCTGCCGGCCAATGCCTGGGGACCGGGGGCCTTGACGCCAAAGCGTTCGATGATGCCCTCGGTGATGCGGCGCACGGCACGGGTTCGGATCCACCCGAGCCGCACCGTATCCGCTCCCTGGTGGGACAGCAGCAGATTGCGCGCCAGGGACAGTTCGGGCACGGCGCCACGCCCCAGGCGTTCCTCGGGCACGAAAGCCATGCCTTGCGCACGCCGCCAGGCCGACGAACGATGGCCAACGGGCTGGCCATCAAACAGGATGCCGTCCCGGGCGGCACGCAGGTCCTCGCCCGTGAGCACCCCCATCAATTCCTGCTGGCCGTTGCCGGACACGCCCGCCACACCCAGGATTTCGCCCTGGCGCAGTTCCAGGTCGATCGCCGTCAGCGGAGTCGCGAATGGATGCGCACGCGGCAGGTCCAGGCCGCGCACCTGCAACAGCACCGGCCCCGCCTGACGCTCACGGTGCTGATGTACCGGCAGAGCGGCGCCGATCATCAGGCGCGACAGGCTGGCCTCGGTTTCCTGGCGTGGGTCACAGACCCCAGTCACCCGGCCCGCGCGCATTACGGTGCAACGCTGACACAGGGCGCGGATTTCATCGAGCTTGTGACTGATGTACAGAATGCTGCAACCTTCGGCCGCCAACTGCCGCAGGACGTCGAACAGACGCGACACCGCCTGGGGTGTGAGCACCGAGGTCGGCTCGTCCAGGATCAGCAGCCGCGGCTTGCCCAGCAATGCCCGCACGATTTCCACGCGCTGGCGTTCACCCACCGACAGTGTATGGACATGACGGCGCGGTTCGACGTCCAGACCATACTGCGTCGCTGTCGAGGTGATCCGCGCTTCGAGTGCCTGCATGTCCGTGCCCGGCGGCAGGCCCAAGGCAATATTTTCCACCACCGTCAGCGTATCGAACAGGGAAAAATGCTGGAACACCATGCCCAGGCCCAGGGCCCGCGCAGCTGCCGGATTGGCGATCCGCACCTCTTGGCCATCCCAGTGCACCGTACCTGCGTCCGGTCGGACGACACCGTAGATGATCTTCATCAGGGTGGATTTGCCGGCGCCGTTCTCTCCCAGAATGGCGTGGATTTCACCGGGCTCGACCGTCAGATCGACCGCATCGTTGGCCCGGACTGCTGGATAGGATTTGCTGATGTTTCGTAAGGCCAATCGTGCAGGCATGCAGGCATCCTAGTTCGAATCATTCTTGAAATACCCGGGATGCGAAAAATTCTACTCAGGATGTACCGGGTCACCTAAAGGGGATAAACCCCTAGCCCGCCTTCAGGCCTCGAAAGCCATGCGGCCGGCAAACCACAGGAACAACAACCCGACCAGTCCGCTGCCGGCCCGCGCCAGGCCCTGGCGCCGCCGGAACGCCGCCGCCAGGCGTGCGCCACCGAAGATCAGCACCGACAGGTACAGCAGGCTGCACACCTGCAAAATGGCGGCCAGGATGAAAAAAGACAGGGCGGGATGCGCATAGGCGGGATCGACGAACTGCACGAAGAACGACAGCAGAAACAGGATGGCCTTGGGATTGAGCAGGCTGAGCAACAGGGCCTTGCGAAAAGGGCTGCCCGCCCCCCCTGCGACTGTGCGGACCTGCGCCGGCGCCGGTCGCCAGGCCGACATCAGCAGCCGGATCCCGAGATACGTCAGGTACACCGCCCCGGCGGCCTTCAAGGCCACGAACAGCATGGGCAGCAGGCGCAGCACCGAGGCCGCGCCCGCCGCCGTCAGGGTCATCAGAATGGAATCGCCGACGAACACGCCCAACGCGGCCTGGTAGCCGGCACGCACGCCGCGCCCAGCGCCGCTCGCCAGCACGAACAGGGAATTGGGCCCAGGCAGCAGGATGATGAACACCACGCCGGCCAGGTAGGTCCAGACATCCAACACACCATATTGCGCCAGCATGACAGGTCTCGCTATCGGAGGAAAGGCGGTATTTTATCGCCACGCCTCAGCGCCGGCGATGGTCCGCGGACAGCGACGACGCGTTCAAGCGCAGACGGTCTGCCCGCTGCGCATCGATCCCGTGCGGGCGTAACGTTCGTGCCAGGACAGGGCCTCGCCAATGAGGTGCGGGGTATGGCCACCCTGCGCACAAGCGCGCTGGAAGTAATCCATGAGTGCTTCCCGGTAGTCCGGGTGCGCACAGCATTCGATGACGCGGGGCGCGCGCTCGCGCGGCGCCAGGTTGCGCAAGTCGGCCAGGCCCCATTCGGTCACCAGGATGTCCACGTCGTGCTCGGTGTGGTCTACGTGGGCCACCATCGGCACCACGCTGGAAATGTCGCCGCCCTTGGCCACGGACTTGCTCACGAAGATCGACAGGTGGGCCTGGCGGGCGAAATCGCCCGAGCCGCCGATGCCGTTCATCATCCGCGTGCCGCCCACGTGCGTGGAATTCACGTTGCCGTAAAGATCGAACTCCAGCGCCGTATTGATGGCGATGATGCCCAGGCGGCGCACGATCTCGCAATGGTTGCTGATTTCCTGGGGACGCAGCACGATCCGCCCGGCGTATTCGTCCAGGCGCTCCATGAAGCGCCGATACACCGGTTCCGACAGCGTGATCGACGACGCCGAAGCGAAAGACACGCGGCCCGCATCGATCAGGGCGATGGCGCTGTCCTGGAGGACTTCGGAGTACATGCGCAAATCGCGAAACGGCGCGTCCACCAGCCCGTGCACGACCGCGTTGGCGATGGTGCCGATGCCGACCTGCAGCGGCAGCAGCGTGTCCGACAGGCGGCCTGCGGCCACCTCGCCCTGCAGGAAGTCGATGATGTGGCGGGCAATCGCCCGGGTGTCCTCGTCGGGTGGCTGGACGGTGGACGGACTGTCGGGATGATCGGTGACCACAATGGCGGCAATGCGCGACGGATCAACGGGAATCGCCGGCACGCCGATGCGCTGGTCCGGTTCGGTCAGGGGAATGGGCTTGCGCCCGGGACGGTCCTCGGGCACATAGATATCGTGCATGCCCATCAGGCTCATGGGCATGCTGGTGTTCAATTCGACGATCACTCGGTCGGCCTGGGCGACGAAGCTGGCGGAATTGCCGACGGACATGGACGGCACGATGCCGCCGTCGGGCAGGATGGCGACGGCCTCGACCACGGCGATGTCGATCTTCGGCAGGTGCCCCGCGCGCAGCTGCTCCACGGTTTCAGACAGATGCTGATCGAGGAACATGACCTGCCCCTCGTTGATCTTGCGGCGCAGCCTGGCATCGGCCTGGAACGGCAGGCGGCGCGCCAGCAGCCCGGCCTCGGCCATGAGGCCGTCGCTGTCGTTGCCCAGCGACGCCCCCGTGACCAGGTTCAGCCGCAAGGATTCATGCCGTGCCCGCTGTGCCAGCGCGGCGGGAATGGCCTTGCAGTCTCCGGCGCGGGTAAAGCCGCTCATGCCGACCGTCATGTCGTCCCTGAACAGGGCGGCGGCCTCGGACGCCGTCATGATCCTGGATCTCAACTCGGCACATTGCAGGCGCTCCATCATCCTGGTCTCCTCGTCTATTGGTGTGATGACGAGCCGAGATTATCATTGCTAATATTCATGAAATACATGGATAAAATTCCATATCTCCATGATAAAGGACCTGCCTTCCATGGACATGCGCGCGCTCAGCTATTTCATCGAAACCGCCAAGCGGCGGAACTTCACCCATGCCGCCACCGCCCTGGGCGTCACGCAATCGACGGTCAGCAAGATGGTCCGCCAGCTCGAAGACGAAATCGGCGCGCCGCTGCTGGACCGGGAGCGGCGTCCGGCGAGGCTCACCGACATGGGGCGCGTGGTCCTGGCGCGCGGGCAGGATGTGCTCGCAACGCATCGCGCCCTGCTGCGCGATATCGCCCGCACCCAGGCCCTGGAACTGGGCCGGCTGGATCTCGGCCTGCCGCCGATGATCAACCGCCTGTTCACTGCGCCACTGAAGGAATACCGGCAACGCTACCCGAAAATCGAAGTCGCGCTGCACGAAGATACGGGACGGGCCATCGAGCATCTGGTCGCCGAGGGCCGGCTGGACCTGGGATTCAGCCTGATGCCGGTGGCGCCGGAACTGGGCCTGCGCCCGCGGGTCGTCGCCCGCCACCGGATCCTGACAGTCGGCCAACCCGGACTGATGCGATCACTGCCGCCAGCGCCCCGGGTCCGGGACCTGCGCGGACAACCGCTGGTCCTGCTGAACGACGATTTCGCGCTGTCGCGCCTGCTGGACCGGCAATTCCAGGCTGCCGGCTTTGAACCGCTGATCGCCGCCCGCAGCGGCCAATGGGACTGGACCCTGTCCATGGCGCAAGCGGGCATGGGCATTGCGCTGCTGCCCGAGCCCTTCATCCGGAATCCGGGAGACCTGGGGCTGGACGCCCGCCCCCTGGGCCCCGACACGCTGAGCTGGGACATCGCCCTGCTGGCGGCAGACTGGCCCATGCTCAGCCATGCGGCCCAGGCCTGGGTGGACCTGTGCCGCAAGCATATCGACGGCCCCTGGCCCTGGATGGCAGAGGGCGGCGGGCCAGACTGAGCCGCAGAGATCAGGCGACGGTCTTTTTCCCATCCGCAACCGAACTGCGGATCAGGTAATCGAAGGCCGCCAGGGCAGCCTTGGCACCCTCGCCTGCAGCGATG
>NZ_JAVERO010000127.1:0-6135 GCF_034007085.1 Castellaniella sp. | reverse complement strand
CGACCATGCCCACTGCCGTGATCACCGAATCGACGGAGAACACGGCATCCAGGATGACGATCTGGGTGACGATCACCCAGAAACTGGCATGCAGGCGCGAACCCGAAGCGTGCTGGGTGCGGCCTTCGATGCGATCGTGCAGTTCGAAGGTGCCCTTGAACAGCAGGAAAAAGCCGCCGCTGATCAGGATCAGATCGCGCCCCGAGAACGCCAGGTCGCCCAGGCGCACCAGCGGTTCGGTGAGTTTGATCAGCCAGGACATCAGCGTCAGCAGGAACAAACGCATGACCAGCGCCAGGCCAAGCCCAAGCACACGGGCGCGGTCGCGCTGCCTGGGCGGCAGTTTATCGACCAGGATGGCGATGAACACCAGGTTGTCGATGCCCAGGACGATTTCCAGGACGATCAGGGTGAGCAGCCCCACCCAGGCGGCCGGATCCAGCATCCATTCCATCGTCGAGCCCCGTCAGGCGTGCAGATGCGACATCATCTGCGCGAATATCTTGGGCGACGCAGCCAGCACATTGCCCGAATCCATCCAGCCCTGTTCGCCCTGGAAATCGGCCAGCAGGCCGCCGGCTTCGAGCACCAGCAAGCCGCCGGCGGCCATGTCCCAGGGCTTGAGCCCGACACCGCAAAAGCCGTCCAGGCGGCCGCTGGACACCCAGGCCAGATCCAGAACCGTGGAACCCGTACGCCGCGCCGCCGCGCATTCGGCCAGCAGCGGCACAAAGGGCGAAGCCGCCGGCAGCGCCGTGGATTGAGGGATATGCGAGGCCAGCAGCGCATCGTGATAGCGCAGGCAGGTGGACACCCGCACCCGGCGGTCATTCAGAAAGGCCCCACTGCCCCGGCTGGCGGTGAACATTTCGTTGCGCGTGGGGTCGTAGATCACCGCATGGGCCGTCTGCCCCCGATGCAGCAATGCAATGGACACGGCATAGTGCGCAAAGCCATGGATGAAGTTCGTGGTGCCGTCCAGCGGATCGATCACCCATTGGAATTCGGTGTCATCCTGGCCGCCTTCGGCCTGCCAGCGGCCGGATTCTTCGGCCAGGATGCCGTGATCGGGATAGGCTGTGCGTAAAATGTCGATGATGGATTCCTCGGCCGCCCGATCGATTTCCGTGACGTAGTCCTTGGGCCCCTTGCGCGCCACGTTCAGGCGTTCCAGGTCCAGGCTGGCGCGGTTGATGATGGCGCCGGCACGGCGTGCCGCCTTGATGGCGGTGTTGAGCATCGGGTGCATAGGTTTCCAAAGATCACGGGTGACAGCCCTCTATTTTAAATGACTCTGCCAGTTTCCTCCGATCCCCCCGCCCGCACCCCGGACTTTTTCGACCGGGTGCGCTTTGTCATGGTCAGCCCCAGCCATCCCGGCAACGTCGGTTCCGCCGCCCGGGCGATCAAGACCATGGGGTTCCACGACCTGCGCCTGGTGGCGCCTGCCGACCCGGACATCCTGCGCCAGCCCGATGCGCTGGCCCTGGCCAGCGGGGCCGGCGACATCCTGGAACAGGTCCGCCTGCACGACACCCTGGCCGAGGCGCTGGGGCCCACGACCCTGGCCTTCGCCCTGACGGCGAGGGCGCGCGCCATCGGCCCCCCGCCCTGCGACATCCGCGAGGCCGCCACGCAATCGGCGGCCGAACTGGCCAGGACGAACACGCGCATCGCCATCGTCCTGGGCACGGAACGCACCGGCCTGTCCAACGAGGACATTTCCCTGTGCCACCGGGTCTGCCACATCCCGGCCAATCCGGCGTACAGTTCACTGAACGTGTCCCAGGCGCTGCAACTGGCCGCCTGGGAAATGCGCTATGCCCTGCTGCCGCTGGCCGGCGTGGCGCGCCTGCCCGACACCCACGCCCGGCACGATCCGGGGTCGGACCCGGCCAGCGGCGAACGCGTCCAGGCCATGCTGGATCATTTCGAGCAGGCCCTGCTGGCCGTGGGATTCCTGGATCCCCGGCATCCGAAAAAACTGTTGCCGCGCATGCGGCACATGTGGACCCGCAACCGGCTCAGCGCCGACGAAGTGGACATGGTGCGCGGCCTGTGCACCGCCATGATCCGCAGCGCCGGCCAGGCCGCGCACCCGAACGACCGGACACCCGAACGACATGTTTGATCAACTTCGCGAAGACATCGCCTGCATCCACCAACGCGATCCGGCGGCCCGCAGCCGCATCGAAATCCTGACCTGCTATCCCGGGCTGCACGCCATCCTGGTCCATCGCCTGGCGCATGCCCTGTGGCGGCGCGGCTGGTACTGGGCGGGCCGGTTCACGTCCCATCTGGGCCGCCTGCTGACCGGCATCGAGATCCACCCCGGCGCACGCATCGGCCGGCGCGTGTTCATCGACCACGGTTTCGGCGTGGTGATCGGCGAGACCGCTGAAATCGGCGACGACTGCACCATCTACCAGGGCGTCACCCTGGGCGGCACCCGGCTCTACAAGGGCGAAAAACGCCACCCCACCCTGGAAGAAGGCGTGGTCGTGGGCGCAGGCGCCCAGATCCTGGGCGGCTTTACCGTGGGGGCCCATGCCCGTATCGGTTCGAATGCCGTGGTCATCAAACCCGTGCCAGCCGGGGCGACCGCCGTGGGCAACCCGGCGCGGGTGATCCTGCCCAAAGACCATGCGGCAGCCACGACAGCGACCAGCAGCGAACCCGTACCGACGGCGGCAAGCCCGGACAGGGACACGGTGCCATCCGAGGCGGCCCCGACCGCCCCGCGCGCCGCCGCATCCCCCTGCCAGGATGAGTCCCCGATGCCGCAATCCGAATGGGCCGCCCGGCCCCTGCAGGAACTGCTGCAACGCGGCCGGGCCGAGCCGCCCGCCGCCGATGGCACATCTTCACCCGAAGACTTTGCCCCCTACGGGATCGGCCGGACGGACGACGACCCGCTGGTCCAGGTGCTGCACGAACTGATCAACCATACGGCCCAGCAGGATGCGCGCATCCAGCGCCTGTGCGCGGCCCTGGAAGACCTGGGCCAGCGCATCGACAACGGCCAGCATCCGCTGGATGCGGAACGCCTGAACCGGATGGTGGAATAGCGGCTTGACAGCCTCCCCAGCCTGAAGGCCGGAGATTCCCTGCGGCGCTCAGGCGCTGGCCGCCTTGTCCGGATGCTTCGCCAGCGGAATCGACTGCACCTCGCGCAGGGGGATGGGCGAACGCAGGCCCGCCTGGCGCAAGGCCAGAGGCGCCTGGCGATGCAGGTCAAAATACAGATCCCAGTATTTGTCGGCCCGCGCCCAGACCCGGATGTTCACCATGATGGAACTGTCCCGGTATTCCATCACCATCACCTGGGGGGCCGGGTCGGCCAGGACATCATCATGGCGGTCCACCAGCGCCTGCAAAGTGCCCAGCGCCGCATCCAGGTCGTCGTCATAACGTACCCCCAGCAGCATGTCCAGGCGGCGGGTCTTGTTGCGGCTGTAATTGGTGATCGGGCTGCCCCAGACCAGCGTATTGGGCAACAGGATGTGGATGCCATCGACCTGTACGAACCGCGTCATGAACAGGCCGATTTCGTCCACCGTGCCGGAACCCTGGCCGCCGATGGCGACGAATTCCCCCGCACGCACCGGCCGCAGCACCAGCAGCATGATGCCGGCCGCAAAATTCTGCAGCGTACCCTGCAGGGCCAGGCCGATGGCCAGGGCGGACGCCCCCAGCATGGCAACCAGACTGGCGGTCTGCACGCCCAGGCGCGCCAGCACGGCCAGCAGCACCACGATGCGCACCGCCCAGACCGTGACACTGCGCACGATCGGCACAACGGTCGGATCGATCCGGGAAGAACGATCCGCGATATGGCGCACCCAGCGCCCCAGCAGGTTGGACACGGCCCAGCCGATGACCAGGATTGCCAGGGTCACGGCCAGGTGCATCACGATGCCGCTCAGATCGGGCAGACCAGACCAGAAAGCCTGAAACTGTTCCATGGTTGCAGTCCTCAAGAATGTGCAAGACAGAGAGTGCCGATTTTACGGTGCTCCAGGCCTTTTCCGATCCAGTGCGCGGCACGTGCGTGCCCCACCGTCACGGATTTATCCACCCGATCTGTGGACAAGCCCATGGACAAGATCCAGACAGATCCGAGTATCCCCTATGTCTCAATGACTTAGCTTTGGTGGGTGGAAATCAGCCGCACCGGCTGATGCCCGCATGTTCCGTGATGATGGGTATTGATGTCCGGAAATGTCGGGCCGTGCCGGAGGCCGATATAGTGACCTGGCGCATTGCGCCCAGGCGTTCCCCTCGCCCCTCGGCGAGCGCCAAAGAAAATACATGAAACGCGCCGGTCCACACGCCACGCGACGGAGATGAGACATGAAGCATTTCTTTCTGACGCGCCCATTGCGCGTCCGACTGGCGCTGCCGACCCTGGCATTGCTCTTGCCCACCCTGCTGACTGTCGGCTGCACCCTGTGGCTTGCGCCACCACTGCCAGTGAACTTGCGCACCAGCCTGATCGGACTGGCGCTGGCGGCCATCCTGCTGACCTGGCTGGTCTACCGCGTCCTGCTGCGCATGGTCCTGAACCCCCTGCGAGACAGTGGCCAGCTGCTGCACCGGATTGCCGCCGGGGACCTGACGGCCTCGATCGAGGTCTGGACCCAGGACGAAATTGGGCAGCTGTTCCAGGGCCTGAAAAACACCCAGGACAGTCTGCGCGACATGATCGCCATGGTTCTGGAGCGCACGGGCCGCATGGTCCAGGGCGCGCGTGAGATCGCAGCCGGCAACCAGGACTTGAACATGCGCACGGAACAACAGGCGGCCGCCTTGCAGCAGACTGCCGCCAGCATCGAGGAGCTGGCCAGCACAACCCGACAGAATGCCGACAATGCCCGTCAGGCCAATGCACTGGCCAGCCAGGCATCGGACGTAGCCACGACCGGCGGACAGACCGTGGATGAACTGGTCCGGACCATGGAGGGGATTTCAGACAGTTCCCAGCGAATCAGCGAAATTGTCAGCGTCATTGACGGGATCGCATTCCAGACCAATATCCTGGCCCTGAATGCCGCTGTGGAGGCCGCTCGGGCCGGCGAAGAAGGCCGCGGCTTTGCCGTCGTGGCCGCCGAGGTGCGTGCCCTGGCCCAGCGCAGCGCCGCCGCGGCGCGAGAAATCAAGACCCTGATCGAACAGTCGGCCCTGCGCATTGAGGACGGTTCAAACCGCATGCAACAGGCAGGCCAGACCATGCAGGCCATTGTCACATCCGTTCAGCAGGTATCGGGCTTCATGGAAGAGATCACCGCCGCCACGGCGGAACAATCTGCTGGCATCGAACAGATCCACCAGGCCATGGCGCGGATCGACAACGTGACGCAGCACAATACCCAGCTTGTGCGACAGGCGGCCAACGCGACCGGCCTGCAGGAACAGCTGGCCGACGAGGTGAAGGATTCCCTGGCGGTATTCCGGCTGGGGATGACCAGCTTATCCACGCAGATTGTGGACAATTCCATGGACAAGTCCTGGGGGAATTGATTTCCCCTTTTCAGATCAAGGGGATGGGATCACGGATGACAAAATGACCGGGGAACGCTGGCACACTCCGTGGCCGATTCTGACCTATTGACGGGTTGGGTGGTTCGGGGTCGTGGTCATAGTCTGCTTTCTGAGCTGCCTGTGCGGCAGTGAACGCGGCGCGTACGACGGTAGCGGCATCGGCCACTTTCTGAGCTGCCTGTACGGCAGTGAACCTAGTCGGCGGAATTCTGGGGCTTATGTCCCTTTTCTGAGCTGCCTGTACGGCAGTGAACCGAGCGCATGACCTCTTGCACCGCGATTACGTTTTCTGAGCTGCCTGTACGGCAGTGAACTCCACCACGTTGTTCGCGACCATTCCCGCATCTTTCTGAGCTGCCTGTACGGCAGTGAACTGCCTATTACAGGCCATACGCCGCCAGGGTGATTTCTGAGCTGCCTGTACGGCAGTGAACGCCAGAGTGCTGCATGCCGCGCTTGAGCGAATTTTCTGAGCTGCCTGTACGGCAGTGAACACCAAGATCATCACGACCATCGCCGGCGTGTCTTTCTGAGCTGCCTGTACGGCAGTGAACTTTCAAACCCTTTTGCCCCGCCAGTCGGGGCTTTTCTGAA
>NZ_JAVERO010000125.1:0-6329 GCF_034007085.1 Castellaniella sp. | reverse complement strand
TGGAAAAAAAGAACCTGGCGCTGGAAGCCTTGCGCAAGCTGATCAACGACGGCATTCGCTCGCGCAGCAAGGCCAATGTGGTGCAGACCAGGGCGTTCTCGGAGCGTTTGGAGGACGCGGTGGCGCGCTACCACGCCAACGCCATCACCACCGCCGAGGTGCTGGCCGAGCTGATCCGGTTGGCCAAGGACATCCGTGCGGCGCGCCAGCGCGGCGAAGAGCAGGGTCTGTCCGATGAGGAGATCGCCTTCTACGACGCCCTGGCCGAGAACGAAAGCGCGGTGCAGATCATGGGCGACGACAGGCTCAAGTTGATCGCTCACGAATTGCTGATGAGCCTGCGCCAGAACGTGTCGGTCGATTGGGCCCATCGGGCCTCTGCCCGTGCCCGGATACGGGTGCTGGTGAAGCGCATCCTGCGCAAGTACGGTTATCCGCCCGACCTGCAGGACGAGGCGGTGCAGACAGTGCTGCAACAGGCCGAGGCCTTGTCGTCTGAATGGCTTGACCCACGTCAAGCAACACGTTGATCGTCGTGCTCGCCTGGTTTCCAGCTCAAGGCAAAAAACCCTTGTCGCAAAAGGGTTTTTTGCCTTCCCTGGTCGGCCCGATAGGTAAAACCATCTATTCCGCTTCCATGGACTGCCAATAGTCCAGTTCTGACACGGCCCCTATCCTGACCTTGTCCATTGTGGTCAGGAGTCGCCAAATGTCATTCCCACGCCGTCCTACTGTGCGCCCTCGCGGAGACGGGCCCGATCCAGGCCGCCGCATGTTCCTGCGGGGGATTCCCATCGTCACGGCGGCTGCTGCGGCCATGCCGGCGCCAGCCATGGCTGCCGATGGCAGCAAGCATCACTGGGCCATGCTGGTCGATATCCGCAAATGCATCGGCTGCCAGGCCTGCACAGTGGCCTGCATCCAGGAAAACGCGGTGCCCGAAGGCAGCTTTCGCACCGTGGTCTCCACCTACAGCGTCCGAGTGGAGGGCGCAGACCAGCCGGTTGGCACATACGTGCTGCCGCGCCTTTGCAATCATTGCGACAACCCACCGTGCGTGCCGGTCTGTCCGGTGGGGGCGACATTCAAGCAGGACGACGGCATTGTCGTGGTCAATGGCGACCGCTGCGTCGGCTGTGCCTATTGCGTCCAGGCCTGTCCCTATGATGCACGCTTCATCAACCACGAGACCGGCAAGGCGGATAAATGCACGTTCTGCGCGCACCGGCTGGAAGTCGGTCTGCTGCCGGCCTGTGTGGAAACCTGTGTGGGCGGGGCGCGCATCTTTGGCGACCTGAACGATCCGGACAGCGAACTGAATCGCCTGTTGGCGGAAAACCGGGAACAACTGAAAGTCCTGAAGCCGGAGGCGGGCACCCGGCCGCAGGTGTTCTATATCGGGCTGGACGAATCGTTCCAGGGCAAGGTCGTGGGCGAGGCCGCCCTGTGGAAACCACAGCGCAGCGCTGTCTGAGGCGGGGAGGATGAAATGAATCCGCAGATCGTTGAAACCGTCAATGTCGCGCGTGAAGTGGCGTGGCTGCCATGGGCGGTCCAGTATTTTTTCCTGATCGGCATTTCCTACGGCGCCTTTCTGCTGTCCTTGCCCGGCCTGGTCTGGCGCAAGCCGCAGTGGCAGGGCATTTCCCATCTGGCGCTGGCCGCTGCGCTGTTGTGCGGCCTGAGCGCACCGGTCGCCCTGCTGGCCGACCTGCACCAGCCGGGGCGATTCCTGAATTTCTATCTGCACTTCAATCCGACGTCCTGGATGGCGTGGGGAGCCTGGTTCATTCCCATCTATGTCGGCGGCCTGTTGCTGTACAGCTGGCTGGCGTGGCGGCCCCTGCTGGCGCAGCATGGCAGGGACGGGGGGCGTTACGCGCGGTTGGCTGGCCTGCTGGCCTATGGCGGCCATGAAAGCCATCGGGCGCTGCAGATGGCGGCGCTGATGACGGCGGTGGGAGCGGTGCTGGTGGCGCTCTACACCGGCGCCGAGGTCATGGTGGTGGCGGCGCGGCCCCTGTGGAACACCCCGTGGCTGCCGGTGCAGTTCATTGTGACGGCGCTTGCGGGCGCGCTGGGAATGGTGTTGCTGTTCAATCGCATGCTGTCCTCGCCGGATCCTCGCACGGTGCGGACGGTGTCTCGTCTGCTGGCGCTGACGCAGCTGCTGGCGTTGGCCGTCGGCGCGGCCTGGCTGCTGCTTGGGCTGAGCGGCTGGTCCAATGTTCACCGCATGGCGCTGGCGCAGGTTGCGCCGGCCGACAACTGGCGCCTGCTTGCCGTCTGGGCGGTGTTGTCCACGGTCGTCACCTGCCTGCTGGCATGGAAGCGCCCCGGCTCGGGTTTGCTGATCGGCCTGCTGGCGCTGCATTCGACCTGGATGATGCGCTGGAGCATTTTCATGGGCGGGCAGGAAGTCCCCAAGACCGGCGCGGGCTATTACAGCTATCAGTTGCCAATGGGGCCGGAAGGTCTTCTGGGGATCATCGGCACGCTGGGGCTGTGGATCTTTCTGTTCATTGCATTGACCTCGCTGCTGCCGCTGAACCGCCTGGCGGGCGCAGGGCATCACTGAATCCTGTTGGAGAAACCAGATGAAAATCGAGCGTAGGGAATTGATTGCGGCAGGGGGCTTGGCGGCATTTGCGGCGGGCTTTTCGCAGACGCTGGGTCGCATGGCTGACAGCGTGGTGGGCAAGCCCACAGGAGAAAAACAGCTGCATGGCCATTCGGCCGAGCCAGAATATCAGGTGGATGTGGCCACGGGCGAATTGCGGCTCAACCCCAACCAGCAGGTCAGCTATACGGGCTGCCTGGGCTGCACGACGCTGTGCGGGGTGCGGGTGCGCATCGACAAGCGGACGGGCAAGGTGATCCGGGTGACGGGCAACCCGTACAACCCGCTGTCGACCGAACCGCACCTGCCCATGGATGTCAGTTTCAAGGACAGTCTGGTGGCCCTGTCGCGCTATCAGGACAAGGGGCTGGTGGGGCGTTCGACCGCTTGCGGCCGGGGCAATGCCGCGCTCGATCAGATCAATTCGCCGTTTCGCGTGCTGACGCCGCTCAAGCGCGTGGGCCCGCGCAACAGCGGCCAGTGGGAACCGATCAGTTTCGAACAGCTGATCCAAGAAGTGGTCGAAGGCGGCGATCTGTTCGGCGAAGGGCATGTGGATGGGCTGCGTGCCCTGCGCGATCTGGAAACGCCGATTGATCCCGACAATCCCGCGCTGGGGCCCAAGGTCAATCAGGTCGGGCATATCGTCAGCGTGAACGACGGGCGCGATCTGCTGGGGCGGCGCTTTTGGCAGAATGCCTACGGCACCCTGAATTATGTCGGGCATGGGTCGTACTGTGGCGGGTCCTGGCGTTCGGGGTCCGGCGCTGCGTTTGGCGATCACCGTGGCATGCCGCACGGCAAACCGGACCTGGCCCATGCCGAATTCGTGCTGTTCATCGGCACGGCGCCCGGCAATGCAGGCAACCCGTTCAAGCGGACCGGGGCCATGCTGGCACAAGGGCGCGCTGCGGGCCGGCTGGAATACGTGGTCATCGATCCGGTCCTGAACAATGCGGACAACCGGGCCGCCGGAGCGCAGGGCCGTTGGGTGCCGATCCGTCCGGGTACGGATGGCGCACTGTTGCTGGGCATGATGCGTTGGCTGCTGGAAAACGACCGCATCAATCGTGCCTACCTGTCGTATCCGACGCTCAAGGCCGCCCAGGCCCATGGCGAGCCTTCGTTCACGACGGCCAGCTGGCTGGTGGTGGCGGAACCGGGCCATCCGCGCTACGGCCGCTATCTGCGTGGCTCGATGATCGGCCTGGATATTGGCGATGCCGAGGCGTTCAGCGATCAGGATCCGTATCTGGCCGTGGATGCGCAGGGCCGCATCCAGCCGGTCGATGCGATCCCGGGTGCTGCTCGTCTGCAGGAAGACAGACAGGTGGACGTTCAGGGGCAGGCGCTGCGGGTGCGCACGGGGTTCGAACTGCTGATCGACAGCATCCGGTCGCGGACGATCGCCGAGTATGCGGACGAATGCGGCATTCCTGTGGAAATCGTGGAAGGCCTGGCGGACAAGTTCTCCAGCCATGGCCGCAAGGCGTGCGCCGTTGCGCATGGCGGCATGATGTCCGGCTCGGGTTTCTACAACGCCTATTCGGTGGTGACGCTCAATCTGCTGATCGGCAATCTGAACTGGAAGGGCGGCCTGGTCATGAACGGCGGGGGCTATCGGGATGCATCGCCGGGGCCGCGCTACGACCTGGTCAATTTTCCGGGCAAGATCAAACCCAAGGGCATCCCGCTGGGCCGCAACGTGCCTTACGAGCGCACGAATGAGTTCCGGAAAAAGAAAGCGCAGGGCCAGGCGTATCCAGCCCAGGACGGCTGGTTCCCGGGTGCGCCGGGGCTGGCCACCGAATGGTTTGCCAGCATGTTCCATGCCTATCCCTACAGCCTGAAGGCGCTGATCCTGTGGATGGCGAATCCGCTCTATGGCATTCCCGGGCTGCGTGAACGCTTCGGGCAGGACCTGGCCGATCCGTCCAAGTTGCCGCTGATCATTTCGATCGATCCGCTGATCAATGAAACCAATGCATTTGCCGACTACATCGTGCCGGATTCCCTGATGTACGAAAGCTGGGGCTGGACGTCTGCCTGGAATGGCGTGCCGACCAAAGCCATGACGGCGCGCTGGCCGGTGATCGAGCCCAGGCAGGCGAAGACGGCCGACGGTCAGCCCATCAGCATGGAAAGTTTCGTGTTTGCGCTGGCCAAGGCCATGGATCTGCCGGGCTTTGGCAAGGAAGGCCTGCGGGATGCCGATGGCCGGCCCGTGCCCCTGGAAAAGGCAGAGGACTGGTATTTCCGCGGGGGGGCGAATATTGCTTGCATGGGCGCCAGTCCGGTAGGGGACGCGACCGACGAGGACATCGAGATGTCCGGTGTGGGCAGGCTGTTGCCGGGCTTGAAGGCGGCGCTCAAGGACGACGAATGGCGCAAGGTGGCCATGTTGTATACCCGGGGTGGCCGCTACGAACCGCCATCGGTGGCACAGGACAAGGAAAATCCGCACTGGCAGAACCACCGTTTCAAGGCGCCGCTGTGGATCTGGAGCGAGCATATCGGCGGGGCGCGCAATGCCGTGACGGGTCTGCATTATCCGGGCTGCGCATCCTGGACCCGGCCGGCATTCCTGGATGGCACGCCGATGCGGACTGTCTATCCGGAACAGGACTGGCCGTTCCTGCTGATCAGTTTCAAGTCGGCGCTGCAGAATTCGTACAGCATTGCGACGCGCATCACGGGACTGCATCCCGAAAATCCGGTGATCGTGCATCCGGAGGATGCCGCGCCGCTGGGCCTGAAAAATGGCAGCAAGGCCCGGTTGCAGACGCCGAACGGGATGATGGAATGCACGGTGCTGGTGCACGCTGGCGTCATGCGGGGCGTGATCGCGATCGAGCACGGGTACGGCCATCGCGAACTGGGTGCGCGCAGCCATGTGCTGGGGGACCAGGCGCAGCCCGATCGCCGCGACCTGCGGGCCGGGATCAATCTGAATGACCTGGGGATCGTGGACCCGACGCGCAGCAGCCGTTCTCCCTGGGTGGATGCTGTTTCCGGCGCGGCGGTGCGCCAGGGCCTGCCTGGGCGCTTGTTGGCCGTGTAGTGCCGGGGCGGGTCGCGCCGCCCTGGTCAGCAGTCCAGCAGTTCGGGCTCGGCCAGCAACAGCAGCCGGGCCAGTTCCGTGGGGTTCGCGCAGGCGGTTTTTTCCATGATGCGCTGGCGGTGGATGTGGATGGTTTTTTCACTGATGCCGAGCATCTGCGCGGCGCGTTTGTTGGCGTGACCACGGGCCAGCAGCCGGGCGACTTCCGCTTCGCGTGGCGACAGGGTCTCCAGCACGGCGATGGCCTGTTCGCGCCGTGCCTGTTCGCGCCGCTGCTGTGCGCCGCGCTGCACGGCCAGTGCGACGGCGTCCAGCAGGGCCTGGTCCCGGAAAGGTTTTTCCAGGAAATCACTGGCGCCGGCTTTCATGGCCTGCACGGCCAGTTCGATGTCGCCGTGCCCGGTGATGAAAATGATGGGGATCTGCCAGCCCTGTGCCTTGAACCGCTGCTGCAGATGCATGCCGCTGATCATGGGCATGCGGATGTCCAGCAGCAGGCAGCCGAGATCATCGGGCGGCGCGGCATGCGCATCGAGGAAGGCTTGTGCGCTGTCATAGTCGCGCACGGTCCAGCCGACCGATTCCAGCAGAAAGATCAGCGAACGCCGGAAGGCATCGTCATCATCGATCAGGTAGATGGTGGTGCAG
>NZ_JAVERO010000124.1:0-6424 GCF_034007085.1 Castellaniella sp. | reverse complement strand
TGCGGCATCCATGGCATTGCCACCGGCCTGCAGTATCTCCAGGCCCGCCTGGCTGGCCAGCGCCTGTTCAGACACCACCATGCCTCGGCGCGCGGCGACCGGATGAAAAACATCGAGGCCGGACTCATAGGCGGCGACGGCCGCCTGGGTCACGGACGCGGCGGACACCACGGCGGGAGAAACCCCTCCCGTCGCAACGCCCCCAGCCCGCTGAGGTGCCGCACAAGCGGCCAGCAGACCCAGCAGCCCCAGGGCGAACCAGCGCGCAGGCAATGCCATCATGGCGAGCGCGTCAGGCGGCGCCGAACACGATCGGCTCACCACCCCGGTCAAACGCCAGCAAGGCGCCGATCGTGCCGTACTTGATCATCTGCGTCATGCGCTGGAACGCCAGATCGACATCCTTGTTGTCCGGCAGGTAGGCGGATTGGTCGGCCATGGCGGCCACGAACACCACCTGCCAGTCCTGGCCGGTGTGGGTCGATTCCTTGACCAGCGTATCGAACGAATGCAGCTCGCCGGGCGTCTTGTCCACGCACAGGACCGGCGTCAGTTCACCGCCTTCTCCCCGGGCGTGGCTGGCCTTCTGTTCGGGTGTGGCATCGTCAGGCACCGAGCTGGCGGCAAAGACGAACAGCAGGCGCTGAGGTTCAGGCTGCAGGCGCGCCGCCTGAAGCAGATCATCGAAACAGGTGATGTCCATGGCGAAACCCCCTTGGGAAATCCATCATGCTACAGGAAACTCGCGCCCACGCCTGGACGGTGGTTGCGGAGCCGCTGCCAAAACGACCAGACCCCGCACGATGGCGGGGTCTGCAAGCACGGCCAAAGCCGCGCGGGATCGAGTCGGAAGGCCGGCAGCGGCCTGGCGGGCGCGCAGGCCATCCGCGTGGCATCAGATGATGCGCACGGCCTCGATCAGGCGCACCACGGTCCAGGACTTGGTCTTGGAAATGGGGCGGCCTTCGGCGATTTCGACGGTGTCGCCTTCGTTGTACTGGTTGGCTTCGTCATGCGCCTTGTATTTCGCGGTGCGATTGACGAATTTGCCCAGCACAGGGTGCTTGACACGGGTCTGGACGCTGACGACGACGGACTTGTCCATCTTGTTGCTGACGACCTTGCCGACCAGCGTGCGCTGACGCTTGACGATGTCTTTCTGGGTTTCGGTGGTCATGTTACTTTCCTGCGTTCTCAGTCATGATGGTGCGGATGCGCGCGATGTCGCGACGCACCTTGCCCAACTGGCTGGTGTTGGAAAGCTGCTGGGTGGCACGCTGCATGCGCAGGTTGAATTGTGCCTTCAGCAGACTTTCGAGTTCGGCCTGGAGCCCGGCGGCGTCCTTGGCGCGCAGTTCACTGGCTTTCATATCCTGATCTCTCCTAGGCGCCCACGCGGCGCGACACGAAGGTCGTGCTGATGGGCAGCTTGGCGGCGGCCAGGCGGAAGGCTTCGCGGGCGAGGTCTTCGCTCACGCCTTCCATTTCGTACAGCACCTTGCCGGGTTGAATTTCCGCGACCCAGTAT
The DNA here is from genome assembly GCF_034007085.1 of Castellaniella sp. GTDB lineage: Bacteria > Pseudomonadota > Gammaproteobacteria > Burkholderiales > Burkholderiaceae_B > Castellaniella. The sequence continues at coordinate 4,896 of NZ_JAVERO010000124.1, read as the reverse complement.
TCCGGGTTGCCCTTGCCGTTACCCATCCGGACTTCGGCGGGCTTCTGCGAAATGGGCTTGTCCGGGAAAATCCGGATCCAGATACGGCCGCCGCGCTTGATGTGGCGGTTGATGGCACGACGGGCGGCCTCGATCTGGCGGGCGGTCAGGCGGCCACGACCCGTGGCCTTCAGACCGAACTCGCCAAAGGAAACCTGGGTTCCGCGCGTGGCCAGGCCGGTGTTGCGGCCTTTCTGTTCCTTGCGGTATTTCCTGCGAGAGGGTGACAGCATGTTTTATTCTCCTTCAGGCGCCGGAGCAGCCGCAGCGGCATCACGGCGCGGGCCACGGCCACGGCCACGGTTATCGCCCGGACGGCCGGGGCGATCGCCGCGCGGCGCACGGCGCGGACGGCGTTCTTCGTCGCGCGGGGCAGCGGTTTCCGGGGGCATTTCGCCGTTGGGCAGCATGTCGCCCTTGTAGACCCAGACCTTGACGCCGATGATCCCGTAGGTCGTCTGCGCTTCCGAGAAGCCGTAGTCGATGTTCGCGCGCAGGGTGTGCAGCGGCACACGGCCTTCGCGGTACCATTCGGTCCGGGCGATCTCGATGCCGTTCAAGCGGCCCGAGGACATGATCTTGATGCCCTGGGCACCCAGACGCATGGCGTTCTGCATGGCGCGTTTCATGGCGCGGCGGAACATGATGCGCTTTTCGAGCTGCTGGGTGATCGAATCGGCGATCAGCTGCGCGTCGGTTTCCGGCTTGCGGATTTCCTCGATGTTGACGTGCACCGGCACGCCCATCAGGCGCTGCAGGTCGGCCTTGAGGATTTCGATGTCCTCGCCACGACGGCCGATCACCACCCCCGGACGGGCCGAGTACACGGTGATGCGGGCGTTCTTGGCAGGACGTTCGATGACGACACGGCCCACGGAAGCGGATTTGAGTTTCTTCTTCAGGTATTCACGAACGCGGATGTCTTCGGCCAGCATGCTGCCGTAGTTCTTGTCGTTCGCATACCAGCGAGAAGTCCAGTTGTGGTTGACCGCGAGGCGGAACCCAATCGGGTGAATTTTCTGTCCCATTGTGACTCCTTACGCCCCGACCTTGACCACGATGTGGCAGGTCTGCTTTTCGATGCGATTGCCGCGGCCCTTGGCGCGCGCGGAAAACCGCTTCATCGACTGGGCCTTGTCGACGTAGATCGTGGTGACCTTCAGTTCGTCGATGTCGGCGCCATCATTGTGTTCGGCATTGGCGATGGCGGATTCCAGCGCCTTTTTCAGAATGCCGGCGGCCTTCTTGGGGCTGAACGTCAGGATGTTGAGGGCGTGCGCCACGGATTTCCCACGGATCAGATCCGCCACCAGGCGGGTCTTCTGCGCGGAAATATGGACGCCGCGAATGACTGCGGTAGTTTCCATGGCTTACCTCTTGGCCTTCTTGTCCGCCGCGTGCCCCTTGAAGGTGCGCGTCAGGGCGAATTCGCCGAGCTTGTGGCCGACCATGTTCTCGTTGATGTAGACGGGAACGTGCTGGCGGCCGTTGTGCACGGCAATCGTCAGCCCGATGAACTCGGGCAGGATAGTGGAACGGCGCGACCAGGTCTTGATCGGCTTCTTTTCTTTGCCCCCGACGGCGGCATCGACCTTTTTGATCAGATGCGCATCGACGAACGGGCCTTTCTTGATCGAACGTGACATAGTGTTCGCCCCTTATTTGCGCTTGCGGCGAGAGACAATCATATTGTCCGTCCGCTTGTTACGACGGGTCCGGTAGCCCTTGGTGGGAGTGCCCCACGGGCTGACGGGTTCGCGGCCTTCGCCGGTGCGGCCTTCACCGCCGCCATGCGGGTGATCCACCGGGTTCATGGCAACGCCACGGACCGTCGGGCGCACACCACGCCAGCGCATGGCGCCGGCCTTGCCGATCTGGCGCAGGCTGTGGTCGCCATTGCCGACTTCGCCGATGGTGGCGCGGCAATCAATGTGGACGCGACGGACTTCGCCAGAGCGCAGGCGAACCTGAGCATAGACGCCTTCGCGCGCCAGCAGCACGGCGGATGCGCCGGCCGAACGGGCCAGCTGGGCGCCCTTGCCCGGCTGCATTTCGATGCAGTGGATGGTGGCGCCGACCGGGATGGCGCGAATGGGCAGCGTGTTGCCGGAGCGAATCGGCGCATCGGAACCCGACACCACGGTCGCGCCGACTTCCAGTCCGCGCGGGGCGATGATGTAGCGGCGTTCGCCATCGGCGTAGCACAGCAGCGCGATGTGGGCCGTGCGGTTCGGGTCGTATTCCAGACGCTCGACACGGGCGACGATGCCGTCCTTGTTGCGGCGGAAATCGACGATGCGATAGTGCTGTTTATGACCACCGCCACGATGGCGCACGGTGATGTGGCCGTTGTTGTTGCGGCCCGAATTGCGCGATTTCGGTTCGAGCAGGGGCGCGTAGCCCGGGCCCTTGTGCAGTTCAGGGTGCACGACCTTGATCATGCCCCGGCGACCGGCGGACGTGGGTTTGACTTTGACCAGCGGCATTTAGTTCACCTCCGTAAAGTCGATTTCCTGCCCGGCCTTGAGCGAAACATAGGCCTTGCGTTCGTTGCGGCGCCGGCCGATGAAACGGCCGAAGCGCTTTTCCTTGCCCTTGCGATTGGCCACTTGCACGGATTCGACCTCGACCTTGAACAGCAGTTCGACGGCGGCCTTGATTTCCGGCTTGGTGGCGTCGGCGACGACGCGGAAAGCGACCTGGTTGTTCTTTTCGGCGATCATCGTGGACTTTTCGGTCACGACGGGCGCCAGAATGACTTGCATCAGACGTTCGGCATTCATCCCAGCAACTCCTCGAGTTGGGCGATCGCCGGCTTGGTGATCAGCACTTTCTTGTAGTGGACCAGGGACAGCGGATCGGCGTAGCGCGTTTCGATGACCGCCACATGAGGCAGGTTGCGCGTCGCAAGGTAGACATTTTCGTCCAGGGCATCGGTGATGATCAGGACGGGTTCGACAATGCCCAGATCCTTGAGCTTGGCGGCAGCCAGCTTGGTCTTGGGTGCGTCGAGGGTGAAGCTCTCGACCACGGCCAGGCGGTCTTCGCGGACCAGCTGCGAAAAGATCGCGCGCAGGCCAGCGCGGTACATCTTTTTGTTGACCTTGTGGCTGAAGTTTTCGTCCGGCGAATTCGGGAAGGTACGGCCACCCCCACGCCAGATCGGCGAGGAAGTCATCCCGGAACGGGCGCGGCCGGTGCCTTTCTGGCGCCAGGGTTTCTTGGTGGAATGCTTGACCGTGCCGCGATCCTTCTGGGCGCGGTTGCCCATGCGGGCATTGGCCTGGTAGGCCACGACGATCTGATGCACCAGCGCTTCGTTGAAGTCGCGGCCGAAGATCTCGTCGGCGACGGCGACGGTGGCCGAGGATTGACCCTGATCATTCAGGAGCTTGAGTTCCATGATTAGGCTCCTTTCTTGGGCGTCGCCTTGACGGCGGGACGCACGACGATGTCGGCGTTCTTGTGACCGGGAACGGCACCCTTGACCAGCAGCAGGCCGCGCTCGGCGTCCACGCGCACGACATCCAGGTTCTGGACGGTGCGGGTGACATCACCCAGGTGGCCGGCCATTTTCTTGCCGGGGAAGATGCGGCCCGGGTCCTGGGCCTGACCGATGGAGCCCGGCACGCGGTGCGAGCGCGAGTTGCCGTGCGTGGCGCGCTGGGCGCCAAAGTTGTGGCGCTTGATCGTGCCGGCAAAGCCTTTACCGATGGTGGTGCCGGTGACGTCGACCTGCTGGCCGACTTCGAACACGGATTCCACGGCGACCACGGCACCCGCCGTGAATTCGGCGGCGCGGGCGGGATCCAGGCGGAATTCTTTCAGGATGGAACCGGCTTCGATGCCGGCCTTGGCGAAATGACCGGCCTGGGCCTTGGTCACGCGCGAGGCGCGACGTTCGCCGTAGGCGAGCTGGACCGCTGCATAGCCGTCGATTTCAGGCGTCTTGACCTGGGCGACGCGATTGTTGGACACGTCCAGCACCGTGACCGGGATGGATTCGCCTTCCTCGGTAAAGATGCGGGTCATGCCAACCTTGCGCCCCACGAGCCCGAGGCGCCAGGCCGCGGGCGTAGGTGTCGAATTCGACATTGTTTTCTCCGGGGGGTGTTTCCCCACAGTTTTCGATCCCGACTACGATTGGCCGGGGCTGTGATGCCCGTCATCCGTCCTGCATGAAAGCAAAATGGATGACGAAGCCCTTGATTCTAACATAGAAAGCGCCCTTGCACCACACCCCGGCTTGCTGCCCCAAAGGGGGCGTTTTGCATCCTGGGGCGGCCCGACGATGAAAAAACCGCCCTGCCTGAACGGCAGGGCGGTTTCGTCCGAAGGAACCGCACGCAGCGACTCCAGGCGGGAATTACTGCAGCGCGATTTCCACGTCCACGCCGGCCGGCAGGTCCAGACGCATCAGGGCGTCCACGGTCTTGTCGGTCGGATCGACGATATCCATCAGGCGCTGGTGCGTGCGCATTTCGAACTGGTCGCGCGAAGTCTTGTTGACGTGCGGCGAACGCAGCACGTCATAGCGACGGATGCGCGTGGGCAGCGGCACGGGGCCACGAACCACGGCGCCGGTGCGCTTGGCCGTATCGACGATCTCGGCGGCGGACTGGTCGATCAGCTTGTAGTCGAACGCCTTCAGGCGGATACGGATTTTCTGGCTTTTCATGGGAATCCCTAAAGAACGAAAGAGGCGGGGAGCATCCCCCCGCCGGTCCACCAATTACTTGATGATTTTGGCGACGACGCCGGCGCCCACGGTGCGACCGCCTTCGCGAATGGCAAAGCGCAGGCCTTCTTCCATGGCGATCGGCGCAATCAGGCTCACCGTCATCGACACGTTGTCAC
>NZ_JAVERO010000123.1:0-6512 GCF_034007085.1 Castellaniella sp. | reverse complement strand
GCCGGGCCCCGGCGGCGGCGCTCAGGTGGGATACCCCCGAGTCATTGCAGATCACCAGGGCCGCGCGGCGGGTCAAGGCAGCAAAGGCCCCCAGTCCCAGGGGCGGCAGCAGCAGGGCGGTCGGGGCGTTGTCGAGCGCGGCTTGGCGTTCGGATGGGGGCGGCGCCATGGCGACTGTCAGGCCGCGCGCCTGCAGGGAACGGGTCAGGCTGTCGAAGCCCGGCCAGACCTTGACGCGGCCTTTGTGCAGGCCCGTGGCCGTCGGGGCGATCAGGACAAAGCCCCCCCGGGACAGCCCCGCCTGGGCAAGTGTCCGGGATGCTGCGTCTTCGTGCGCGAGGGCGGCCTGCCAGCGCAGTTCTTCGGCAGGCTGGGGCGGAGGCACCGCCAGATGCCATTGCGTCAAGGCGTGGCGGGTCAGGTGATACCAGGACTGCACCGCGTGCAGCGGGCCGGTCGGCTTGGCGCAGGGCCAGCGCAGAATCAGGCTGCGGCCGTCGTCCCGGTAGCCGGCGCAGGGAATCCCTGCGAACCGGAACACCAGGGCGCTGGACAGAGAATCGGGCAGCAGCAAGCCCAGGGGGCGTCCGAGCGGCGCCTGCCGCCGCGCATGACGGACAGCCGCTCGGTCGGCCCGCCAGGGGCCTTGCATGGGAATGAAACCTGCCAGAGGGTAGGCGGACAACAGATCCTGTGCCCAGGGCCGGGCGCAGGCCACGACGGGCAGGCCGGTGGCCAGCAGGGCCTCCAGGCTGGGCAGGCTCATGCAGACGTCACCGACCCAGTTGGGCAGGCGCACGTACAGGGCGGGATTGGGCAAGAGAGGCAATCGGCGGCTCCGGCACCCGCTGCGGCCCGGAGGCGCGAACGGGCTAAAATGCACGATTCCCAAAGTATATAAGAGAGTGTGCCGGGTGAAGACCACCACCGACCATCCTGTGGACAGCCGCCCCGTGCGCCTGGAACTGTGGCGGCAGATCTACATCCGCCTGGGCCGGGACTGGAAGGTCGGCTTGCTGGCGCTGGTGCTGCTCAGCATCGCCTCGGCAACCCAGCCGCTGTTGGCCGTCATCATGAAGCCGCTGCTCGATGAAGGCTTCACGGGCGCGCAGCCCGACTACATCTGGTCCATTCCGCTGGCCGTCGTCGGCCTGATGCTGTTGCGGGGGCTCTGTACGTTTGGCGGCACTTACCTGATGTCCTGGGTTGCCAACAACATGCTGCTGGGTCTGCGTCGCGACATGTTCGACCGTCTGCTGGGCATGTCCGACGAAACCTTCCGTGCCCGCGACCATGGGCGGCTGCTCAACCGTTTCACCATCGACGCGGGCAACGTCAGCGGCCTGTCCACCGAAGTCATCCGCGTGATCGTGCGCGAATCCCTGACGGTCGTGGCCCTGCTGGCGGTGCTGCTGTACATGTCCTGGCAGCTGACGCTGATCGTGCTGGTGATGTTGCCGCTGTCCGTGGTGACAGGGCGCTATTTCGTCCGCCGCCTGCGGCGTATCAACCGCGACACGATCAATATGAACGCGGAACTGACCCACGTGGTCTCCGAAGCCATCGCCGGCCAGCGCGTCATCAAACTGTTCGACGGCTATGCGCGCGAGCGCGACCGCTTTGCCTACGTCAATGCCCGCCTGCGACGCTTTGCCATGCGCGCGGCCAGCGCTGATTCGGCCATGTCGCCGATTTCCCAGTTTTTCGTCGCCCTGTCCGTGGCCATCGTGGTGGCCGTCGCCTTGTATCAGGCCAATCACCAGGGGCTGACGGTGGGCAGTTTCGCCGCTTTCATGGCGGCGCTGGGCCAGATATTCGATCCCTTGAAACGGCTCACCAACATTGCTGGCGCTGCCCAGCGCATGCTGATTTCGGCCGAAAGCGTGTTCGCCCTGATCGACGAACCAGTCGAAGCGGACGCTGGCAAACTGGAAATCCAGGGCCGCCTGCACGGCGAGGTCGTCTTCGATGCCGTCACGCATCGTTTCCCCGATGCGGCCCAGGACACCCTGGACCGGGTGACGCTCACGGTCCAGGCAGGCCAGACGGTGGCGCTGGTGGGGCGGTCGGGCAGCGGCAAGACCACGCTGGTGAACATGCTGCCGCGTTTCGTCGAACCCACCGGCGGCCAGGTGTCGATCGACGGCATCGACGTGCGCGCATTGCGGCTTGGCGCCCTGCGCTCGCAGCTGTCGCTGGTCAGCCAGGACGTGGTCTTGTTTGACGGCACGATCGCCGAAAACGTCGCCTACGGCATCCTGGGCGATGTGCCTGAAGACCGCATCCGCGCAGCCCTGGAAGCTGCCAGCTTGCTGGATTTCGTCGATGGCCTGCCCGAAGGCATCCATACCCCGGTAGGCAGCAATGCCAGCGCGCTGTCCGGTGGCCAGCGCCAGCGCCTGGCCATTGCCCGGGCGCTCATCAAGAACGCCCCGATCCTGATCCTGGACGAGGCCACTTCAGCCCTGGACAACGAATCCGAACGCCAGGTGCAGCTTTCTCTGGAACGGCTGATGGCAGGCCGCACGACGCTGGTGATCGCCCACCGGCTCAGTACCGTGCAGAAAGCCGATCGCATCGTCGTCCTGGACCAGGGCCGCATCGTCGAACAGGGCAGCCATGCCGAACTGCTGGCGGCCGGGGGCTTGTACGCCAATCTGTACCGCCTGCAATTCCAGGACGACGCGGTGTCCGGCGCTGCCGGCGGCATCGAATCCATGGAATCCCCGCATCCCCCGGCGCCTCAGGCGTCCAGCCCAGATTGCCTCGCCGATGAGGGCGAGAATTCCCGGAGACCCTCATGAAAACCCTATTCGCCCTGGCATCATTGACTGTCCTGGCCGCTTGCGCCGCGCCGACCGGCCTGAGCATCGACCAGCTGGAAACCGACCGCTATCAGGTGACCGAGCGCCGCCGCCTGCCCATTGATTTTCCGCAGGTGCAGCAGAATCTGTTCCGGCATGCGGCGGTATGCCACGAGACCTACACGTTCGAGATGGTGCCGGGTGAATCGGCCTTTGGGCGTGTCATCTATCGCCCCGAACCCGACGCGGGCTGGGACCGCAGTGTCGTGCTCAGCCTGACCCGGCTGCATAACCGGACCATCAACGTCAAGGCCTACAGCTACCGGGCAGGACAGATGGACCGGGTCCAGCGGATGTTCACCGCCATGATGAAACCGGATTCCTGCACGGCGAATACCAGTTGGGAAAACAAGATGGATGTCGGCAACTGATGCGGGCCGTCCGTGCGGTACCGGACGGTTGCTCAGTGCGCGCCTCGGGCCCGGAACTGGGCGCGGATGTCCTCTGGCACCAGCGCGCCGCCGGTGCTCCAGACCACATGGGTGGCCCCGGCCATCACCGGCGTCAGATCGTGGCGCTGCAGGTAGCGGCGCCCGCGCGGTGAGCCCAGCAGCCAGCGGGGGCCTCGCAAGCCAGCGGCGGCCGAAGGTTCGATGAACATGCCCTCCGTCTGTTCCAGCAGCAGTGCATCGCGAAACAGGGTGTCATCGTCTACGGTGAACACGCCAGCCAGCAGCCGCGCCATGATGGGGGCGACCAGCGGGGATGCCAGGCCGACCGCCAAGCCATCGGCCTCGGTCCGGTTGTCCAGGCCGATATCGTGCACCGACACGGGATGTGCGACGCCTGCCGCTATCTGGACCAGCATGCAGGGCGAAGCGACGGGTTCGGCAAAGAAGCAATGCACGTGTGGACCGAGCAAGCGCTTCAGGCCGTAGCTGATGCCGCCAGGGGCGCCGCCGACGCCGCAGGGCAGGTAGACGAACAGGGGGTGGGACGCGTCCACAGGGCGGCCAGTGGCCTGGATCTGGTCCAGCAGTTCCTGTGCCGCTGCGGCATAGCCCAGAAACAGGGCTTCGGAGCGCTCGTCGTCCACGAAATGGATTGCGGGATCGTCCAGGGCGGCCGTGCGGCCCGAGGCGACGGCAGCGGCATAGTCGCCCGCGTGCTCGATGACCTCGATACCCCGCTGGCGCAGGCGGTCTTTTTTCCAGGTCTTGGCGTCCGAAGACATGTGGACGGCAGCCCGGAATCCCAGGCCGGCGCCGATCAGGCCGATGGCCAGGCCCAGGTTGCCCGTACTGCCCACCGACAGGGTGTGCCGGCCCAGGTATTGGCGAACCGATGGCTCGGCCAGCCGCAGGCGGTCGTTGTCCGCTTGCAGCAGGCCGGCTTCCAGCGCGAGGCGTTCGGCCAGGACGAGCGCTTCGTGAAAGCCGCCGCGCGCCTTGACCGATCCTGCGACCGGCAGGATGTCGTCTCGCTTGAGGAACCAGGCGCCTTCGGGGGCGGATCCTGCACCGGCAGAGGCCAATGCCTGTTGCAGGCGCGGGATGGGCGACAGCGGTGAAGACAGCCGCCCGCCGGTGGCGGCCAGTTCGGGGAACAGGCGGGCCAACAGGCCGGCGCAACGTTCGAAACAGGCTTGCGCCGCCGAGGGCGCATAGGGCAGATCCCGGCCATCATCGGCGGGGTCGTGCGTCGGGGACAGCCAGAGCTGCGAGCGCCGTTCGCGCAGGTTCTGCAGTGTTTCGGCCCCCAGGGCGGCGTGCGCATCCATCATGGTTCCCCTCGTTCTGTCGCCCGTTCAGGCGTTCATGCATACGACGTGCTGAATCACAGCAGCACGATGTCGTAGTGTTCCTGGCTGTAGCCGGCCTCGACCTCCAGCGAGATCGGCTTGCCGATGAAATCACCCAGCATCGCCAGGTGCTGGCTTTCTTCTTCCAGGAACAGGTCGATCACCGGCTGCGCGGCGACGATGCGGAATTCCTTGGGGTCGAACTGGCGCGATTCTCGCAGGATTTCCCGCAGGATTTCATAGCACAGCGTGCGTGGTGTGCGCACAGTGCCGCGTGATTCACAGGTCGGGCAGGGCTCGCACATCTGGTGCGCCAGCGAATCCCGGGTGCGCTTGCGGGTCATTTCCACCAGCCCCAGCTGGCTGAAGCCGCTCACGGTCGTGCGGGTGCGGTCGCGCGCCAGGGCCTTGTTCAGTTCGGCCAGCACGGAAGCCTGGTGGCCGGGGTCGTCCATGTCGATGAAATCCAGCACGATGATTCCGCCCAGATTGCGCAGCCGCAGCTGGCGGGCGATGGCCACCGCTGCCTCCAGATTGGTCTTGAAGATCGTATCGTCGAAATTGCGCCCCCCCACGAAACCGCCTGTGTTCACGTCCACGGTCGTCAGCGCTTCGGTCTGGTCGATGATCAGGTAGCCGCCCGATTTCAGGTCCACGCGGCGCGACAGGGCGCGGGCGATTTCCTCGTCCACGTTGGCCATGTCGAACAATGGCCGGTTGCCGCGGTAATGATGAATGCGGTCCGCGACCGACGGCGTGTAGCGCTGCGCCCATTCCACCAGTTCCTGTGTCACTGTGCGCGAGTCGACCGTGATCGAGGCGGTATCGGGCGTGACCATGTCCCTCAGCACGCGCTGTGCCAGGGTGGGTTCGACATAGACGCAGGAGGGCGCCGGCGCCTGGCGGATGCGGGTTTGGATGCTGGCCCACAGCGTGCGTAGATAGGTGATGTCGGCGGCCAGTTCTTCGTCGCTGGCGTCCTCGGCCTGGGTGCGCACAATGAACCCGCCGGGCTCGTCTGCGGGTTTCAGCGCCAGCAGACGCTCGCGCAGCGCATTGCGTTCCGTTTCGTTGCCGATGCGCTGGGAAATGCCGATATGCGGTTCGTGGGGCAGGTAGACCAGCATGCGACCGGCGATGCTGATATGGGTGGACAGCCGCGCCCCCTTGGTGCCCAGGGGATCCTTGATGACCTGGACCAGCAGGGACTGGCCCTCGAACAGCAGTTTTTCAATGGGAGTCGGTGGGGTATGGTCGTTGCCGATGCGGACATGGCGGTTTTGCCGCAAATCGGCCACATGAATGAAAGCGGCGCGTTCCTGGCCAATGTCCACGAAGGCGCTCTGCATTCCGGGCAGCACGCGGGCAACACGCCCCAGATACAGATTGCCGACATGACCGCGCTGGATGCTGCGTTCGATATGCAGTTCCTGCACGACGCCCTGGGTGGTCAGGGCGACGCGGGTTTCGAATGGGGTGACGTTGATGAGGATGTCTTCTGTCATGGGTGCGGCCGTTTTACCGTATCGGTTCGGATGAATGCAATTTATCACCCCCTGCAATCCCATGTTTGCCGGTTTGGGGGCGATGCCCTACACTCGATGGGTCCAGTAGCGGACAACGGATGCGGGGGAGGCTCCGTGCCGCCCACGCCTTGCACGACAAATACAACAGGAGGCGTTCATGCATGTCATCTATCAGATTCTTGCGGTCATTCTCATCGGCACCTCGATCGGGGCCTGCCTGAGCAAACGCGACAAGGTCCTGCTGCTGGGCTCTCTGGCCGGGATCGTCCTGGGGGGTGTGGCCTTGTTCATGCCTTCATGGCCTCCGCTGGCTGTTGGCGCAGCGGTGTTCTTCATTGCGCAGACGATGCAGCGTGACGCCAGGCTCGGGGCCTGACGTCT
>NZ_JAVERO010000010.1:0-39750 GCF_034007085.1 Castellaniella sp. | reverse complement strand
CCGATAAACTGCATTGCGCGCTGCTGGCCCAGGATGCCATCCGTGCGGCTGTGGCCGATTACACTGATAAACACCGTTCCTGAGGCACATCATGGGAATCACGCTGACACAACGGGCTGCTGAACACATCCAGCGCCATCTGGAAAAACGCGGCAAGGGCCTGGGCCTGCGCCTGGGGGTCAAGCCTTCGGGTTGTTCGGGCCTGTCCTATCACCTGGAATACGTGGATGACCCTGCCGCCGACGACCAGCTTTTCGAACAATTCGGCGCCCGCGTCTATGTGGCGCCCGACAGCCTGCCCTATCTGCAGGGCATGGAACTGGACTATGCCCGCGAGGGCCTGAACGAAGGCTTTCGCTTCAACAACCCCAACGAAAAGGCCGCTTGCGGCTGCGGAGAATCGTTTACCGTCTGAAGCGGGCGGCAAGCGGGCCTTTTTTGGGGGGATTCAGTCCTCGCGCCGCAGGTGCGGGAACAGGATCACGTCGCGGATATTGGGGCTGTCGGTCAGCATCATGACCAGGCGGTCGATGCCGATGCCGCACCCCCCCGTGGGGGGCATGCCGTATTCCAGGGCGCGCACGTAGTCCGCGTCGTAGTACATGGCTTCCTCGTCGCCGGCGTCCTTGGCGGCCACCTGGGCCTGGAAGCGCGCGGCCTGGTCCTCGGGGTCGTTGAGCTCGGAAAAACCGTTGGCGATCTCGCGCCCGCAGGCGAACAGTTCGAAGCGTTCCGTGATGTCGGCCTGGGTGTCGGAAGCCCGCGCCAGCGGGGATACTTCCACGGGATAGTCGATGATGAAAGTGGGGTGCCAGAGCCTGGCTTCGGCGGTTTCCTCGAACAGCGCCAATTGCAGCGCGCCCAGCCCGGCGTGGGCCAGGACCGGGCCGTCCACGTCCGCCCCCAGGCGGCGCAGTTCGCCGCGCAGCCAGCTCGTGTCCTGCAACTGGGCAGAGGTGTAGTCCGGGGCGTGTTTCAGAATGGCCTCGACGATGGTCAGCCGATCAAAGGGCCGTTCCAGATCCAGGGGCTGACCCTGATAGTCCAGGCGGGTGGTGCCGCACACCTGCCGCGCGGTCTCGCGGATCAGGGTTTCGGTGTAGTCCATCAGCCAGCGGTAATCCGTATACGCCGCATAGAATTCCATCATCGTGAATTCCGGGTTGTGGCGCGGGCTGACGCCCTCGTTGCGGAAATTGCGGTTGATTTCGAAAACCCGCTCGAAGCCGCCCACGATCAGGCGCTTCAGATACAGTTCCGGCGCGATGCGCAGGTACATGTCCATGTCCAGCGCATTGTGGTGGGTGATGAAGGGTTTGGCCGCCGCGCCGCCGGGAATGGGATGCAGCATCGGGGTTTCGACTTCGAGGAAGCCGGCTGCCGACATCAACTGACGGATTGCGGTGATGATGCGGCTGCGGGTCAGGAACGTCTCGCGCGTGGCCTCGGTCATGATCAGGTCCACATAGCGCTGGCGGTAGCGCAGTTCCTGGTCGGCGAGGCCGTGGAATTTGTCGGGCAGGGGGCGCAGGGATTTCGACAGCAGGCGCAAGGACTGCACGCGCAGCGACAGTTCGCCCTTGCGCGTCTTGAACACCTCGCCCTCGGCGCCGACGATGTCGCCGATATCCCAGGACTTGAAGGCGGCGTAGGCTTCGTCGCCCAGTACGCTCCGGTCCAGGTACAGCTGCAGGCGGCCCGTGGCGTCCTGCAAGGTCGCGAAACTGGCCTTGCCCATGATGCGCTTGAGCATCATGCGCCCGGCCACGCGGGCACGCCGGCCCAGGGCCTGCAGCGCATCCTCGTCCAGTGCGCCGCATTCGCTGTGTAGGTCGGCGGCATGGGCATCGGGGCGGAAGTCGTTGGGGTAGGCGGGGCCCGCCTGGCGCAGCGCATCGAGTTTGGCGCGGCGCTCGGCGATCAGGCGGTTCTCGTCGGGTACTTGGGTGTCGGTCGAAGTCATGTCTTGGTGATGGGAGTCAGACGCCTTGCTTGAGGCTGGCCGTGATGAAGGGGTCCAGGTCGCCGTCCAGGACCTTTTGGGTGTTGGAAATTTCCACGCCGGTGCGCAGGTCCTTGATGCGGCTCTGGTCCAGGACGTAGGAGCGGATCTGATGGCCCCAGCCCACATCGCTCTTGGCGTCTTCCAGTTTTTGCTGCTCGGCCAGGCGCTTGCGCATTTCCAGTTCGTAGAGGCGTGATTTCAGCATCTGCATGGCTTCGGCGCGGTTGCGGTGCTGGGATCGGTCGTTCTGGCACTGCACGACGATGCCGGTCGGCTGGTGCGTGATGCGCACGGCCGAGTCGGTCTTGTTGATGTGCTGGCCGCCGGCGCCGCTGGCGCGGTAGGTGTCGATACGCAGGTCTGCCGGGTTGATGTCGATTTCGAAAGAATCGTCGATTTCCGGGTAGACGAATACGCTGGCAAAGGAGGTATGCCGCCCGTTCGAGGAGTCGAAGGGGCTTTTGCGCACCAGGCGGTGTACGCCGGTTTCGGTGCGCAGCAGGCCGTAGGCGTATTCGCCTTCGAATTTGATGGTGGCTGATTTGATGCCGGCGACTTCGCCTTCGGATTCTTCGAGGATTTCGGCCTTGAAGTCCTTGCGTTCGCCATAGTGCAGATACTGGCGCAGCAGCATGGAGGCCCAGTCCTGGGCCTCGGTGCCGCCCGCGCCGGCCTGGATGTCGACGAAGCAGTTCAGGGGGTCGGCCGGGTTGTCGAACATGCGGCGGAATTCGAGCGCTTCCAGGCGTTCGCCCAGGGCGATGCATTCCTGTTCGATGGCGTTCAGGGTGGCATCGTCGTCATCGGCGCTGGCCAGTTCGAACAGGTCGCGGGCGTCGTTCAGGCCGCGTTCCAGGTCGGACAGGGTTCCGACGACGGTTTCCAGGGATTTTTTTTCGCGCCCCAGTTCCTGGGCATGTTGCGGATCGTTCCAGACGTCCGGGTTTTCCAGTTCGGCGTTGACGACGAGCAGGCGTTCGGCTTTGACATCGTAGTCAAAGATACCTCCGGAGCAGTTCCTGGCGCTCGGTGTAGTCTTCGATGCGGGCAATGATCTGGTTCTGGCGTTCGGCTTCCATGGGTGCGTCCTGTATCGGTGTCTGCCCGGCGCGGCGGATGGCGCGCCACCATGTTCGGCGTACGCATTCCGGGGGCCATCCGGGCCGGATTTTGAGGATAATCAGGTATTTTAACGCGACCACGCGGATGGGCATGGATCCGCGAGCGCATGAAGGAGGACAAGCATGGATGAGGCTGCTGTGGATGACGGACGCCGGGTCCCGGCGCCGGTGGCGATGGCTGCGCTGCGCCCGACGGGCGGGATGCCGCCGGCAGGCAGGCGCGCCTTTCTGGCGGATCTGTCGCCCGCCTATTTCGGCCTGGTGATGGCGACCGGGATCGTCTCGCTGGGGGCGGGGATGATGGGCTTGCCATGGGTGGCGCGGCTGCTGTTCCTGTTGAACGTGGCGCAATACGGGGTGCTGTGCGTACTGTACGTGTTGCGTGCATGCCGCCATCCGCGCCGTTTTTTTGGCGACATGGTCGATCACCTCAAGGGGCCGGGCTATTTCACCACCGTGGCAGGCACCGGAATTCTGGCAAGCCAGTTCATCGTGCAGACCGACAGTGTCCGGGTCGGTTTCGTCCTGTGGGCGGTGGCGGCAGCACTGTGGTTTGCGCTGACCTACACCATTTTCACCGCCTTCACCGTCAAGCGGGACAAACCCACGCTGGACCAGGGGATCAGCGGCGCCTGGCTGCTGGCTGTGGTGGCGACCCAGTCACTGGCGGTGTCCAGCGCGTTGCTGGCCGCCCGCATCGGCCAGCCGTTCCGGCTGGAATTGAACTTGATGGCGCTGTCGATGTGGCTCTGGGGCGGGATGCTGTACATCTGGATGATGTCGCTGATCTTCTACCGCTATGTGTTCTTCCGTTTTTCGCCCGGCGACCTGGCGCCACCCTACTGGATCAATATGGGCGCCATGGCGATTTCCACCCTGGCGGGCTCGCTGCTGATCCTGAACGCGCCGCAGGCGCCGTATCTGGTGTCGCTGTTGCCCTTCCTGAAGGGGTTCACGGTGTTTTACTGGGCCACCGGGACCTGGTGGATCCCCATGTTGCTGTTGCTGGGGATCTGGCGCTATGTATTCCAGCGTTTTCCGTTCCAGTACGATCCCCTGTACTGGGGGGCGGTTTTTCCGCTGGGCATGTATGCCGCCTGCACCTGGCAGATGGATCATGCCATGGGATTCGGCTTTCTCGCTGCGCTGCCCCAGGGGTTCCTGTACGTTGCGCTGTTGGCCTGGGGGCTGACATTTGCCGGGATGGCCCGCCGGATTGTGCGGATCCTGCGCACCCCGGCACGCGCTTGATCCGGCCTGAGGCGGCTGCACGTCGCTGGCTTCAGGCGGCCAGCCGGGGTGGGTCGGCCAGGGTGCTTGCCGGTTCCAGCCGGAATTGCGTCAGTGTCCGGCTCAGGTCCGTGACTCGGGATCGTTGTTCGGCGACCACTTTCGATGCGGCCTGGGCCTGCCGGGCGCCGCGCGCGCCGATTGCCTCCAGGCGGCGGGCGGCCTGCGCGGTTTCGTGAATGGCCTGGGCCTGGGATTCGGTGGCGGCGGCGACTTCGTCCATGATTTGGCGGCTGCGGCCAGTGGCCTGGACCGCGCGGTCCATGGATTCGCGTGCCTCGACGGCCAGTTCGGCCCCCTGGCGGCTGTCGCGGATCGCGGCTTCGATCGTGGACTGGATCAGTCCGGCAGTCTGGTCACAGCGCTGGGCCAGGGCCCGGACTTCGGTGGCAACGATGGCGAAGCCGCGCCCATGGGTGCCTGCGTGCGCGGCCTCGACGGCGGCGTTCAGGGCGAGGATATTGGTCTGGAATGCCAGGTCAGCGATCTGGCGTGCGGCGTCCTCGACGCGCAGGCCGCCTTGCGCGATATTGTCCATGGCCTGGGCCAGCCGTGCGACGCTGTGGGCGCCGGCGCGGGTCTCGCGGTCGCTTTGTTCGCTCAGGCGGCACGCTTCGATTGCCCGGTCATGGTTCAGGCGGACGGTATCGTCCAGTCCTTCCAGGGCCGAGGACATCTGTGCCGCCATGGCGCATTGGTCGTGACTGTCGCCCAGCACCTCCGCCTGGCCGGATGACAGGATGTCCACGCTGGCGTTGACGTGCGCGAAATGGTCCGCGACCCGGCAAAGCGTGCGGTTCAGCCCCTGGCGGATTCCTTCCAGGGCGTGCATCAGGTGCCCCATCTCATCGCGGCCGGTGCTTTCGATGGGGATGGACAGGTCGCCGGCAGCCAGGTGGCCTGCCAGCAACACGCTTCGATCCAGCGGGCGCTTGACCGAGCGATACAGGCTGCGCAGGGCCAGCATGCCGCACAGCAGCAGCGCCAGCACTGCGCCGATGGCGATGCGGCCAGCCATGGCGCCATCGGCGGCGGCTTGTTCCACCCGGTGTTCCAGGCGCAGCGCCTGACGGCTGTCGAATGCATCGATCAGGGCGGTGATGGCGGCTTCGGCCTGGGTGTATTGCTGGCTGAAAATCAGCGCCTTGGCCAGCAGCGCGTTGGGCAGGGCGATGCGCACGCCGCCCTGGCCGTCATCCAATTCGCCCTTGGCCGTGCCAATGGCTTCACGCTGGGTCGCGACCAGGGCCTGCAGACGCGCATGGGCATCCTCGAACAGGGCCAGTTCGTCCTCATCGAGCCCTGCCTGACGAAAACGGGCGCGGGCATCGGCCTGGATGCCCCGGGCGTCCGGTGCGCGGCCTTCCAGAATGGCCAGGTGGTCCTGGTGGCGCTGTTCGAATTCCGGCTGTTCGCTGGCGACGAAGGCGGCGGCATCCCGGGACAGGGCTGCCGCCTGAGCCTGGTACCAGCCGGCCAGCTGGCTGGTCTGGTAGCGGGCGGCCTGCGCGTCGCGCAGGGTGTCGGTCGTGCGCTGCAAATGGGCGACGGAGCCCATGACCAGACCGGCGCACAGCGCCAGCACGGTCATGAACAAGATGAAACGGGTCTTGAGTGTGAGCACGATCCGCATGCGGACAATCCCTCTGATCTGAGCGCCCGGGCCTGGCGGCCCGGGCTGGCGCAGGGATTATGGCGGCCCCATGTGACAGCTGTGTGTCTGTCGCCGCAGCGGCGGGATATCTACCCAAGCAGCTTGGGCAGCCAGAGGCTGACGGCGGGCACGTAGGTGATGAAGACCAGATAGGTCAGCAGCAGGAGCAGCCAGGGGAATGCGGCGCGCACGACCTGCCCGATGGACATCTTGGTGATGCCTGCGGTCACGAACAGGTTCAGCCCGACGGGCGGGGTGACCATGCCGATTTCCAGGTTGACCACCATGAGGATGCCCAGGTGCACCGGATCGATGCCCATCTGTGTGGCGATGGGAAACAGGATCGGGGCCAGGATCAGGATGATGCCGGTCGGTTCCATGAAAGCGCCGGCCACCAGCAGCAGGATGTTGACCACGATCAGGAACTGCCAGGTGCTCATGTCCCAGGCGATGATCTGTTCGGCGATGGCCTGGGGGATGCGCTCGGTGGTCAGCACGTGGGCGAACAGCAGCGCATTGGCGATGATGAACATCAGCATGATGGTCACCTTGGCCGCATCGATCAGGACTTCGGGCACCTGGCGCATGCCGATGTCGCGGTACACGAACACCGCGATGATGAACGCGTAGACCGCCGCCACGGCGGCCGCTTCGGTCGGAGTGAAGACCCCGCCGTAGATGCCGCCCAGGATGATGATGATCAGCAGCAGCCCCCAGATCGAATCGCGGCCGGCCCGCAGGACCTCGCCGGCGCTGGCGCGCGGCTGGCAGGGCATGTTGCGCACGCGCGCGATGATGTAGATGGCCACCATCAGCACCAGGCCCAGCAGCAGCCCGGGCACGACGCCGGCCATGAACAGCGCGCCCACGGACGTTTCGGTGACCGCGCCGTAGACCACCAGGACGATGGACGGTGGGATCAGGATGCCCAGGGTGCCGGCGTTGCAGACCACGCCGGCGGCAAAGGACTGCGAATAGCCGGCGCGCACCATGCCGGCGATCACGATCGAGCCCACGGCCACCACGGTGGCCGGCGAGGACCCCGAGACGGCGGCAAACAGCACGCAGGCCATCACCGAGGCGATGGCCAGGCCGCCGTGCAGGTGGCCGACCGTGGCCGTGGCAAAGCGGATCATGCGCTTGGCCACGCCGCCGGTGGTCATGAAAGCGCCGGCCAGCACGAAAAACGGAATCGCCATCAGGGTGAAGTGCTCGGAAGTCTCGTAGAGCTTGAGCGAGAGCGAGGCCAGCGAATCATGGCCGAAGGCCAGGATGGTCAGCAGCGAGGACAGGCCCAGGGCCACGGCCACGGGCATGCCCATGAACATGAAGACAAACAGCAGGAGGAACAGCGCGGTGGTGGTCATGCGGCGTCTCCCTTGGAATCGTCATCGCTGCGGTATTTCATGGCATCGGCCACTTCGTCGCCCAGCAGCGAGGCATGGCCGCCGCGCAACTGGTTCCACAGGACCTCGCCCAGGCGCCAGATCAGCAGCGCATAGCCCAGGGGCAGCACGATGCGCGGCACCCATTGCGGGATGGGCAGGTCCTGGGCCAGGATGCCGATGGTGTAGATCTTGTCGACATAGATCCAGGCGCCGTAGACGACGATGGCGGCGTACAGGATGCACAGCAGGGTGCTGGCGATGGCCAGCGCATGGGCCGGGCGCGCCGGCAGCACGCGCACCAGGGCATCGACGCCGATGTGCGCGCCCACGCGCACGCCGTAGGAAATACCCAGGAAGATCAGGGCGCCGAAGAAAAACATGGTCAGCTCCAGCGCCCAGACGAAGCTGTAGTTGAAGACGTAGCGGGCCACGACCTGGGCAAAGGTCACCACGGTCATTGCGGCCAGGAGAAAGGCGATCAGGCCTTCCTCGATGTGTTCCAGCCATTTTTTCAACATGGAAGGGTCTCCGGTCCAGGGGGGGCGTCCGGGCATGCAATGAATCCTGCGGAGGGCCATTGCATGCCTGTTGAATCGAAGCGGCCTGCAGGCTGCAAAGTGGACGTGAAACGGCCGCTGTGCAGCGGCCGTGATTGGGCATTGGGATCGTCCCGTGCCTTATTGCTGGTTCGAGGCGACGGCGGCGTCGATGATGTCCTTGCCGATCTGGCCTTCGAATTTGTCCCAGACCGGCTTCAGGGCGGCGCGCCAGGCGGCGATGTCTTCCTTGGTCAGCGTCTGGATCTTGGCCTTGCCGGCCTCGGCGATGCGCTGGCGGTCGCGGTCATTGATTTCGGCGGCCAGTTTGTTGGCGTGTTCCGTGGCGCCCGCCATGGCTTTCTGCAGGCCGGTGCGCACGTCCTCGGGCAGGCCGTCCCACCAGCCGGCGTTGGTGATCACCATGTAGTCCAGTGCGCCGTGGTTGGTGACCGCGATGGTCTTCTGGACTTCGTGGAATTTCTGCGAATAGATGTTGGACCAGGGGTTTTCGGCCCCGTCGACCACCCCGGTCTGCAGGGCCTGGTAGACCTCGGAGAAGGCGAGTTTCTGGGGATTGGCGCCCAGCTGGCGGAACTGGGCTTCGAGCACGTCGGAGGACTGGATGCGGAATTTCAGACCCTTGACGTCTTCGGGGCGGGTGAGCTTGTCCTTGTTGGTGGACAGCTGTTTCAGCCCGTTGTGCCAGTAGGCCAGGCCCTTGATGCCCTTGGATTTCATCGAATCCAGCAGTTCCTGGCCCTTGGGGCTGGCCTGGAAGCGGTCCAGCGCATCCATGTCATCGAACATGAACGGCAGGTCAAAGATCTGGATCTTCTTGGTGTAGCGATCGAATTTCGCCAGCGACGGGGCGATGATCTGCACATCGCCCAGCAGCAGGGCTTCCATTTCCTTGCCGTCGCCAAAGAGCTGGGAATTGGAAAACACCTGGACTTCGACCTTGCCCGGCAGCGCGGCTTCGGCCAGTTCCTTGAATTTCAGCGCGCCCTGGCCCTTGGGGGTGTTTTCGGCCACGACGTGGCTGAATTTGACGACGATGGGGGCTGCGGAGGCTGTGGCGGCCGCCAGGCCCAGGCTCAGGGACAGGCCGATGGCGGCGGCAAGACGAGAGGTCGAAAATTTCATTGGGGAGGTCTCCGGATGTGGGCTCGCCATGCAGGGGATGCCATGGCGTTCGTCTGAGAGTATGTAAGCTGAATAGATAGATGATCGTGCGGAGTATAGGCAGGAACCCGGGGCCACGTCGACGCGGAAAAACCACTACTTCAATCGCATGCCGCAGGTCTCAGGGGCAGCCGTCGAGCCGTGCGCAGGCCGTGGCCAGTGCGTCCAGGGCGGCATCGTCCAGCAAGCGGGCCGCCATGGGCAGCAGTTCTTCGTCGGCCCGCGCCAGCCAGTCCAGGGAATCCTTGGCCCAGGCGGCGAGGGCGTCCCGGTCGGTCAGCGTCATGGGCCCGACCAGGGCAGGGCGGATCGTCTGGCGCCAGCGCCGGTCCAGATCGGCCCGGTCCCGGGCCAGGCCACAGGTCATCCCCTTGAGGCAGACCGCGTCCGAGCCCGCCATGGATTCGATCAGCGCGGGAAACAGCTGTTGTTCGAGGATATCGTGCGCCGTGCGGGCTGCGCCGTCGATCCAGGCCGTGAAAGTGGCCGGAGCCGCAATGCCGCAGGCGGCAGCTGCCTGCAGCTGCCGCCGGGTTTCTGTGTGGACGGCCAGCAGCCGGGCCACGGGGTCCTGAGGAGGCGGGATGGGCATGGGGTTTCCTGGAAGGCGGCGTTCTTTATCGTAGCGCTGTGATCTGGCTTTCAGCCAAGCCCGCGTTCACATATTCCAAAAACATATATTGAAATACTTAATCTGTCGTTGTTGCGCATTAAGCGGGATCGTTAAAGTAGGGAACATCAAGACGATGATTCCTTTTTCAGCATATGAATCTTTCCTTTCGGCAGGTTCAAAAACATTTCGGCGACCTGAGGGTGGTCGAATGTTTCGAGCGCGACATCGCGCCAGGCGAACTGGTGGCGCTGGTCGGCCCGTCGGGCTGCGGCAAATCCACTTTGCTGCACATGGCGGCGGGCCTGGAACAGCCATCGGCCGGCCAGGTGCTGGCCGATGGCCAGCCGGTGCGCAAGCCTGATCCCCGCCGCATGTTGATGTTCCAGGAAAATGCGCTTTATCCCTGGCTGACGCTGGCCCAGAACGTGGCCATGGCCCTGGAATTGCAAAAGGTCGGCCGGGCCGAAGCCTTGCGGCAGGCCCGGCTGTGGCTCGACAAGGTCAAGCTCAAAGGTTTCGAGGATTATTTTCCGCATCAGGTCTCCGGCGGCATGCGCCAGCGCTGTGCTCTGGCCAGGGCTTTCATCTCGCATCCCGAGGTGCTGCTGCTCGATGAACCCTTCGGGGCGCTGGACGCCTTGACTCGCATGACCCTGCAGGACGCCTTGCGTACCCTGATCCGTGAAACCCGGCCCACAGTGCTGCTGGTGACCCATGATGTCGACGAGGCGCTGTTCCTGGCCGATCGCATCCTGGTGTTCAGCGCCCGCCCGTCGCGCGTGTTGCAGGAATTCCATCTGACAGACACCGCAAAAACCCATGATCTGTCCGGCTTTGCAACCATGCGCCGGGAAATCCTGGGCCTGCTGGGCATTGTCGATGACACAGAACAGTCCCCATCCATTTCCGAGGAACTCGCCGCATGAAGCCCCGCCATTTTCTGATTGCTCTGTTCGCCACCCTGTCGCTGGCATCCCAGGCGCAGGCCGCCGAACCCTTCAAGGTGGGCTACATCCGGGTCATGGATGATGCCCAGGCCATCGCGGCGTACGAAGGCAAGTTCTACGAAAAGCAGGGCCTGGACGTGCAGCTGGTCGAATTCAAATCGGGGACGGACCTGATCAAGGCCATTGTCGGCGGGCAGCTCGACACCGGCGTGCTGGGCTTTACCAATGCGGCTTCCTGGTCTTCGCGCGGCGCGGACCTGAAAGTGGTCGGCGGTGCGCAGCGTGGTTTTCATGCCCTGGTGGTGCGCGAGGATTCGGGCATCCAGGACGTGGCTGGCCTGAAGGGCCATACGCTGGCTTCGCAGAAAGAGGGCAGCACGGCCGATACGGTGCTGCGTGGTGTGGTGCTGAAGGACGCCGGATTGGCGCCCGAGGACGTCTCGATCCTGGGCGTCAGCCCGCAGGTTGCCGTGCAATCCCTGGTTGGCAAGCGGGTGGATGCGGCTTTCCTGTTCGAACCCCAGGCCAGCATCGCCCAGTTGATCGCGCCGGTCAGGCAGATCTACGAAATCGGCGAGGTCTGGCCTTTCCCCTGCATGGTGACGATCACTTCGGGCGATACCCTGAAGCACAAGAAAGACCTGGTCTGGAAATCTCTGGATGCCCAGCGCGAGGCCATCGACCTGTTGCAGCAGCAGCCCGACGAGGCGGCCAGGCTGATTGCCGGCTATTTCATCGCCGAGCCGACCCTGAAGACGCGGGAGCACGGCGAACTGCCCCGTGAGCAGGTCATCAGCAAGGCGATCCAGACCCAGACCTTCAGCGCCGCGCTGACGCCGCAGGACCTGGCGCGCATGCAGGAAGTGGCCGACATCATGCAGGCCCAGGGTTCGCTCAAGACCCGGGACGGCAAGCCCTACGAGGTCAAGGCCATCGTCGACCTGAGCTGGCAGCAGGCCCGCAAACTGTGATGCGTGGCCGGGTGCGATCATTGGCGCCCCGTCTGCGGGCCGCTCACGCGCACTGCGGTGTGTAAATCGGCTGAAATCCTGATGGCCGGGTGCAAGCCCGGCCATGCCCTATCCGTAATCCATGAGCAAAAAACGACGTGTTTCTCCGGCCGCGCGCAAGCTGGCCATGCTGATCGCCATTGCGGCCATCCTGCTCTTCTGGCAGATGGCCGCCTGGACCCTGCCGGATTTCCTGATGCCAGGTGTGCCCAGTGTGCTCGCGCGCGTGTGGTCTGATGTGCAGACTGCCGAATTCCGCGCCACGCTGGCCGGCAGCATGGGACGGCTGGGCGCGGGCTATGGGTTTGCGCTGCTGTTTGGCATCGGCTTTGGGCTGGCCGGGGGACTGCTGGTCTTTTTCCGGGAAGTGCTGAAATCCGCCATCATCATTCTGCAGTCGATCCCGTCGATTGCCTGGGTGCCGCTGTTCCTGATCCTGATGGGGTTCGGCAACGTGCCCATCATCGTGGTCATCGCGCTGGCGGCATTTTTCCCGGCCGCCCTGTCGGTCATGAATGCCACCGAGAGCGTGTTACAGACCCATGTGTCGGCCGCCCGCGTCATGGGGGCCACTGCCTGGGACATGCTGCGGCGCGTCTACCTGCCTGCCGTCATGCCGGAACTGATCACGGGCGCCCAGCTGGCGTTCGGCAATGCCTGGCGGGCGCTGATTTCGGCCGAGATGCTGATCGGGTTCGGCCAGGGGCTGGGCCGTTCACTGGCCTATGCCGGTGAAACGGCAGACATGGTGGGCGTGATGGCCAATATTCTGACCATCGCCATCCTGGCCACCCTGATCGACCAGGTCTGCCTGGAAAACATCAAGCGCAAGGTGCTGCGCTACCAATATGTGTGAATGCCGGCGCTTGACCAGGGGGCGTGAACAATCCATGAAAGCGCGTTCGTGTTCTGCGTTGCGGTCCGGCCTGCTGGCCGTGTTCGTGGCCGGAGCCTTGACTTTGGCTGTTTCCAGACCTGGCGCGGCAGCGTCTGCGGCAGGCGTAGGCATGCATGCCGCAGGCGATGGATGGGTATTGGGGGTGGCCGATGTGCCTGCGCCCCAGGCGCCGGGCGCCAAAGTCCGCACGCCGGCCCGCATCGAGGTGCTGGCTGGACAGGCGGGGCAGGGCGGCGCACCCCTGCAGGCCGTGTCCGCCGCGCAGGCCGCGCAGCAGGTCGCCGATGGCGCGCTGGATGCCTGGGTAGGCGAATGGTCCGATGCAAGCGCATTGCCTCCGGGTGTGCATGTGGCGCGGCTGGCCTGGTCGGCCAGCCCGATGGCGATCATGCGGACCGATACCGACATCCATGCCTGGTCCGATCTGAGCGGACGGACGGTGTGCCTGAGTGCGGACGGACGCGTGTCTGGTGAACTATCGGCGCGCTTTGGCGCGATCGAACAGATCTATGCTTCGGCAACCGATGCCTTGCTGGCGCTGCGGATCGGCCAGTGCGATGCGGCCGTGCAGGACGAGGATTTCATGAAACAGCTGCTGGCGTTTCCCGAATGGCGGAAATTTTCGGCGCAGTTGGCGCCCTATCGGTCACAGACCCTGAAACGCCTGATGCGGGATGATTTGCCGGCGCCGCTCGAGGCAGCCATCCGCCAGGCGACCGCGCCAGAGCGCTTGCGGCAATTGGCGCACCAGCAGGCCGGCGACATCGCCTTCGAGGTCTACCTGGACCAGACGGTGCCGGACTGCCATTGAGTTTTTGAGGGGAAAGGGCGGATGCCGCAGGGGGCAGGCCGGCGATGCTGGCCGGCAAGCGGGGGCGTGCCGTCAGTGTTCAGTGACGGCGGCGCGGCGCGGATGAACTGCCTGCGCTGCGGTTCAGATGGCGGAAGGTGATGCGGCCCTTGGTCAGGTCGTAGGGCGACATTTCCAGCGTGACCTGGTCGCCTGCCAGGATCCGGATGTGGTGTTTGCGCATTTTGCCGCCGGTGTAGGCGATCACGGGATGCCCATTGTCCAGGGTCACGCGGAAACGGGAATCCGGCAGGACTTCTGTGACGGATCCATGCATTTCGAGCAGTTCTTCTTTGGCCATGTGGTGCGCTCCGGTGAGTGGGACAAAGGGTCAGCGGGCATGCGCCGTTATCGGGCCTTGCATGCAGGCGGGGTCGCGAGGCGATCAAAATCCGGGCAGGGACGCGAAGGCCCCCGAAGGGATGGCGGGGTGGAACCCGCATGGACTGGCATGAAAGCTGCCAGAATTGAAAACCGCTGATTATCAAGCACTTATATGATAATGCTTGAGGCTTGTTATGTCAAGAAGCAGGCTGTGTCCTGCGGCGCGCGCTGGCGTGACCGACCCGGGGGCGCGCTTCAAGTGCACGGTCATGCGGTTAGAATTCCCGCTGGTATCCGTTTTTCGAGCCTGCATGAACGAACGACTCAATCCCGGCACGGCGGCCCTGCTGCTGATCCCGCCTCTGCTGTGGGCAGGCAATGCCGTCGTTGGCCGGGCGGTGGCCCAGATGGTGCCCCCCCTGACCCTGAATTTCCTGCGCTGGGCGTTGGCGCTGGCATTGCTTCTGCCCCTGGGGCACAGCGTGCTGCGCGCCGGCAGCGCCGTCTGGCGGGAATGGCGGCGCTACGCCGTGCTGGGTCTGCTGGGAGTGGGGCTTTACAACTCGCTGCAATACCTGGCCCTGCATACGTCGACCCCTGTGAATGTCACCCTGGTGGCGGCCAGCATGCCCGTCTGGATGATGATCGTGGGCCGGGTGTTTCATGGCGTGCCGATCCGGCCGTCCCAGGTGGCGGGGTCGGCGCTGTCGCTGGCCGGTGTGGCCGTCGTCCTGTCCCAAGGGGATTGGGGCCAGTTGCTGGCATTGCGTTTCGTCGCCGGGGATCTGTTGATGGTGCTGGCCACCATCCTCTGGGCGTTCTACAGCTGGCAGCTGACCCAGGTGCCAGCGGATGCGCCGGTCCGCTCCCATTGGGCGGGCTTCCTGCTGGGGCAGGTGATCTACGGTGTGGCCTGGTCGGGGTTGTTCGCTGCCCTGGAATGGGGCTTGACGGACTGGCGGATCGAGTGGGGCTGGCCGTTGGCGCTGACCGTGGTCTTCGTCGCCGTCGGTCCGGCGGTCATTGCCTTTCGCTGCTGGGGGGCCGGCGTGCAGCGCGTGGGTCCGACCCTGGCGGGTTTCTTCAATAACCTGACGCCGCTGATTGCCGCCTTGCTGTCGCTGGGGTTGCTGGGCGAGACCCCGCAGCTGTTCCATGCGTTGGCCTTTGCCCTGATCATTGGCGGCATCGTGCTGTCGTCGCGGCAAGCACGTTCATGAGCACGGATGGCAAGAGGGGGCTGCTGCTGTCCTACGGCAGCCTGGCGGCCAGCATGTTCGTGGTGGGCGCCTGCGTGGCCCTGAGCAAACCCCTGGCAGCCGTGTTTCCTGTGTTTCTGCTGGGCTGGCTGCGTTTTGGCATTGGCGGGGCCGGGATGCTGCACTGGCTGCGCCGTCCGTCCTCTGAACCCCCGCTCACCCGGCGCGTGCATCTGCTGATGTTCCTGGAAGCCTTCATCGGCAGCTTTCTGTTCACAGTCTTCATGGTACTGGGGGTCAGCTACAGCGGCGCTGTGGCGGCCGGGGTCGTCATGTCGGCCATCCCGGCAGCGATTGCGGTGCTCAGCTGGGTGGTGCTGCGCGAAACGATTTCTCTGCGGGTGCTGGCGGCGATTGCCTGCGCGATTTCCGGCATTGCCCTGCTGGCCCTGGCCGGGCCCGGATCCAGTGAAATTGCATCGGCGGGCAGCCACAGAGATCACTGGCTGGGGTATGCGCTGTTGTGCGGCGCCGTGCTGTGCGAGGCTTGCTATGCCGTGATCGGCAAGCGTTTGACGACGGTACTGTCGTCCCGGCGCATCAGCGCCCTGATGAATCTGTGGGGGTTTGCGCTGATGCTGCCGGCCGGCGCCTGGACCGCCTGGCAGTTCGACTTTGGCGCGGTGTCCTGGGCGGTGTGGGGACTGCTGGTGTTCTACGGGTTGGCGTCGAGCTGGACCATCTGGCTGTGGATGACGGGCCTGAGCCGGGTGCCGGCCTCGCGCGCGGGCGTGTTCACCGTGATGTTGCCGGTCGGATCGGCCTGTGTCGGTGTCTGGATGCTGGGCGAGCCCTTTGGGTCAGCGCAGACCCTGGCGTTTGCGCTGGCCCTGCTGGGGCTGCTGCTGGCCGCCTGGCCCGCGAAGCCGGCTCGCCTCGCCTGAGGGCGCCTCTGGGCGAGACCGGCTTCAGGCGGCTTCTCTGGCGTCCTCGATCAGGATCTGCACACTGCTGCGGCCGCCCCAGGTATTGCAGTCCAGCCGGTAGACTGCTTCGATCGTGTCGGGCAGGGGCTGTCCATGGTTGAACCAGATGGCGTCCAGACGCCGGCCGTCGCGTTCCAGGAACAGTTTCAGGTGCTGGCCTTTCAGCAGGCGCTGGTGCAGGACGCGGAAGCGGTCCAGGAACAAGGGGGGCGGAAAGCCTGAACCCCAGACCTGGTCGGCCAGCAGGCCGGCGGTTTCCACGGTCAGGTAGTCCGGTTCCAGCGAGCCATCGGTGTCCAGGCGCGGCTCGAAGGATTCGCGCGCGCCCAGGGTGCGCACGGCTGCATCGAACTGCTGCGAAAAATCGTCGAAGGCGGCGGTGCGCAGCGTCAGGCCGGCCGCCATGGCATGGCCGCCGAATTGCAGGATGGCGCCCGGCAGGCGCTTGTTGACCAGATCCAGCGCGTCGCGCAGGTGGATTTCCGGGATCGAGCGGCCCGAGCCGCGCAGGGTGTCGCCCGCGTCCGGTGCAAAGGCCAGGGCGGGGCGCCAGTAGGTTTCCTTCAGGCGGGATGCGACCAGGCCGATCACGCCCGGATGCCAGCCGGGCTGCCAGACGCAGACGCTGGCGGCGCGTGTCTGGACTTGCGCATCCAACTGCGCCAGGGCCTCGTCGCGCATGGTGGTTTCCCGTTCGCGGCGTTCGCGATTGATCTGGTCCAGCGCGTGCGCCAGTTCCAGGGCGCGGGCGGGGTCGTCTTCCAGCAGGCAATGGATGCCCAGGCTCATGTCGGCCATGCGGCCGGCGGCGTTGATGCGCGGCCCCAGGGCGAAGCCCAGGTCGTCCGTGCCGGCCCGGGCCGGGTCGCGGCCTGCGACTGCGAACAGGGCCGCCAGCCCCGCCTGCATCCGGCCCTGGCGGATGCGCCGCAGCCCCTGGCTGACCAGCAGCCGGTTGTTGGCGTCCAGGCGCACCACATCGGCCACGGTGCCCAGGGCCACCAGGTCGGCGCAGGCTTCGAGCCTGGGGCCGCCGCGAGGCGGCAGGACGCCGCGCGCGCGCAAGGCCGCGCGTGTGGCCAGCATGACGTAGAAGATCACCCCGACACCGGCCAGGTGTTTGGACGGAAAGCCGCAGCCCGCCTGGTTCGGGTTGACGATGGCCAGAGCATCGGGCAGTGTCGGGCCAGGCAGGTGGTGGTCGGTGACGATGACGTCGATGCCGGCGGCGCGTGCCGCTGCAACGCCTTCGATGCTGGAGATGCCGTTGTCCACCGTGACCAGCAGATCCGGCTTGCCGGATGGATGGCGCCGGGCCTGTTCGACCACGGCAGGGGACAGGCCGTAGCCGGTTTCGCGGCTGGGAACCAGGAAATCGACCTGGGCGCCCATTTCGCGCAGGGCGCGCATGGCCACGGCGCAGGCGGTGGCGCCGTCGCAGTCGTAGTCGGCCACGATCAGCAGCCGCTGGCCCGCCTGGATCGCATCGGCCAGCAGCGCGCCGGCCCGGTCCACATGCGCGAGCCGGCGTGGCGGGATCAGGGCGGCCCATTCCGTGGGCCCGGCCTGATCCAGCCCACGGGCGGCCCACAGGCGGGCGAGCAAGGGGTGGACGCCGGATGCCTCCAGCGCGCGGGCGCGATCCGGGTCGGCCGGGCGCGTCAGGATCAGCGGGCGCACCACCAGCGCCTCCAGTCCAGGGGACGCAGGCGCCGCAGCCAGCCGGCGCGCGTGTCCAGTTCCACCGTGCGTTCACGGCCAGTCAGCACCAGTGTCGGCGCAGCGTGGGCCAGCGGGGCGAAACAGCGTCGTTCCAGGCCGGCCAGTGCTTCGATCCAGCCGCCCCAGTCCTGGGCGGTGGCATGGGCCTGCAATGCGGTTTCGATGCGCAGATCGTCCGGCAGCGGGCGGCGCAGCTGGTTGCGGCGTGCGCCGCCGTACAGCCACAGGCTGTTGATCGGCGCCAGCCCGTCTTGCTGGCGCTGCAGGTTGACCGGATGTTCGTGCCAGGCCATCTGCAGGCCATTGACCAGGCGTCGCCAGGGGCGTGCAGCCGGGTCCTGCGGCCACCAGTCGTTGACGGCGCTGACGGCGACCAGCGCCGGGCTGGCACAGTCCAGGCGGATGGGTTCGGGCCAGCGCACCCGCCAGGTGTCGGGGGTGTCCGGCGTCAGCGTGATGCCGCTGTCTTCGATCAGTTCGCGGGCGGCGTCCATCAGGGCGGCGGATTGTTCGGCGGTGATGGCCAGTGTATCGGCCGGCAGCAGGGTTGCGCCATCGCGCGAGGGCGCCATGTGGATCAGTTCTGCCAGCCAGACGGGCTCGTGGTCCGCGCCGGGCAGGCGCAACGGCCCCAGACCTGCGCTAATATGCTCGTCTTGTGCCGGCGCAAAGCCGCGCGCCTGGAGCAGCCAGTGTTCCAGCGGCGTGCACCAGGTGTCTGCCGCCGGGCAGGCCGTCGTCCTGGGCGTGCCGGCACCCAGCCAGCGGGCCAGAGAAGGGGCGCGTTGCGCCAGATGGGGCGCCAGTTCGGCGGCCATCTCGGGTTCGGGCAAAGCCCCGGGAATCACGATGTGCATGGCGGAATTGTAGGATATCGAACGGACGAGGATGGCGATTCGCATGGCGTATGAATGGTGGATAGGAGCACGCTACGCGGGCCTGGCCCGTGCCGGGCGGGGTGGGCGCCGGGGCGATCGCTTCGTGTCCTTCGTGGCGGCCAGTTCCATGGCGGGCATCGGCCTGGGGGTGGCGGCACTGATCATCGTCCTGTCGGTGATGAACGGCTTCCAGACCGAGGTGCGCGACCGCATGCTGTCGGTGCTGCCGCACATCGAACTGTATGTGCCGGGTTCCGATCATGAGCAGGTGCTGGAACATTGGCAGGACCTGGCGGACGCCGCTCGCCAGGACGCTGCCGTCCGCGGCGCGGCGCCGTTCGTCGCGGCCCAGGGCATGCTGGCGCGCGGCCAGGGCCTGAGCGGTGTCCAGGTGCGCGGCATCGATCCAGCGATCGAACCGGAAGTGTCCGATCTGGCCGGCCAGATGGCATCGGGCTCGCTCGACAGTCTGGCGCCGGGGGCGTTCCGCATGGTGGTGGGCAGCCAGATCGCCCAGTCCCTGGGCTTGATGGTCGGTGATACCGTCCTGCTGCTGGCGCCCCAAGGATCGATTTCTCCGGCGGGTTTTGCGCCGCGCATGCGCCAGTTCACCGTGTCGGGGATCTTTTCCTCTGGTTACTACGAATATGACGCCTCGCTGGTGTTCATCGATGTGCAGGACGCCGCCCGGGTATTTCGCGACAGCGGGGTGAGCGGGGTGCGCCTGCGCATTGCCGACATGCAGCGCGCGCCCCAGGTGGCGCAGGACTTGCTGGGCCGGATGCCGGCGGGCGTGCGGGCGATGGACTGGACCCAGAACAACCGTACCTGGTTCGCCGCCGTGCAGACTGAAAAACGCATGATGTTCCTGATCCTGACGCTGATCGTGGCGGTGGCGGCCTTCAACCTGTTGTCCTCGCTGGTGATGGCGGTCAAGGACAAGCGTTCGGACATCGCCATCCTGCGCACCCTGGGGGCGACGCCGGCCGAGATCGCGCACATCTTCCTGATCCAGGGGGCCCTGATCGGCGTGGTGGGCACGCTGGGGGGCGTGGCGCTGGGCACGCTGGTGGCCTACAACATCGATGTGATCGTCCCCTGGATCGAGCATCTGCTGGGCATCCAGTTTCTGCCCCAGCAGATCTATTTCATCAGCGAACTGCCGTCCAATCCCCAGCTGAGCGACATCGCCGTGATCGGCGGGACGTCCCTGGTCCTGTCCCTGCTGGCCACGTTGTATCCCAGCTGGCGGGCGGCCCGCCTGCAACCCGCCCGAGTGCTGCGCCATGACTGATCCCGTTGCCACCGATGCCGTGCTGCGTGCCGAGCGCCTGGTCAAGACCTACGACGAGGGTGCCGGGCGGGTCGAGGTCCTGCGGGACGTCAGCCTGGCCGTGCATCCCCATGAAATGGTCGCCGTGGTCGGCGCTTCGGGTTCGGGCAAGAGCACGCTGCTGCACGTGCTGGGCCTGCTCGACGAGCCGGACGCCGGGCGGCTGTGGATCGCCGGCCAGGCCGCGACCGGGCTGGATGAGCGCCGCCGCAGCCGCTTGCGCAATCAGGCCCTGGGCTTTGTCTATCAGTTCCATCACTTGCTGCCGGAATTCACCGCACTGGACAATGTGGCCATGCCCCTGATCGTGCGCCGCTGCGCACGCGCCCAGGCCCGGGAACAGGCGGCCGTGATGCTCGATCAGGTCGGCCTGTCCGCGCGGGCCGCGCATTTTCCCGGCCAGCTGTCGGGCGGCGAACGCCAGCGGGTGGCCCTGGCGCGGGCGCTGGTGACCCAGCCGGCCTGCGTGCTGGCCGACGAACCCACCGGCAACCTGGACCGCCATACGGCAGCGGCCATGTTCGAATTGCTGGCCCGCATCAACCGGGACCTGGGCACGGCCCTGGTCATCGTCACCCACGATCCGGCATTGGCCGCCCTGGCGCACCGGCGCCTGCACATGCAGGCAGGGGTGCTGAACGAAGAAGTACACGGGGCAAACCCCGCAGACTGCGCCCTGTCCGATGAATCCGGAATGCCTGCACGCAGCGATGTGAACATGGCCGGATAGGCTGCGGGCGGCGTTCGGCTGCCTGGGTGACATTCATACGGAGGCCCCATGCTGATCGACACCCACTGTCATCTGGACGCCCCCGAATTCGATGCCGACCGGCTGGCCGTGATCGAACGGGCGCGCCGGGCGGGCGTGCGCGGCATCGTGATACCGGCGGTGATGCGTGCCAATTTCACGGCCGTTCGGGACCTGGCGCATGCGACACCGGGTGCCTGCTATGCCCTGGGCATCCATCCTTTGTATGTCGCCGCATCGGGTGATGAAGACCTGGATGCGCTGGACGCTGCGCTGGCGGCGTCCAGGGACGATCCCCGGCTGGTGGCGGTTGGCGAGATCGGGCTGGATTTTTTCGTGCCCGCCATCAGCACGCCGGCCGGCCGCGCCCGCCAGGAACGATTCTATGCGCGCCAGCTGGATCTGGCGCAGCGCCACGGCCTGCCGGTGCTGCTGCACGTGCGCCGTTCCCAGGACATGCTGCTCAAGCACCTGCGCCGCCGTCCGCCCATTGGCGGTATTGCCCATGCCTTCAATGGCAGTTTCCAGCAGGCAGAACAGTTCATCGCCCAAGGGTTCGCGCTGGGCATGGGCGGCGCCATGACTTTCGAGCGTGCCCGGCAGATCCGCCGCCTGGCGACGGATCTGCCCGCAGAGGCCCTGGTGCTGGAAACCGATGCGCCCGACATCCCGCCCGCCTGGCTGGGGCGCGGTGTCGATGGCCAGCCCTGTCCAGCCCGCAATGAACCGGCGGAAACGGCCCGGATCGCCCATGTCCTGGCCGAATTGCGCGGCCAGGCCCCGGCGCTGCTGGTTGCGCAGTGCGCGGCCAATGCCTGCCGGGTGCTGCCGCGATTGGCGCGCGCCCTGGGCGGGATGGACACAGCGTAGTTTCCCGCCTGGACCGGAACGCGCGCGCGGCGTTCCGTCAGCCTGTGCGCCCCTTAAGCTTCCGCAGCATTCGTTTTCTGGGGGGGCGGCATGCGCGGGCGCGCAATGGTGGTGGCGGGGCTGGGCGGCGTGCTCGGCGCCCATGGTCTGGCCGATCTGCCGGGCAGCGGCGTACTGGGGGTGGTGTCCGGGGTGCTGGGGCTGGTGGGGTGGGCAGTCTGGCGTGCGCCGGTGCACGCTGTTCCCTGGTTGCGTGGTGCCGTGCTCTGTCTGTGGGCTGCCTGGATCGGCTGTGGTTTTACCGTCTGGTGCGCCCAGGCGCGGCTGAATCAGGTGCTGGCCGATGGCAATGTGGATCAGGTGGCGCGCGTCACGCTGCGTGTGGACAGCCTGCCCCGGCTGCAGACGGACCGCCTGGCTTTCGAGGCCGTGGTGCTGGATGCGCATCCTGGCGGTGTGCCCGAGCGCATCCGGGTGCGCTGGCCGGGCGGGGGTTGGCGTGGCCCCTATGCGCCTGCGCAGCCACCCGATCCCCCGTTTCCCGAGGTGCGCCCGGGACAGGTCTGGCGCATGGCCCTGGTGCTGCGACCCGTGCGGGCGGCGCAGAATTTCCATGCCTTTGATTACGAGGCGCACGCCTTTGCCGCCGGGATCCGCGCTCAGGGAACGGTGCGCGGCACGCCGGCATGGCTGCGCAACGAAGACTGGGCCAGCCTGGCCGTCATTGCGGGGCGCGCGCGCCATGCGGTGCGCGAGGCCATGGCGCCGTATCTGGCGGATCTGCGTTATGGGCCGGTGTTGCGGGCACTGGCCATCGGCGACCAGGATGGCGTGGACGATGCCGATTGGACCGTCTTCAACCGCACCGGCATCACGCACTTGGTGTCCATCAGCGGGTCGCACATCACCATGCTGTCCGGGGCCGGCGCGCTGGCCGTCTCGGCCCTGTGGCGCCGCCTGCGCTGGCGTGGCCGCTGCCTGGCGGAACGCTGGCCTGCGCGGCGGGCGGGCGCCCTGGCCGCCTTGCTGGTCGCCTGGGTGTATTGCCTGCTGGCTGGGTGGGGGGTGCCTGCACGGCGTACCTTCATGATGCTGGCCGTGGTGGCGGGGGCCCAGGCCCTGCAATTGCGCCTGAGTGCACCGCGGGTGCTGGCGCTGGCGGCCGTGGCGGTCGTTGCGACCGATCCCTGGTCAGTGCTGGCCGGTGGATTCTGGCTGTCGTTCCTGGCGGTGGCGGTGCTGCTGGCGGTCGGGGCAAAGGCGGAGACGCGCGCGCCGCAGGCTGCGTCCCGGCCCGAACGGCGGCGCGACCGCTGGTTGCGAGGACTGAAGATTGCCGCGCAGCTGCAATGGGCGGTGACCTGGGCGCTGGCGCCGCCGCTGGCCTGGATGTTCCACGAAGTCTCGCTGGTTTCTCCACTGGCCAATGCCTATGCCATTCCAGTCATCGAACTGCTGGTCACGCCCCTGTCGCTGCTGCTGGCCGCCGTGGCGCTGGTTCCCGGGCTGCATTCCGTCGCCTCGGGCCTGGCCTGGCTGGCGCACGGAACCCTGAACCTGATGATGTGGCCGACAGAATGGCTGGCGGCCTTGCCGGCCTGGCCCGTGCCTGCCGGGCCCGCCTGGCTGTATGGGCTGGCCATGGCCGGCGTGGCGGTGGCGTTGTGGCCGCGCCAGACCGCCGGGTCCACCGACTCCGGCGGTCTGGCGCGGCATGGGCATGGCGTGGCGCGGCATGGGTTCGATGTCATCTGCCGTCATCGCGTCTGGGGCTGGCTTGCCCTGGCTCCGATGCTGCTGTGGTCATCGGATCGCCCTGGTGCAGGCGAGTGGGATCTGCACGCGCTGGACGTCGGGCAGGGCAGTGCCTTGCTGATCCGCACGGCGCGCCACACCCTGTTGTTCGATGCGGGCGCGCGCCATGCGCGGGACGCGGACGAGGGCGCTCGCACGGTGGTGCCTGCCCTGAAAGCATTGGGCGTGCGCCGCCTGGATGCGCTGATCGTGTCCCATGCCGATCTGGATCATGCCGGCGGAGCGCGCAGTGTGCTGGTAGCGGTCCCGGTGGCGCAGGCCTTCGCATCCTTCGATCTGGAATCCTGGCTGCGTGCCGAGACCCGCAAACTGGATGCCGGGGACACGCCATTGCCCCAGGCGGCGGTTCCGTGCCTGTTTGGCGACCGTTGGCGCCTGGATGGGGTCGAGTTCGAATTCCTCTGGCCGCTGGACGTGCGCGCGCGCCGCAAGGGCGTTCAAGCCAACGCCAGCAGTTGCGTGCTGCGGGTGCGGGGGGCGCACCACAGCCTGCTGCTGACCGGCGACATCGAGCGCCGGGCCGAATCGGCCCTGGTGGAACGCGGTCTGACGCCGGTGGACGTGGTCGTGGCTGCGCACCACGGGTCGCGGACTTCGTCGTCGGCGGCCTTCGTCAATGCGGTGGCCGCTCGCCACGTGATTGTCCAGGCGGGCGCCTGGAACCGTCACGGCCACCCAGACCCCACCGTGCTGGAACGCTGGCGTCGGGCGGGCGCCACTGTGTGGCGCACGGATTGGCAAGGCGGGGTAAATGCCCAGTCGCGTGCGGACGGGCTGTCGTTGTACAGTGTTCTGGAGTCGTCCCGTCGTTATTGGCACGGACGGCGCCCGTAGGGATGCGCTGCTTTTTACCCGGCTTGTCCAGGGCATCTCTAATGGTTTTCGCGGTCTTGCGCCCATGCGCGGGATCGGCGATGATCCGGCAGCCGTCCACAAGACGACTGTGGTCCTTGCGACAGCACCCGGCATTCGGGGGGTCCAATGGGCTTGTGAAAAATCCAAAAGATTTTTGCGACCATGACACAGACACCGCTGAAGTTCTACGTGCCCGAACCCTCGGGGCGTCCCGGTCAGGCGACCGACTTTTCCTATCTGCGCCTGCAGCCCGCCGGGGCGGCGCGCAAACCCCCCATCGACATTGCGCCCTACGACACCCGCGACCTGGCCATGGGGCTGATCCGCGTGCTCGATGACCAGGGCGATGCCCAGGGCCCATGGGCCGAAGACCCGCCCGACGACGAATTGCTGCGCCGTGGCCTGCGCGCCATGGTGACGACGCGGATCTTCGATGCGCGCATGGTCATCGCCCAGCGGCAGAAAAAGACGTCTTTCTACATGCAGTGCCTGGGGGAAGAAGCCATTGCCATCGGCCAGTCGCTGGCACTGCGCGATGGCGACATGCATTTTCCGTCCTATCGCCAGCAGGGTCTGCTCATCGCGCAGGACTACCCCCTGTTCGACATGATGTGCCAGATCTTTTCCAACGATCAGGACCCGCTCAAGGGCCGCCAGCTGCCGGTGCTGTATTCGGTGCCGGAAAAAGGCTTTTTCACCCTGTCGGGCAATCTGGGTACACAGATGCCCCAGGCGGTGGGCTGGGCCATGGCATCGGCCATCAAGGGCGATACCCGCATCGCCTGCGGCTGGATCGGCGATGGCGCCACGGCCGAATCGGACTACCAGACGGCGCTGCTGTTCGCGCACGTGTATCGGGCACCGGTGATCCTCAACGTGATCAACAACCAGTGGGCGATTTCCACCTTCCAGTCCGTTGCGGGGGGCGAGGGCATCACGCTGGCGGCGCGCGGCATCGGTTCGAACGTGGCCTCGCTGCGGGTGGACGGCAATGATTTCCTGGCCGTCTACGCCGTGTCCCGCTGGGCCGCCGAACGGGCGCGCAACAACCATGGCGCCACCCTGATCGAATGGATCAGCTACCGGGCCGGGCCGCATTCCACATCCGATGATCCGTCCAAGTACCGGCCGGCCGATGACTGGTCGCGCTTCCCGTTGGGCGATCCGATCGTGCGCTTGAAGGACCACATGATCAAGCGTGGGATCTGGTCTGAAAAAGAACACCAGGAATTGCAGAAATCCTGCGAGGCCGAAATCGTCGCCGCCCAGAAAAAGGCCGAATCCCACGGCACGTTGGCCACGGGGCGCACCAGCAGCGTAGCGACCATGTTCGAAGACGTATACAAGGACATGCCGGTCCACTTGCGCCGGCAGCGCCAGGAACTGGGGGTGTGAGCATGGCACAGGAAAAAACCAAGACCCGTCCCATGACGATGATCCAGGCCCTGCGTTCGGCCATGGACGTCATGCTGGAACGGGACGACAACGTCGTCGTGTTTGGCGAAGACGTGGGCTATTTTGGCGGCGTATTCCGCTGCACGGAAGGCCTGCAGGCCAAATATGGCGCCGCGCGCGTGTTCGATGCGCCGATTTCCGAAAGCGGCATCGTGGCGGCGGCCATCGGCATGGGGGCCTATGGCCTGAGGCCGGTGGTCGAAATCCAGTTTGCCGATTATTTCTATCCGGCCGCCGATCAGATCTTTTCCGAAGCCGCGCGCCTGCGCTACCGCTCGGCGGGCGGCTACACCGCGCCGCTGACCATCCGCATGCCCTGCGGCGGCGGGATCTTCGGCGGCCAGACCCACAGCCAGAGCCCCGAAGCCCTGTTCACGCACGTGGCCGGCCTGCGCACCGTCATGCCGTCCAACCCCTATGACGCCAAGGGCCTGCTGATCAGTTCCATCGAAAATGATGATCCGGTCATCTTCCTGGAACCCAAGCGCCTGTACAACGGTCCGTTCGACGGTCACCACGACCAGCCGGTCGTCCCCTGGTCCAAGCACCCGCTGGGCAATGTGCCCGAAGGCTACTACACCGTGCCGCTGGATTCGGCCGCGCTGTACCGCGAAGGCCGGGAACTGACCGTGCTGACCTACGGCACCATGGTGTACGTGGCCGAGGTCGCGGCCCGCGAGGCCGGCATCGAGGCCGATATCCTCGATCTGCGCAGCCTCTGGCCGCTGGACCTGGATGCCATCCTGAATTCGGTGCGCAAGACCGGCCGCTGCGTGGTGCTGCACGAGGCCACCCGCACCAGCGGTTTCGGCGCCGAACTGTGCGCCCTGGTCCAGGAACACTGTTTCTATCATCTGGAGGCCCCCGTGGAACGCATCACGGGGTGGGACACGCCGTATCCCCATTCGCATGAATGGGCTTACTTTCCCGGCCCCAAGCGGGTCGCGGAGGCGTTCAAGCGCGTGTTCCGGGAGGCATAATGGGTATCCACATCATCAAGATGCCGGACATCGGCGAAGGCATCGCAGAAGTCGAACTGGTCGAATGGCATGTCCAGGCGGGCGATGCCGTGGTCGAGGACCAGATCCTGGCCGACGTCATGACCGACAAGGCCACCGTTCAGGTGCCGTCCCCGGTGCATGGGCGCGTCATGTCGCTGGGCGGCAAGGTCGGCGACGTCATGGCGGTGGGTTCGGAACTCATCCGCCTGGAAGTCCAAGGCGAGGGCAACGAAGCCACGGTGGGATCGACATCGCGCGCGGCGGCACCTGCGCCCGCCGCTGCGGCACCCGTCGAACCAGCGCCCGCGCCCGCCGCGCCCCAGCCCGTCGCTGCGGCAGCCATCGAACCCGCTCCGGCGCCGGCCGCCGCGTCTGGCGGGGCGATGCCGCACGCCGCCTCGCATGCGCCGGCCCGCCCCGAAGGCCAGCGTCCGCTGGCCTCGCCGGCTGTGCGCCGCCGGGCCTGGGACCTGGGCATCACCCTGCAATATGTCCCTGGTACCGGCCCTGCGGGGCGGATCACGCACGGCGACCTGGATGCCTGGCTGGCGCGTGACCGCAATGCAACGTCCAATCGCACCACCGGGTCGCTCTACGCGGCCCAGCACCAGGAAACCGAAGTCCCCGTCATCGGCCTGCGGCGCAAGATCGCGCAGAAAATGCAGGAATCCAAACGTCGCATCCCGCATTTCACCTATGTCGAGGAAATCGACGTGACCGAACTGGAATCGCTGCGGGCGCGCCTGAATGCCGTGCACAGCGCGGCACGCGGCAAGCTGACCCTGCTGCCTTTCCTGGCGCGTGCCATGGTGCTGGCCTTGCGCGAATTTCCGCAGATCAATGCCCGCTACGACGATGAGGCCGGCGTGGTGACCCAGTACGGGGCCGTGCATCTGGGCGTGGCGGCGCAGACCCCGTCGGGCCTGATGGTGCCGGTGCTGCATCACGCCGAAACCCTGGATCTCTGGTCCTGCGCGGCCGAGGTCGCGCGCCTGGCCGAGGCCGCCCGCCAGGGCAAGGCGGCACGTGACGAACTGACCGGCTCGACCATCACCCTGACCAGCCTGGGGGCGCTCGGAGGCATCGTGTCCACCCCGGTCATCAATCATCCGGAAGTCGCCATCGTCGGCGTCAACCGCGTGGTCGAACGCCCCGTGTTCCAGGAAGGCCGGGTCGTGGCGCGCAAGCTCATGAACCTGTCCTCGTCCTTCGATCATCGTGTGGTCGACGGCATGCATGCCGCCGAGTTCATCCAGTGCATCCGGCGCTATCTGGAGTGCCCGGCGCTCCTGTTCGTGGAGTAAGCAGCATGGCCAATCCCCTCAATACCACCTTGCTCATCATCGGCGGCGGCCCTGGCGGCTACGTGGCGGCCATCCGTGCCGGCCAGCTGGGCATCCCCACCGTGCTGGTCGAAGGCGCCGCCCTGGGCGGCACCTGCCTGAACATCGGCTGCATTCCTTCCAAGGCGCTGATCCACGTGGCCGAACAGTTTCACGCGCTGCAGGGCCATGCCGCTGATGCAGCGCTGGGCATCCGCGTCCAGCCGCCCGAACTCGATCTGGCGCGCAGCATTGCCTGGAAGGACGGCATCGTCAAGAAACTGACCGCAGGCGTCGGCGCGCTGCTGAAAAAGCACAAGGTCACGGTCGTCCAGGGCTGGGCGCGGATCGTCGATGGCAAGACCGTGGATGTCGATCCGGTCGCCAAAGGCAAGGCCGGCGCGCCCCAGCGCATCCGCTGCGAACACCTGCTGCTGGCCACTGGGTCGGAACCGGCCGCGCTGCCTTTCATGCCTTTCGGCGGCCCGGTGATTTCCTCGACCGAGGCCCTGGCACCCAAAAAGCTGCCCAAATCCCTGGCCATCGTCGGTGCCGGCTACATCGGCCTGGAACTGGGGACGGTCTATCGCAAACTGGGCGTGAAGGTCGATGTGATCGAGGCCCAGGACCGCATCCTGCCGGCCTATGATGCCGATCTGGTCAAGCCGGTGCACACTGCGCTGAAAGCCCTGGGCGTGGGCCTGCACGTGCAGACCCAGGTCCTGGGCCTGACTGACGACGGCAAGGGCCTGCGGGTCCAGTCGGGCCGGACCGAGGACGTGCTGCCCGCCCAGCAGGTGCTGGTGGCCGTCGGCCGCAAGCCCCGCAGCCGGGGGTTCGGGCTCAGTTCCCTGATGCTCGACATGGACGGCCTGGCCGTCCGGGTGGACGATCGCTGCCGTACGTCCATGACCGGCGTCTGGGCGATCGGCGACCTGACGGGCGAGCCCATGCTGGCGCATCGCGCCATGGCCCAGGGCGAATGCGTGGCCGAGCAGATCGCCGGCCGGACGCGGCGCTTCGTGCCGGCGGCGATTCCGGCCGTGTGTTTCACCGATCCGGAAGTCGTCACGGCAGGACTGTCGCCGCAGCAGGCGGCCCAGGCGGGCATCGACGCCATCGACGCGTCTTTTCCGCTGGCGGCCAATGGCCGGGCGCTGACGCTGGAATCCACCGACGGCTTCGTGCGGGTCGTGGCACGGCGCGACAATCACCTGATCCTGGGCTGGCAGGCCGTGGGGCGGGGGGTGTCCGAATTCGCCGCCGCCTTTGGCCAGTCCATCGAAATGGGCGCGCGGCTGGAGGACGTCGGCCACACGATCCACGCGCATCCGACCCAGGGCGAGGCGATCCAGGAAGCCGCCCTGCGGGCGCTGGGGCAGGCGCTGCACGTCTGAACCGGGCAGGCCCGGGCCATCGGGCGCGGCAGCCTTGGGGGCTTGCCGCGTCATGGCATGGTTAAATACCAGGGTCCGTCCGACACGAGGTGCCGTCATGTCTTCCGTTTCTCCCGTCGCCCGTACCCGCCCGGCTGGCGAACCCCGCCTGGATTTTGTCACCTGCGCCAGCCCGGCAGGCCTGCATCGCATGGCGTATTGGGAATGGGGCGATCCGGACAATGATCGGGTCCTGCTCTGTGTGCACGGGCTGACCCGCACCGGGCGGGACTTCGACCCGCTGGCGTGCGCGCTCGACCGGGAATACCGGGTGGTCTGCCCGGATGTCGTCGGGCGCGGGCGTTCGGACTGGCTGATCGATCCCAACGGTTACGTGATTCCCCAATATGTGGCCGACATGCTGACGCTGCTGGCCCGCTTGCGGCCAGCACGCCTGGACTGGGTTGGCACGTCCATGGGCGGGTTGATCGGCCTGGGGCTGGCGGGCATGGCGACGATGTCGCCCGCCTTGCGTCCTGCGCGGGGGCCGGGGGGGCTGGGCGCGGTGGCTGACGTACCGCTGGGCCGCATGGTGTTCAATGACATCGGACCGGCACTGGATGCGAGCGGCCTGGCGCGGATCGGCGCATACGTCGGCCAGGCACTGCGCTTTGATCGGTTCGAGCAGGCGGTGGACTATGTGCGGACCGTATCCGCCGGTTTCGGGCCGCATGATCCAGCCGGCTGGCGCGCCTTGACCGAACATGTGTTCGTCGAGCAGAACGGACAGTGGATCAAGCACTATGACTTGCGCCTGGCCCAGCCTTTTGCCCTGCAGACGCCCGAGGCCACGACCGCCGCCGAGGCCCTGCTGTGGCAGGCCTGGGATCATCTGCCCGTGCCATCCCTGATCCTGCGCGGCGCGCAGTCCGACATCCTGACGCAGGATGCCGCGCGGCGCATGACGGAACGCAATCCGCGCGCGCGTCTGGTGGAATTCGATGGCGTGGGGCATGCGCCCACCTTGCGCACGGACGCGCAGATCGCCGCCGTGCGCGATTTCCTGCTCGCCCCCTGATCCTGCCGCGACCCGAGGCCGTCCCCGACTGCGCCTCTGGCGCATCGAAGCCATGTCCCTGAATATCGACCTGCACAGCCATTCATCCTGTTCCGACGGCGTCCTGCCGCCTGCCCAGGTGGCTGCCCGCGCACATGCGCAGGGCGTGGACTGGTGGTCGCTGAGCGACCATGACGAAACGTCCGGTCTGGCGGAAGCGGCTGCGGCGGCGCGCGCACTGGGTCTGGGCTTCATCCCGGGGGTGGAAATTTCCGTCACGTTCTGCGAACGCACGATCCATGTGCTGGGCCTGCACATCGATCCGGACCAGCCTGACCTGAACGCCGGCCTGGCCGGCATCCGCCGCAGCCGCTTCGAACGGGCCGGCGAAATCGCCGAACGGCTGCGGGATTGCGGCATCGACGGCGCCTACGAAGGCGCCCTGCGGCATGTGGACAATCCGGATCTGATCAGCCGCGTGCATTTCGCCCGCCACCTGCTGGAACAAGGGCATTGCAAGTCCTTGCAGCAGGCGTTCGACCGTTACCTGGGCGAGGGCAAGCGGGCCTTCGTCCCGACGCGCTGGCCCAGCCTGGAATCGGCCGTGGCCTGGATCCGTGCCGCCAGCGGCAAGGCCGTGATTGCCCACCCTGGGCGCTATCGCTACACACCGCTGCAGTTCGATGCACTGTTCGATGCATTCAAGGCCCTGGGCGGCAGCGGCCTGGAGGTCGTCTCCAGCGGCCATACGCCAGCCCAGTGCGATCATTACGCCCGTGTGGCGCAGGCCTATGGTTTCGAGGCCTCGCGCGGTTCGGATTTTCACGCGCCAGGGACTCCTCGCGCCGAACTGGGCCGGGTGCCACCGCTGCCCGATGGCCTGGTCCCGGTCTGGCGGGACTGGATCTAATGTGAACTGGCCCTATTGGAGCATGCCATGAACAAGGCTTTCGTCAAGGAATCGGACCACGAAGAGGACGATGACCTGCCCGAATCCCACGCCCTGCCAGCCGGCGCCAAGAACTACATGACGGCCACCGGCTACCGGGCGTTGAACGATGAACTGATGCGTCTGATGAACGTCGAACGGCCCGAGGTCGTGTCCGTCGTGTCCTGGGCGGCATCCAACGGCGACCGGTCGGAAAACGGCGATTATCTGTACGGCAAGAAGCGGTTGCGGGAAATCGACCGGCGCATCCGCTACCTGACGCGGCGGCTGGAATCGGCCGAGGTCGTGGACCCTGCGCAGCAGCCCAACCGCGACCAGGTGTTCTTTGGCGCGACCGTGCGCTATTGCGACAGCCGGGGCGAGGAATTCACCGTCACCATCGTCGGCGTGGACGAGGCCGAACCCCTGGCCGGCAGGATCAGCTGGATTTCGCCTGTGGCCCGCGCACTCATCAAGGCGCACGAAGGCGATACCGTGACCTTGCGCACGCCCGCCGGGATCGAAGAACTCGACATCCTGGACGTTCGCTATCCGGACCCCTGAAGGCGGCTAAAATAGACGGTTTCCCATGCCTTCGAGCCGTCTCGCCGTGACTACCGTCCTGATCATCCCCGGTTCATCCGTTCTGTCCGATTTTCGCCGGGAACGCCTGCTGCGCCGCCTGGCCGCCCGGAACCTGCCCGTGAGCGACATCCATGCGCAGGCGTGCCATTTCATCGGGCTCGACGGCGCGCTCGATGAAGCAGGGCAGGCCCGCCTGCAGGCGCTGCTGGACGATGGCCGCGCGATACCCGCCCCGGTCACTGAACGGCACGCGGCACGTTTCCTGGTGATTCCGCGCCTGGGGACGATTTCCCCCTGGGCCAGCAAGGCAACCGATATCGCCCGCCATTGCGGCCTGCCGCAGGTGCACCGCATCGAACGCGGGGTGCGCTATACCGTCGTGCCGGAGCGCGGTCTGCTGGGCAGCCGCGCACTGGACGCGGACCAGCTGGCCGCCGTGGCCGCCTGTGTGCACGATCGCATGACAGAAACCGTGGTGGACGATGATTTCGATGGCCGGGCGCTGTTTGCCCCGCTGGCCGGTCAGCCTGTCCAGACCGTGCCCGTGCTGGCCCAGGGACGTGCCGCCCTGGAAGCCTGCAACGCGGACCTGGGGCTCGCGTTGTCGGACGATGAGATCGACTATCTGCTGCGTGCCTATGGCGACCTGGGGCGCGACCCCACCGATGTCGAACTGATGATGTTCGCCCAGGCCAACAGCGAACACTGCCGCCACAAGATCTTCAACGCCCACTGGACGGTGGACGGCCAGGCCCAGGCGCACACACTGTTCGACATGATCCGTGCCACCCACGCCGCCCAGCCCGAAGGCACGGTCGTCGCCTATTCGGACAATGCCGCCATCATGGCCGGTGGGCCGGCGCGGGTCTTTCATGCAGGCGATGCCGGCGACACCGTGTATCGACGCCACGATCTCGTGGCCCACACGCTGATGAAGGTCGAAACGCACAACCACCCGACGGCCATTGCGCCTTTCCCGGGCGCGGCAACCGGCGCGGGCGGCGAAATCCGCGACGAGGGCGCGACCGGACGCGGATCCAAGCCCAAGGCAGGGCTGACCGGCTTCACCGTCTCGAACCTGCGCGTGGACGACGCCATTGAACCCTGGGAAGATGCCGGTGGTGCGCCCGGGCGCATCGCCACGCCGCTGGACATCATGATCGAAGGCCCGATTGGCGGGGCGGCGTTCAACAATGAATTCGGCCGCCCGAACCTGCTGGGCTATTTCCGCAGTTTCGAGCAAGCGGTGGACGGCACCCGCTGGGGTTATCACAAGCCCATCATGCTGGCTGGCGGCCTGGGCCAGATCGATGCGCAGCTGACGCACAAGGACCCGCTGCCGCCGGGCGCGCTGCTGGTGCAGCTGGGCGGCCCGGGCATGCGCATCGGCATGGGCGGCGGCGCGGCTTCCAGCATGGGGGCAGGCACCAACCAGGCCGAACTCGATTTCGATTCCGTGCAGCGCGGCAACCCCGAAATGCAGCGCCGCGCCCAGGAGGTCATCGACCGCTGCTGGCAGCAGGGCCAATCCAATCCCCTCCTGGCAATTCACGA
The DNA here is from genome assembly GCF_034007085.1 of Castellaniella sp. Taxonomy (GTDB): domain Bacteria; phylum Pseudomonadota; class Gammaproteobacteria; order Burkholderiales; family Burkholderiaceae_B; genus Castellaniella. The sequence continues at coordinate 6,245 of NZ_JAVERO010000010.1, read as the reverse complement.
CGTCGGGGCGGGCGGCCTGTCCAATGCGTTCCCCGAACTGGTCAACGACGCGGGCCGTGGCGCGCAATTCGAATTGCGGCGCGTGCCCCTGGAAGAATCCGGCCTGTCGCCCGCCGAGATCTGGAGCAACGAATCCCAGGAACGCTACGTGCTGGCCATCCGTCCCGAGGACCTGGACCGTTTTGCGCGGATTGCCGATCGTGAACGCTGTCCTTATGCCGTGGTCGGCATCGCCACCGAAGAACGCCGCCTGCGCGTCACCCTGGACGAGGGGCTGCCCGGCCTGGACCGTCCGGCGGGCGAAATCGACCCGGTCGGGCTGCGTCCCGTGGACGTACCGGTGGACGTGATCCTGGGCAAGCCGCCGCGCATGCAGCGCAATGCCGAACGCGCCGCCGTGACCGGCGATCCTCTGGACCTGAGTGGCATCGCGCTGCCCGAGGCCATCGAGCGCGTGCTGCGTCATCCCACCGTGGCCAACAAATCCTTTCTCATCACCATTGGCGATCGTACCGTGGGTGGCCTGACGGCCCGCGACCAGATGGTCGGCCCCTGGCAGGTCCCGGTGGCCGATTGCGCCGTCACCCTGCGCGACTACGAAGGCGTGGCGGGCGAGGCCATGGCCCTGGGCGAGCGCAGCCCGATCGCCGTCCTGAATCCCGCCGCCTCAGGCCGCATGGCCGTGGCCGAGGCGCTGACGAATCTGGCCGCTGCGGGCGTTGCGCGGCTGGAAGACATCAAACTGTCCGCCAACTGGATGGCCGCCTGCGGTGCGCCGGGCCAGGACGCAGCCCTGTACGACACCGTATCGGCCGTCAGCGACTGGTGCCAGCACCTGGGGCTGTCGATCCCGGTAGGCAAGGATTCCCTGTCCATGCGCACCGCCTGGCGCGATGCGTCCGGCGACCATCAGGTCGTGTCCCCGGTGTCCCTGGTGGTCACGGCCTTTGCGCCGGTGGCCGACGTACGCGCCACCCTGACGCCGCAGCTGCGCGATGTGGCGGACGGTTCCGTGCTGCTGCTCATCGACCTGGGCGAAGGCCGCCAACGCCTGGGCGGTTCCGTGCTGGCGCACACCCAGGGCCACATGGGCACGGAAACCCCCGACTTGCGCGACGCGGCCTTGCTGCGAGCCGCTTTCCTGGCGCTGCGTGAACTGGCGGCCCGGGGCTGGATCCTGGCCTGCCATGACCGTTCCGATGGCGGCCTGCTGGCCGCCGCCGCCGAAATGGCGTTTGCCGGTCGCCTGGGCGTGTCCCTGAACCTGGACATGCTGACCATCGACCCGCACACCGCCGATGCCGGGGATTACAAGATCCGCGCCGAACAGGTGGCCGTCCAGCATCACGAACGCAATCTGGCCGCCCTGTTCAACGAAGAAGCCGGCTGGCTGCTGCAGGTACCGCGCGCGCATCGTGACGAAGTCCTGCGCCATCTGCGCCAGGCGGGCCTGGCGCACTGCACCCACGTGGTCGGCATGCCCAATGCGCGCGGGGAACTGCAGGTCTTCCGTGACGGCGCCATCATCTACCAGCGCCCCCTGGCCGAACTCGGCCAGATCTGGAGCGAGACCACGCGCCGCATCATGGCCCGCCGGGACCACCCCGGCTGCGCCCAGGCCGAATACGACACCTGGCTGGATACCGAGGATCCGGGCCTGTCGCCGCGTGTGGATTTCGATCCCCAGGACGATGTGGCCGCGCCTTTCATCGCCACCGGCGTGCGCCCGCGCATCGCCATCCTGCGCGAACAGGGCTGCAACAGCCAGGTCGAAATGGCCTGGGCCTTTGATGTGGCGGGTTTCGAGGCCGTGGACGTGCATATGACCGACCTGCTGGCCGGGCGGATCCGCCTGGATGGCATGAACGGCCTGGTGGCCGTGGGCGGGTTCAGCTATGGCGACGTGCTGGGCGCGGGCGAGGGCTGGGCGCGCACCATTCGTTTCAATGCGGCGCTGGCCGATCAGTTTGGCGCTTTCTTCGCCCGGCCGGACAGTTTCGCGCTGGGCGTGTGCAATGGCTGCCAGATGATGGCCGCGCTGGCCGATTTCATCCCGGGTGCGGATGCCTGGCCACGCTTTACCCGCAATGTCTCCGAAAAATACGAGGCACGCCTGTCGCTGGTCGAAATCCTGGATTCCCCATCGATTTTCTTTTCCGGCATGGCCGGCACGCGCGCGCCCATCGCCGTGGCGCATGGCGAAGGATTCGCCGATTTCAGCCGCCAGGGCGATGCCGCCCGGGTCGTGGAAGCCATGGCGTTTGTCGACAACCGGGGCGCGCGCACCGAATCCTATCCGGCCAATCCCAACGGCAGCCCGGCCGGCCTGACGGCAGTGACCACCGCCGATGGCCGCTACACCGTCATGATGCCGCACCCGGAACGCGTCACCCGCAACGTCATGATGTCCTGGCACCCGGAACGCTGGGGCCTGGCCGACCGGGGAGGGGACGAGACCGCACATGGGGGCTACACGCCGTGGATGCGCATGTTCCGCAATGCGCGGGCCCACCTCGCCTGAGGCGCTATAATCGATCTTTGTGCGGAGTTCATCCATGCGTCTGATCAAAAAAGCCCTGACCTTCGACGACGTTCTTCTGGTCCCGGCCTTTTCCCAGGTCCTGCCGCGCGATACGCGCCTCGTCACGCAGCTGACCCGGGGCATCCAGCTCAACATCCCGCTCGTGTCCGCAGCCATGGACACCGTGACCGAATCACGCCTGGCCATCGCCATGGCCCAGGAAGGCGGCATCGGCATCGTCCATAAAAACCTCAGCGCCGACGAACAGGCGCGCGAGGTCGCGCGTGTCAAGCGCCACGAATTCGGCATCGTCATCGACCCGGTCACCGTCACCCCCACGATGAAGGTGCGCGATGCCATCGCGCTGCAGCGCCAGCATGGCATTTCCGGCCTGCCGGTGGTCGAAGGCGGCAAGCTGGTCGGCATCGTCACCAATCGCGACCTGCGCTTCGAAGACCGCCTGGACGTCTCCCTGCGCGAAGTCATGACGCCGCAGGACCGCCTGGTCACCCTGACCGAAGGCGCCACGCTCGAAGAAGCCCAGGCGCTGATGCATCGCCACCGCCTGGAACGCGTCCTGATCGTCAACGACAAATTCCAGCTGCGCGGCCTGGCCACGGTCAAGGACATCGTCAAGAACACCGAACACCCCCTGGCCAGCAAGGACGCCCAGGGCCAGTTGCGCGTCGGCGCCGCCGTCGGCGTGTCCGATGGCACGGACGAACGGGTCGAAAAACTCGCTGCTGCGGGTGTGGACGTGATCGTGGTCGATACCGCCCATGGCCATTCCGCCGGTGTGATCGAGCGTGTCCGCTGGGTCAAAAAACACTATCCCAACATCCAGGTCATCGGCGGCAACATCGCCACCGCCGCCGCTGCGCGTGCGCTGGTGGATGCCGGCGCCGATGCGGTCAAGGTCGGCATCGGCCCAGGTTCCATCTGCACCACCCGCGTCGTGGCCGGGGTGGGCGTGCCGCAGATCACCGCCATCGCCGACGTGGCCCAGGCCCTGGAAGGCACCGGCGTGCCCCTGATTGCCGACGGCGGCATCCGCTATTCCGGCGACGTCGCCAAGGCCCTGGCCGCAGGCGCGTCCACCTGCATGATGGGCGGCATGTTCGCCGGCACCGAAGAAGCCCCCGGCGAAGTCGTGCTGTTCCAGGGGCGTTCATACAAATCCTATCGCGGCATGGGCAGCCTGGGCGCCATGGCGGACGGCTCCGCCGATCGCTATTTCCAGGATCCCAGCAACAACGTCGACAAACTGGTCCCCGAAGGCATCGAGGCCCGCGTGCCCTACAAGGGCAGCGTCATCGCCATCATCTACCAACTGGTGGGCGGCATCCGGGCGTCCATGGGCTATTGTGGCTGCGCCACGATCGCCGACCTGCATGCCCAGGCCGAATTCGTGGAAATCACCGCTGCCGGGGTGCGTGAATCGCACGTCCACGACGTGCAGATCACCAAGGAAGCCCCCAACTACCGGGCGGACTGATCGGCATGCCGGGCGCTGTATCGGCCCCCGGCACCGCTGGCGCGCCTGCCGCGCCGGCGGGCGCCGTCTAATGCTGCGCCTTTGATCGGCTGGCCGGGGCCTGACCCGTGGCCTGCAGCCGCAGGATCGGGACGGCGCCTGCCAGCAAGCCCAGCGCGCCCAGCACCAGGGCGAATTCCAGCGATGCGCCGAACCCCGTGTGCGTCAGGCTGAAGAAAATCGGGCCGATCAGCTGGCCCAGGGCAAACGAAGCCGTCATCGCCGCCATCTGGCGCTTGGCGCCGGCCTGGCCAACGGCGACCTGGGCTTCCTGCAGGCCGACCATCGTGATCACCATGAATGTGCTGCCCACACAGCAGGCGGCCAGCAGGATCGCCGGCAGCGCATGCCATACGGCGGGTGCCAGCACGCCCACCGCCATCACCACCTGGGCGCCGGCCCAGATCTGCGGTCGGGTGTAGCGGCGCGCCAGGCGGCTGGCCACCACTGTGGATACTGCGCCTGCCAGGCCGAAGACCGGCCAGGCCAGGCTGAACAGCCAGGGGTCCGGCACCAGCAGCCGCGCCTGGGCCGGCAGGAACGTGGCCGGCAGGATATAGCCGAAGCCATAGACCCCATAGCACAGGATCAGGCCCCAGTGCAGGGGCGGGGCGGCATCGGCCGAGACGCTGTAGGCCGGATCCTGTGCCATGGCTGCCCGGGCGGGCGAGGGTGGGGACGTAGTGCCTGCCGTATCTGGAGCTGCGGCGGGCGGTGCGATTGCGCCGGCATCTTGCGGGGTTTCTGGGGTCCGCCACAGCATCGATGCCCCCAGCAGTCCGCCCAGGGCCGCAGCGGCCAGCCAGAGCCAGGCGTGCGATGCCGTGGTCCCCGCCAGGGTCAGACCCATGCAGGCCAGCCCGGCAAACGCAATGCCACAGCCCACGCCTGCGAACACCAGACCGCTGCGTTCTGCCTGTCCCGTGGCGTTCAAGCGCGCGATGCACAGGGCCGACGTCCCGATCAGCACCCAGGCGCTGGCCACCCCGGCCAGCAAACGCCACGCCAGCCAGCCCAGCCAATGGCTGTCCAGCCCCATGGCCGCAGTCACCAGCACCACCATCCACAGGCCGAGCCGCAGCAGGGTTGCGGGTGACCAGTTCAAGTGCGTCACCAGCAGCGCGCCCAGCAGATAGCCCAGGTAATTGGCGCTGGCCAACCAGCTGCCTTGCGCCAGGCTCAGGCCCAGGTCGGCCTGCATCATCGGCAGGACGGGAGTGAACGCAAAGCGACCGATTCCCATGGCGACTGCCAGGGCCAGCAGGCCAGCCAGGGGCAGGGGAATACGAAAAGGGTGGGGGGCCATGTCGAGTCGTCTCCTTGAAGCTTCTACTCTTCTACTGTAACGTAATTGCCCTGCCGCGCCGGGACACCCGAGGCATGCCTGGGTTACATTAACGCCTTGAACAGCCCTCCCGATCGCCCATCCATCATGCACCATCAGCGCATTCTCATCCTGGACTACGGTTCACAGGTCACCCAGCTCATTGCCCGCCGCGTGCGCGACACCGGCGTCTATTGCGAAATCCATCCGGGCGACATGACCGACGATTTCATCCGCGAACAACAGGCGCAGGGCCTGAAGGGCATCATCCTGTCGGGTAGCCATGCCTCGGCCTACACCGAAGCATCCCTGAAAGTCCCTGCCGCCGTTTTCCAGGCCGGGGTGCCGGTGCTGGGCATCTGCTATGGCATGCAGTCCATGGCCCTGCAACTGGGTGGTCAGGTGGAATTTTCCGATCATCGTGAATTCGGCTATGCCGAAGTCCGCGCCCATGGTCATACCCGCCTGCTGGCCGGCCTGCAGGATTTCGAGACCCCCGAAGGCCATGGCATGCTCAAGGTCTGGATGAGCCACGGCGACCGCGTCACGGCCTTGCCGCCTGGTTTCAAGCGCATGGCTTCCACGCCGTCCTGCGAGATCGCCGGCATGGCCGACGAGGAACGCGGCTTCTACGCCGTCCAATTCCACCCCGAAGTCACCCACACCGTCCAGGGCCAGGCCATTCTGGAACGCTTCGTCACCGAGATCTGCGGTTGTGCGCGCGATTGGAACATGCCCGACTATGTGGCCGAGGCCGTCGCTCGCATCCGCGAACAGGTTGGGTCCGACGAGGTCATCCTGGGCCTGTCCGGCGGCGTCGATTCTTCCGTGGCCGCCGCCCTGATCCACAAGGCCATCGGTGATCA